>JAJDUR010000094.1 GCA_022826585.1 Dehalococcoidia bacterium
CGCATGATGCCGCTGCTGACGTAGTCGCCGCCCTCGCCCTTCTTGCAGAAGCCGTAGTCCTCGAGCTGGAGCATGGAGGTGAAGGTGAAGGCGTCGTAGGCGCCGGTGAGGTCGATGTCCTCGGGGCCGACGCCGGCGTTCGGCCAGATGATGTCCTTGATGTAGTAGCCGGCGACGGTGGAGATGGGGCCGTGCTGGAAGTGCATGTCGATGCGCGGCTTGCAGACGCGCCCGGCGACGGCAAGGATGCGGGCGGGAGTGTTGCGGTAATCGTAGGCGCGTTCGGCGCGGGTGACGATGATGGCGGTGGCGTTGTCGGTCTCGACGCAGCAGTCGAGGAGGTGGAGGGGTTTGACGATCATGCGGCTGTTGACGACGTCGTCCACGGTGAGGCGCTGCTTGTAGTAGGCCTTGGGGTTGTTGGAGGCGTGCTCGCTGTGGATGACCTTGACCATGGCGACCTGCTCGGGGGTGGTGCCGTAGTCGTACATATGGCGCATGAAGCTGGGGCTGAAGTTCTGGCCGGCGCTGAGCCAGCCGTAGGGCGCCGTGTGGACGGCGTCTCCGCCGATGGGGGCGGCCGCGCGCACGCCCGTGCCACCGATGCGAACCTGCGAGTAGCCGTTCATGGAGCGGAAGACGACGACGGTGCTGCACATGCCCGCCTCGATGGCGCCGATGGCGAGGCCGATGAGGGCCTCGCTGCTGGAGCCGCCGCCGTAGACGTCCATGTAGAAGTTGAGGCGGATACCGAGGTCGCCGGCGATCATGGGGGAGGGGGTGGAGTCGTTGTTGGAGTACGACATCATGCCGTCGACTTCGGAGGCGGGGATGCCGGCGTCCTCCATCGCGTTCTTGACGGCCCAGGTGCCGAGCGCCCGGGTGGTCAGGTTGGAGCCGCGGGTGTAGGTGGTCTCGCCAACGCCGATGATGGCGTACTTGTCGCGCAGGTACTTGGGGGCGGTTGCGTCGACATCAGAGGTCATGGAGCACGCTCCCTGGCTGATTCGGGCGCAGTCTAGCGGGGCGGGGTGGGCAGTGCAGGGCCACTAGCGCGCGGTGTAGCCGCCGTCGACGGGGAGGGTGATGCCGGTGATGAAGGAGGCGTCGTCGCTGGCGAGGAAGGCGGCGGCGGCGGCGATCTCCTCGGGCTGACCGAGCCGGCCCATGGGGTGCAGCGACTCGAGGAAGCCGGCGACGCCCTCCTCCTCGCCCAGGGCCTCCTGGATCATCGGGGTGTGGATGTAGCCGGGGGCGATCGCGTTCACGCGGACGCCGTAATCGGCGTAGATGAGCGCGAACTGGCGCGTCAGGCCGACGACACCATGCTTGGCGGCGATGTAGGCGCCGGATCCGTCGACGGGCGGGAACTCGGTGACGCGGCTGCTGACGAGGCCGACGAGGCCCGCGATGGAGGCCGTGCTGATGATGGCGCCGCCGCCTCGTTCGGCCATGAGGGCGCCGCCGTGGCGGAGGCCGTAGTAGACGCCGCTGAGGTTGACGGCGATGGTGATGTCCCACTCGGCGCGGCCGACCCCAGCGTTGTTGTAGAGCACGTCGAGCCCGCCGAGCTCGCGGACGGTCTCCTCGCAGGCGGCTTTGACCGCCTCCTCCTCGGTGACGTCGACCCTGAGGGCGGCGCTGGAGCCGCCGCCTTCGGCGATGGTGGCGGCGGTGGCCTGGGCGGATGCCTCGTCGAGGTCGACGCACATGACGCTCGCGCCCTCGGCGGCGAAGCGGAGCGACGAGGCCCTGCCGATTCCCGAACCCGCCCCCGTGACGAGCGCGACCTTCCCCTCAAGCCGGTCCATGAGCGTCCCCCTGGCCGCGGTGGCGGCGCCCGATTGTAGGCTGCGGGCGGGCCGCCCCGCGCGGGGCGTACGATGGCGGCCACCTCAAGCGGAGGGCTCTGGCGTGGCAGCACTGAACGGCGGGCAGATCATCGCGCGGCAACTGAAGGCAGCGGGTATCGACACGGCCTTCGGGGTGGTGGCGGGACCCATGATCGAGGTCATGGCGGCGATGGAGCGGGAGGGCATCACGGTGGTGAACTGCCGCCACGAGGTGTCGGCGGGATTCGCGGCCTCGGCCTGGGGCTGGGCGCGGGGGAAGCCGGGCGTGCTCGTGGTCGGGTCGGGGCCGGCGCTGACGAACGCCGTCACGCCGATGTACGTCGCCACGGAAAGCGCGATGCCGCTGGTAGTGCTGGGCGGTTCGTCGGCGGGGAACCAGCGGGGGCTGGGCGCCTTCCAGGAGGCGGACCAGGTCGCGTTCGCGGCGCCCGCCTGCAAGTGGGCGACGCAGGTCGACAGCCAGGCGCGCATCGCCGAGTACGTGCACCTCGCGCTGGGTCGCGCCCTGAACGGGCGTCCCGGGGCGGTCTACCTGGACTTCCCCGCGGAGCTGATCCGCACGCCGTTCGAGGAGGAGGACGTCCTCTGGCGCACGAGCGAGCCGGAGATCTCGCGGCCCCACCCGGACCCGGACGCCCTCGCGGCGGTGGCGGACATGCTGGCGGAGGCGGAGCGGCCGCTCGTCATCATGGGGAAGGGCGCGGGCTGGGCGGAGGCGGGGCTGCCGCTGCAGCGGCTCGTCGACCGGGGCATCCCCTTCGTGTCGTCGCCGATGGGGCGGGGCTCGATCCCGGACGACCACGCGATGTTCATGAACGCGGCCCGCTCGGCGGCGCTGGGCGGGGCGGACGCCGTGCTGATGGTCGGCGGGCGCTTCAACTGGGTGTTCCAGTTCGGACAGCCGCCGCGCTTCGCCGAGGGGGCGCGCCTCGCGCACATCGACATCGTGGCGGAGGAGTTCTACAGCGGCGCCGACGTCGAAACGGGCATCGTGGCGGACTGCGCCGTGGCCGTGGAGCAGCTCAACGGGCTGCTCGAGGGGCGCAGCCTGCGCGTCGCGAACAGCGACTGGGTCGGGACGCTGCAGGAGGCGCGCGACCGGAACGAGGCGAGCTCGGCGGAGGCGATGGCCTCGGACGAGGTTCCCATCAACCACTTCCGCCTGCTGCGCGACGTGCGCGACTGCCTCGACCGGGACGCAACGGTGACGGTCGACGCGGAGCTGACGATGGGCGTTGCGCGGGCGGTCATGCCAAGCTTCGGATCGCGCCTGCGGCTGAACTCGGGCACGACGGGCTGCATGGGCACGGGCCTTCCCTACGCCATTGGGGCGAAGCTCGCGCGGCCGGACCAGCAGGTGGTGGCGGTGCTGGGCGACTACGCCTTCGGGGCGGCGGCCCTGGAGGTGGAGACGGCGGCGCGCATCGGCTGCAACGTCGTCATCGTCGTGTCGAACAACGGGGGCATTGCGGGGCACTCCATCCAGGACCGGACGTTCGCCCCGGACGCGCCTCCCATCGCCGCCCTCCTCCCCGTCGCCTACGAGAAGACGGTCGAGATGGTGGGCGGCTGGTCGCGTCGCGTCGAGGACCCGGCCGACATCGTGCCGGCGGTCCAGGAGGCGCTGGCGGCGGACACGGTCGCGCTGGTGAACGTGCTGACGGACCCGAAGGGCCGGCGGTCAGGGTCGGCGTATCTGGGGTAGGGGTAGACTGCCGCGCATGACTGACACCCCCGACCCACACATCCGGCTGGCGCGCGACGATGAGCTTCCCGAGCGGCTGCGTGGCCGTGGCGACGACTTTACGCGCGTGTTCGGGCACAACGCGGAGCTGTTCGAGCGGTGGAACGAGTGGTACCGGCCGCTCATCCGGGACGGGGCGGTCTCGGCGCGGCTGAAGGAGATGGTGCGGCTCAGGGTCGCGCAGTTGAACGCCTGCGACTTCTGACAGGCCGCCCGGCTTCCCCTGTCAGGGGAAGGTGACACCCTCGAGGAGAGCACCGTCGGCAAGATTGCGACGTGGGGCGACCAGGACTTCAGCGAGGCGGAGAAGGCGGCGTTCCACTACGCCGAGCGGCTGTTCGTCGACCACGCCAACATCGACGGCGAGCTGTTCGAGGAGCTGGTCGAGCACTACACCGAGGAGCAGATCCTCGAGATCGGGTGGGCGGTTGTGAGCTACATGGGCTACGGGCGCCTGATCCACTCGTTCGGCCTGAAGCCATCCTGAGGAGGACCGCGTGAGCTTCGATTCCAGCGTGTTCGGCGAGGACGCCATCAGCCAGGAGACGCGCGACTTCGTCGCGGCCTCGGTGGCGATGCGCGAGCAGATGCCATCGATGGAGAACACCGACCTGGTGGAACTTCGTCGGCTGATGGACGAGGGCGGCGGGGCGTTTCCCGTGCCGCCCCCGGTCGACCGTGCCGAGGATCGCACGGTCCCGGGCATGGGCGAGGGGGCGACGATTCGCATCATCCGGCCCGAGGGCCGCGAGCCGGCGGGCGTGTACCTCGACATCCACGGCGGGGGCTGGGTGATCGGCCGCGCGCGGATGAGCGACCAGGCCAACCTCGAGCTGGTGGAGGCGTTCGGGCTGGCGACGGTGAGCGTCGACTACCGGCTGGCGCCGGAGCACCCCTACCCGGCCGGGCCGGACGACTGCGAGGCGGCGGCGGTGTGGCTGGCCGAGAACGCGGCGGCGGAGTTCGGGACGGAGCGGCTGCTCATCGGCGGCGGCTCGGCGGGCGGGCACCTGGCGGCGGTCACGCTGCTGCGGATGCGCGACCGGCACGGCTACACGGGCTTCATCGGGGGGAACCTCGTCTATGGCGCGTACGACCTCTCGATGACGCCGAGCCAGCGGCTGGGGGTGGGGCCGGAGGGGGGACTCGACCGGGTCGCGATCGAGCGGTTCATCGAGATGTTCGTGCCGGGGCAGGACCCGACGGACCCGGACATCTCGCCGCTGAACGCGCACCTGCACGACATGCCGCCGGCGCTCTTCACGGTGGGGTCGTACGACCCGCTGTTGGACGACTCGCTGTTCATGCACGCGCGCTGGCTGGCGGCGGGGAACGAGTCGGAACTGGCGGTCTACCCGGGTGGCCCGCACGGCTTCGACGCCGCACCAATCCCCATCGGGCTGCAGGCACGGGAGCGCGTCAAGGCGTTCATCGGAGAACGGCTGGCGGCCGGCTAGCCGGCCAGACCGAGGCGGCGGGCCATCGCCCATCCATGCTTTCCTCCCCGGTGAGGTACTTGAGGAGGTTGTCGTCCATCAGCCACTCGCAAATCTCCAGGGTCTCCCGCGTCGGATCCTCTCGTACTACCTCACGCATACGATCCGTAGACATCTCATAACGCTGCTCGTAGCGCCGGATGCGCCGCCGGAGCTGGCTCCGGAGGCGTCCCGCGGGGATGACCGGAATCTCTTCCACCTTCGTGGGCTTCTTTCGCTTCCGTACCTGGGTCATCGCGCTTCTATCTTACACGGGCCTTTGCCCACTACAACCTCTCAGGGGCGTTCCAGCAGGATCTCGCCGCCACCCGCGAGCCCGACGGCCGCGTGCACGGACGGCTCGGGGGCGGAGGCGACGCGCACGCCGGACACGTCCTCGCCGAGCCACGTCCGGATGGCGTCGGGATCGCCGGCGAGCTCCACCCAGGCGAAGCCGGCGGGCTCAACGCGGTGGGGGGCGGTTCCGCGAGCGGGGTGGTGCTCCGGGGGAACCTGCCAGTCGATGAAGAACGTGCGGGAGGGGTCGGCCATGGCGTCGCCGAGGCCGGCGAGGCGCCAACGGAGGGTGACGCCCCCGGGGGCGTCGCGGGACATGGGGAGGGGGCGAAGCGCCAGGCGCTCGGAGACGGCGTCGAAGCCGGACGCGTCGGTCCGGAGGCAGAGGGCGGCGACGCGGTCGCCGGCGGCGGTCTGCTCGCGGAGCCAGGCCCCCATGGGGCTGGCGGCGGCCTCCTCCTCGTCGACGATGCCCATGAGCTCGATGTAGGCATCGCCGAGGGGCACGATGCGGTTCCCCGTGCCGTGCCCGGCGTGCCTGCCGCCGGGCAGGGAGGCGAGGCCGTGGTCGCGCTCGAGGCGCACGGCGGTAGCGTGGATGTCGGCGGTGGCGAGGATCACGTGGTCGATGGCGAGGCGGCTCATGCGTGCGATGGTAGAGAATTCGGGCGCGCGGGGCGCGGTGGCTTGCGGGGGCGGCCCGGGGGCGGCAGGATCAGGGGGTGAACGAAGAGATCTTCCGCGAGATCAAGGGCGCGCTCGATCGCGAGGAGCCGGTGGTGCTGGCGACGGTCGCGCGGACGCGCGGCTCCACGCCGCGCAAGACGGGCGCCAAGATGGTGGTCCGCAGCGACGGCTCGTTCTTCGGCACCATTGGCGGGGGCTGCGGGGAGGCGGAGGTGTGGCAGGAGGCGATGGAGGTGCTGGAGGACGGCTCCCCGCGCATCGTCACGGTGGACCTGACGGAGCCGACGGACGGCGAGGACAAGATCTGCGGGGGCGTGATGGACGTCTTCGTCGAACGTCTTTCTTGAGGCCGGCCCGGGTGGATCCCTGCCGATAGATCTGCGCCGCGAGGGGTGAAGGCCGGCGGAAGCACAGACTCGCGTGGCGGGTGCTTGCGCTTTCCCCCATTGCAGCATCATGTACCATGATTGGACTGATTCCCCGGCGTGAGCCGGGGGACGAGGAGGGCGTTATGCCTGGTCCGCTGCTTATCGGTCCGCTCGGGCCGCTGGAGCTCGCCATCATCGTCGGCGTCATCGTTTTGCTCTTTGGCGTCGGGCGCATCAGCCGGATCGGCGGCGACCTGGGCTCCTCGATCAAGGAGTTCCGGCGCGCGGTGCGGGAAGACGACGAAGAAGAGGGCGCCGCCGAGGAAACGCAGGCGCAGGCGCAGGTCCAGCCGGAGCAGCCGGCGCCGCAGCAGCCCGTACAGCAGGCTGCCCCTCCGCCCCAGCAGGCGGCACCGCCAGCCGCTGCTCCGCCAGCCGACTCCGCCCCCCAGGGCGACAGCACCACGCGGAACGTCTTCTAGAGTCCGCAACAGCGTGACACAAGGAAGCCCCCGTTCCCGGGGGCTTCGTGCTTTCGTCTTCGCTCCCCGGGTCCGGCGAGCGCCCGACTAACCCCCTCGCGGCGAGAACCGCGCGGGGGCAACATCCAGAGGCGGCTTCAGAAAGAACCGCCCGCGACGGCGGGGACGATGCTGACCTCGTCGCCATCGTTGATGGCGGTGGCGAGGCCGTCCTCGAAGCGGACGTCCTCGCCGTTGATGTAGACGTTCACGAAGCGGCGCAGTTCCCCTTCCTCGTCGAGCATGCGCTCGGCCACGCCCGGGAAGCGCGCCTCGAGATCCTCGATGCAGGCCGCGAGCGTGCCCGTGACGCCGTCGACGGTGGGCTGGTCCCCGGTGAGGGGGCGGAGGGGCTGGGGGATGAGGACTGTTGCTGCCAAGTGCTGGTCTCCGTTCGCGTTTGTGTGGCGGTGGCTAGCCTTCGATGACGTCGCCGGTGATAGGGTCGACGCGGACGCCGCGGCTCTCGGCCCAGGCGACGCTGCGCGCGATCTCGTCGGCATCGCCTTCGAGCTCGAGGATGACCCAGCCGGTCCTGTCGTCGACGTCGGCCATGCGGATGTTGGTGATGACCTCGAATTGCTGCCCGATGAGGTAGATCACGGGCTCCTTGATCAGGTCGGTGGGGAAGGTGAAGCGCAGTCGTTGCACGGCCATCAGGCGGGAACCCCCTCGCGATCCTGGTAGGCAGCCTCGAAGCTCTCCACGGTTGCGTCGATTTCGAGGGCGGGGCCGAGGCTGTCGGCCACGGCCTCGGCGGTCTTGAAGCCGGCGCCCGTTATAAAGGCCACCACAAGCTCGTCGGGGTCGATTCTACCGGCAGCGGCCAGCTGCTTGACGCTGGCGACGGTCACGCCGCCGGCGGTCTCAGCAAATATGCCCTCGGTCTCGGCGAGCAGCTTCATGCCGGCGACGATCTCGTCGTCGCTGACGGAGGCGCAGGCGCCGTTCGTGTCCTTGAGCTGGACGAGGCTGTAGTAGCCGTCGGCGGGATTGCCGATGGCGAGCGACTTGGCGATGGTGTCGGGCCGCTGGGGGCGGAAATTCATGCTGCCCTCGGCCCAAGCGGTGGCGACGGGCGAGCAGCCCGTCGCCTGGGCGCCGCTCATGCGGGTCTGGGGCTCGTCGATGAGGCCGGCCTTGGCGAACTCGTTGAGGCCCTTGCGGATCTTGACGAAGAGCGAGCCGCTGGCGATGGGTACGACGCAGTGGTCGGGCGCGCGCCAGCCGAGCTGCTCGGCGACCTCGTAGCCGAGGGTCTTGGAACCCTCGGCGTAGTAGGGGCGCACGTTGACGTTGACGAAGGCCCAGTTGCGCGTGCCCGCGAGCTCGGCGCAGAGCCGGTTCACGGCGTCGTAGTTCCCGGCCACCTTCACGAGGGTGGGGCTGTAGATGCTGGAGCCGAGCACCTTGCCCGCCTCGAGGTCGTTGGGGATGACGACGACGGCCTCCATGCCGGCGGCGGCAGCGTGGGCGCTGACGCTGTTGGCGAGGTTGCCGGTGCTGGCGCAGGCGAGCTTCTCGTAGCCGAGCTCGCGGGCGCGGGAGCTGGCCACCGCCACGACTCGGTCCTTGAAGGACCAGGTGGGGTTAGCGGTGTCGTTCTTGATGTAGAGGTTGGGGAGCCTCAGCGCCTTGCCGAGGTTCCTGGCGTGGATGAGGGGGGTGAAGCCCGCACCGATATTGATGGCGGAATCCGCGTCGCAGGGGAGGAACTCGCGGTAGCGCCAGAGGTTGGCCGGACGCGAGGCGATGGCCTCGCGGGAGACGGCCTTGCGGATGCCCTCGTCGTCGTAGACGACCTCGAGGGGTCCAAAACAGAAATCGCAGACGTGGAGCGCTGCGAGGGAGTAGTCGCGGCTGCATTCGCGGCAGCGCAGGTTTTGTGCGTAGGTCATGCCTCTCTCTCGTGCATCGGGTGTCGCGTTGGCGTCACGCCCGGAAGGGGCGCTCGCCGGCGCGAGGCGGTGGGATCGCGAGGATGGTCCCCTAGGGGACCAGGGACATGAACATTCGGCCCAGAGGTGCTGACATCATCTCTCCTCGTGCGCGGGCCGGGTCCTTGAGCACTGGCGCTCTCATCGTTCTCCCCCCAGGGGGATTCCGGCTTTGGCACCTTGTCTCCAAGGAGACAGGTTGCCCGGGCTTCACGGGGCCGGTTCCCTCCACCCGTCTGGATAAGGGCGGCACGCAGGCACTACTTGACGGAAACAGTACATCCGATCGGGGTGTGGGGGAAGGGCGGGAGCTAGCCGCCGTCGGTTCGCGCACGAGTCCGTAGACTCGCGGGGATGGAACGCGAGCACTTCCGCGAGCTGGTGCGCGAGGCGCTGGAGTCGCTGCCGCGCGACCTGATGGCGCGGGTGCAGAACGTGGAGATCGTGATCGAGTGGCGGCCCACGGCGCAGGACCGACACGACGCGGGAATCGGACCGGGGAGCACCCTGCTGGGGCTGTACCACGGCGTGCCCCTGCCCGACCGGGGCCACGAGGGCTACAACCTCGTGCTGCCGGACAAGATCAGCATCTACCAGGGGCCGATCGAGTCGATCTGCCAGACCGATGACGAAGTTCGGGAGCAGGTGCGGACGACCGTCCTGCACGAGATCGGCCACTACTTCGGCATCGACGACGACCGTCTGCACGAGCTGGGGAGGGGGTAGGGGGAGGAGAGCGCCGCTTGCGGACTCTCCCGCTCGACTGCTGCGCGCTCGCGAGGCGCGGCTGAGGGGAGAGTGGGGGCACCGACCACCGGCGCCTAGTCGTCGAGGGCGCGGCGGGCGAGCTGTTCGAGGGCGCGGTCCTCGAGCGGGGGGTTGTGGAGGCCGGCGCGGACGTCGCGGTAGTAGCGCTCGATGGGGCGCTGCTTTTGCAGGCTCACGCCGCCGACGACGCGCATGGCTTCGTCGACCGCCTCGATGGCGTTGTTGAGGGCATCGACCTTGGCGATAGCGACGCGGTCGGCGGCGGGCATGCCCTCGTCCTCGCCCGACTCCCAGGCAGCGGCGGCATCCGCGATGAGGGCGTGGTTGCGCTGGAGGAGCAGGTCGATGCGGGCGATGCGGCGGCGGACCCCGGGGAACTCGGCGATGGTGCGAAGGCCGGTGGGGGTGCGCGTGCGGGCGAAGTCGACGGCGTAGTCGCGGGCGGCGCGGGCGACGCCGGTGGTGGTGGCGGCCACGCCGAGGGCGAACCAGACGCCGCTGGCGCGGCCGCGGGGGCTCGGTTTGGCCTTGTTGCGGTAGCCGAGGAAGCGGTCCTCGCCGAGGCGCACGCCCTCGATCACGAGGTCGTGGCTGCCGCTGGCGCGCATGCCGAGGGCGTCCCAGGTCTCGTCGATGCGGATGCCGGGGTCGTCGCGCAGGACCATGAAGTCGGCGACGTCGGCCGGGCCGCCGTCCGGGGAGTCGAGGCGGGCGAGGACGGGCATGTACCAGAGCTCGGGGGCGAGGGTGACGAAGGTCTTGCGGCCCTCCAGCACCCAGCCGCCCTCTACGGGGGTGGCGGTGGTCTCGGGGATGCCGCCGCCGGCGGGGCTGCCGAGCCCCTCCTCGGTGGCGGCGGTGTTCACGAGCCGCCCCTCCTCGACGGCGCCGCGGCAGAGCTCGTCGAACCACTCCCGCGGGTAGATGGGGGACTCGCGCTCGGCGCCGAAGCGGATGAGGTGCATGTTGAGCGAGAGGGCGGTGGAGCCGTCGCCCCGCGCAAGCGCCTCCTGGACGCGCACGAACCCGGAGAGCGGAAGCTCGTAGCCACCGTGCGAGCGAGGCACGGTGAGCTTCATGAAGCCGGCCTCGCGCAGCTCGGCGAAGTTCTCGTGGGGGAATGAGCCCTCGCGGTCGTGCCGGGCGGCGCGCTCGGCGAAGCGCTCGGCCAGGGAGGAGGCGGTGGCGACCCAGTCGCGCTCGGACATGGCCCGCAGTCTAGCGGCTTCTGTATCCAGACTGGCCCACCGCCTTTGGAGGAGCCTCGGGTGCCCTACCC
This sequence comes from Dehalococcoidia bacterium, assembly GCA_022826585.1. GTDB lineage: Bacteria > Chloroflexota > Dehalococcoidia > Tepidiformales > Tepidiformaceae > UBA2991. Next base: position 10,930 of record JAJDUR010000094.1, read on the forward strand.
CCTTGGGGGATGAGGGTCACGTGCTCCCGGAGCTGTATCCCTAGCTCGGATCTTCCCGTCGCGACCATGGATGAAGAGCTCGCCACGGTTGGGACCACGCAACGTGCGGCCGTACTCGATGGCGTCCTTCTGGGTTCGATGATCGGAGTAGGCGCCCTTCATTCCCTCTCGTACCACCCCCCAGCCCTTCTTCCTGGGTACGACGTGGACGTTATCTCGATTCGGCACGCCTATCCTCCGTTCACGTTGCCCGACCCGTTTGAGTAGGGCCCGTTCCAGTTTGGCCCGCAGTCTAGCGGCTTGCCCGACGGAGGCGAGCAGATTGCTATACTCAATCTTCTCCGCCCGATCTGGCATGGAGCAACGCCTTGGAAGAGCCAAAGCTCGTTTCACAACGAATCATCGAGAACGTCGAGAAGGTCATCGTGGGGAAGGATCGCGAGCTGCGGCTGGCGATTACCGCCCTGCTCTGCGGCGGCCACATGCTCGTGGAGGACGTGCCCGGGGTCGGCAAGACAATGCTCGCCCGCGCCCTGGCGCTCTCCACGGGGTGCAGCTTCAAGCGCATCCAGTTCACGCCCGACCTGCTTCCGAGCGACGTGACGGGCGTGTCGATCTTCAACCAGAAGTCCGGGGACTTCGAGTTCCGGGAGGGGCCGATCGTGGCCCAGATCGTCCTCGCCGACGAGATCAACCGGGCCACGCCGAAGACGCAGTCCTCGCTGCTGGAGGCGATGGAAGAGCGGCAGATGACGGTGGACGGGGTGACGCACGTGATGCCCTCGCCCTTCATGGTGATGGCGACGCAGAACCCCATCGAGTACGAGGGCACGTTCCCGCTGCCGGAAGCGCAGCTCGACCGATTCCTGATCCGGGTGAACCTGGGCTACCCGAGCGCGCAGGACGAGGTGACGGTTCTGGACGACCAGCAGGTCGCCCACCCGATCGACAGCCTGCAGGCGGTGACGGACGCAAGCGAGATCCGGCAGCTGCAGCGGGCCGTGCGCGAGGTCTACATCGACCCGCTCATCAAGCAGTACATCGTGGGGCTTGCGGGCTCGACGCGGACGCACGAGAACGTCTACCTGGGGGCGAGCCCGCGAGGCTCGATCGCCCTGTTCCGCACCTCGCAGGCGCGGGCGCTGCTGGAGGGCCGCGACTACGTGATCCCGGACGACGTGAAGGAGCTCGCTTTCGTGACGCTGGGGCACCGGGTGATCGTGAGCCCGGGGGCCCGGGTGAAGGGCGCAACCGCGGCGGACGTGGTGGCGGACTGCCTGGCGCGGGTTCCCGTGCCGGGCGCGCGCGCCCGGGCCTGAGGCCGGGAATGCTGCGGCGGGTGCTGGCGTGGCCCTTTGCGCCGCAGCGGCGCACGCTCACGCTGCTCCTCGCGATCCTCGTGGCGGCGGTGTTCATCGCCACGGGGACGGGGTTCTGGCTGCTGTACCGGATCGCCTACATCGTGGCGCTGGGCGTTCCCGTCGCCCTCATCATCAGCTGGCTGAACACGCGCGCGCTGGAGGTGAACGTGGACCGGCGGACGCTGCGGGGGCAGGTGGGGCAGGAGGCGGAGGAACTGATCGAGGTCAGCAACCGCAGCATCATCCCGAAGCTCTGGGTGGAGCTGGAGGATCCCTGCGAGCTGCCCGGCCACACGTCGCGCCGGGCGGTGGTCATCCCCAGCCGGGGGCTGCGGAGCTGGGTGGTGCAGACGACATTGGAGCGTCGCGGGCTGTACGACTGGGGCCCGCTGCTCGTGCGGGGGGGCGACCCGTTCGGGATTTTCTACACGGAGCGGCGCTACGGGGTGCGCCAGCAGATCCTGGTGTACCCGCGGGTGGTGGACCTGCCGCGCTTCCAGACACCGCCGGCGAGCCTGCCGGGGGAGGGGCGCTTCCGCCGGCGGACGCACTACATCACGCCGAACGCGAGCGGCATCCGCGACTACGCGCCGGGAGACCCCCTGAGCCGCATCCACTGGCGCTCCACCGCGCACACGGGCGAGCTGATGGTGAAGACGTTCGAGCTCGACCCCACGAGCGACATCTGGGTGATCGCGGACATGGAAGGCAGCGTCCAGGCGGGGGAGGGCGACGAGAGCACGGAGGAGTACATCGTCACGGTGGCGGCGAGCGTGGCCCAGCGGTACATCTCGGCGAACCGCTCGGTGGGGCTGATGGCGTTCGGGGAGGAGTACACGGTGGTCGAGGCGGAGCGGGGGCAGCAGCAGCTTTCGCGCATCCTGGAGTCGCTGGCGGTGGCGAAGGCGGCGGGGGAGGCGCCGCTGGGGAACCTGCTGATCGAGGAGCAGCGCCGCTTCGGGCGTCACACGACGCTCGTGCTGGTGACGGCATCGACGGACAGCAACTGGGTCTCGCCGGTGCAGGCGCTGGTCCAGCGGGGGGTGCGGGTGGCGGTGGTGCTGGTGGACCCGAGCACGTTCGGGGGCGAGGGCTCGCCCCTGCTGCTGTACGGAGAACTGACGGCGAGCGACATCCTGACGTACGTGGTGGCGCAGGGGGATGACCTCGCCTTCGCCCTGAGCAGCAGCGCCGTGGGAGCGGAAGCGTGGCAGAGCTAGAGGCGCAACCGCCGCAGGAGACGGGCTCGCGCCTGCGACGCTTCGTCGTCAATGCCCCGCAGCTGGTGATGGGCTGGGAGGACTGGCTCACGTTCGCGCCGGCGCTGGTGGTGTACCTGTCGATCGCGATCGCGATCCAGCAGGCGAACTGGGTGCGTGACTTCCCCTCGCTGGTGCCGGCGGTGATCGGCGGGCTGGTGATCGGGCTGCTGGCGGCGCGCACGCGCACGAGCCAGTTCATCGTGCATCCGGTCGCGCTGCTGTTCGGGCTGATGGTGCTGACCCTCTCGGCGGCGCCCTTCGGAGACGGGCCCACGATCATGGCGCGGGTCGAGGACATCGTGGCGCGCATGAACGAGTGGGTGCTCGTCGTGCGCGAGGACGACGTGAGCAACGACAACCTGCCGTTCGTGCTGCTGGTGCACGCGCTGGGGGTGCTGGGGGCGTACCTGGCGGCGTGGGCGGTGTTCCGCTGGCGGAACGCGTGGATCGCCGTGGCGCCGGCGTGCGCGGGGCTGCTGGGCATCATCGCGACGACCTCGGGCCGCCCGAGCAGCGCCTTCCTGATGTTCTCGATCGGGGCGCTGCTGCTGATCTCGCGCCTGCACATGCAGCGCTCGTTCTCGCGCTGGGACCGGACGAGGGTCGAGTACCCGGAGTGGATGAGCCTGCAGGCGGCGCAGCTCGCATTCGTGCTGACGATCGTGATGGTGGTGATCGCGTGGCAGGTGCCGCTGGGGCGGCAGGCGGACGCCATCGACGCGACCATCGACTACGTGACGGAGCCGATCGAGCAGGCGCTGGAACCGCTCGATCGCTTCTTCTACAACCTGGCCGGCGGGGGCGGGAACTTCCACAAGTTCGGGAGGACGCTCCCCATCCGGGGCGACGTGAGCCTGGGCCAGAAGGTGCTGTTCGAGGTGCGGGGCGAGAACCTTGGGCTTGTGCGGGGCACGAGCTACGACGAGTACACGGGCTCGGGCTGGCGCTCTTCGGGACGCGACGAGGAAGAGGTGAACGCGGGCGATCCGACGACGGCCGACCTGCAGCAGCGGGCCTACCGGGACCGCATCATCGTCACCACCGAGATCGAGGTCTTCGACGACGAGGAGACGCTGTTCTCGATCGGGACGCCGCTGGGAGCCAACATCGACTCGATCGCGGACCTGCCGGAAGCCTTCCCGGGCGACATCGAGCGCATCCGCAGCCAGGTGGACCTGCAGGAGGGCGACCGCTATCGCGTGGCGGGCACGGTCAGCATCGCCTCGCCCGACGACCTGCGGGCGGACGGGGTGAACTACCCCGAGTGGGTGCGCGAGCGCTACCTGCAGCTTCCCGACGACCTGCCCGAGCGGGTGTACGACGAGACCGCGCGCGTGACCGAGGGGGTGACGAACCCGTACGATCTGGCGAAGGCGATCGAGGCCTACATCCTCGAGTTCGAGCTCGACATGAGCGTGCGCTCGGCGCCCTCGCGCCGGGACGTGGTCGACTATTTCCTGTTCGACCTGCAGCGGGGCTACTTCGACTATTTCTCGACGGCGATGACGGTGATGCTGCGGACGCAGGGCGTGCCAGCGCGGGTGGCGGTGGGCTACGTGCTCGACCCGGAGGACTTCGCGGAGGGCACGTTCGCGGTGCGGAAGAACGACGCCTACTCGTGGGTGGAGGTGTACTTCCCGACCTACGGCTGGGTGGACTTCAACCCGTCGGACGAGCTGACGCTCGTGGGGACGACGCTCGAGGACCTGATGGACGGGACGACGGAGGTAACGCTCCTGGACGTCGAGTTCGAGCTGATCCCGATCGAGAACCCGCTGGAGGAGCAGGCCGAGCTCCTCAACCAGCTGCTGGCGCCAGTCGACCTGGAGCGCGAGCAGGGGCCGCCGTGGATCATCATCTGGAGCGTGGGGGGCGTGCTGGCGGCGCTGGCGATCGTCTCGCTCTCGGGGCGCGTGTACTGGGCCTGGGGGCTGCGGGGGCTGAGCGGGATGCCGCGGCAGTGGGGCAGCATCGAACGGCTTGCGGGCTGGGCGGGTCTGCGGGCGGAGGAATCGGAGACGGTGCGCCAGTGGGGGGAGCGGATCGGCGAGACGCTCGAACGGCCGGAGGAAGCGACGGCGCTCAGCACGGCCTTCGAGGAGGCGCGGTACGGCCCGCCGGACCTGGAGCGCACGGACGCCGAGGAGACGGGCGACGCCTACCGGATCCTGCGGAACGCCCTGGCCGCCCGCATCTTCGGGCGGCGGGCAGCGCGCCGGGACGAGGCGGAGGAAGCGGACGTGGAGACGCCCGAAGGGGAGGTCGTGGAGGACGAGGAGTTCGACGAGGACGACGCCTGATCAGACGTTGAAGAGGACGTGGACAACATCCCCGTCCCGGACCCGGTACTCCTTGCCCTCGGTGCGCTGGAGGCCGCGCTTCTTCGCTTCCGCCTCGCTGCCGCACTCGACCAGATCCTCGTAGCGGATGACCTCGGCGCGGATGAAGCCGCGCTGGAGGTCGGTGTGGATCTTGCCGGCGGCCTCGGGGGCGGTGGCCCCTTCCGTGACCGTCCAGGCTCGGCATTCGTCGGGGCCGACGGTGAGGAAGCTGATGAGGCCGAGGAGGGCGTAGCTGCGGCGCACGGCCTCGTCCATGCCGCTGTGCTCGACGCCGGCTTCCCGGCGGAACTCGTCCGCCTCCTCGTCGCTGAGCTCGTTCAGCTCCATCTCGAAGCGGCCGCCCATGACGGCGAGGTCGCGCCCGGGCTCTTCGCGGGAGGCGCGCAGCTCCTCCTCGATTGCGAGGCGCCGGGGCAGGTCGTCCTCGCCCACGTTCACGAGGTCAAGGAGGGGCTTCTCGGTCAGGAACTGGCTCCCGCCCAGGAGGCGGCGCTCGTCGTCGGAGAGGTCCATCGCACGGATGGGAGTCTCTGCTTCGAGTTCGCCCTTCATGCGGTCGAGGAGGTCGCGCAGGGCCTGGAGCTGGCCCCGTTCGCCGGCCTTGAGGGTGCGCAGCTCGGGGTCGATGCGCTCGATGCGGCGCTCGATGAGGGCGAGGTCGGCGAAGGCGAGCTCGAGGTCCATGATGCCGATGTCGCGGGCGGGGTCGACGGAGCCCTCGGGGTGGGGCACGGCGTCGTCCTCGAAGGCGCGCACGACGTGGATGAGGGCGTCGACGGCGGCGAGGTCGTTGAGGAACTGCCCGCCGAGACCCTGGCCGGCGCCGAAGCTCTCGCCGGCGGCGGGGAAGTCGACGTACTCGACGGTCGCGTAGGTGCTCTTCCTCGGCCGGTAGATCTCGGAGAGGCTATCGACGCGGGGGTCGGGTACGGCGACGGAGCGGATGTTCGGCTTGCTGGCGCCGCCGTACCCGCCGACGGGGGCGAGTCCGCGGGCGACGGCGTTGAAGACGGTCGTCTTCCCCGCCCGGGGCAGCCCGATGATCCCGACGCGCATCGTGGGAACGTACCCGCGCGGGGCTCAAGGGGGTAGGGGCGGGGTGGCGGCGAAGGCGCAGCGGGAGGCCAGCTCGCACTGGCCGCACCGGGGGCGGCGGGCGAGGCAGAGCCGCTTGCCGTGGAGCACGACGAGGGCGTGGAAGCGGGCCAGGTCGGGAGCGGCGACGGGGAGCGCGTCCGCGAGCCAGGACTGCCAGGCGGGGTAGGGCACGTCGCGGGAGGGGCCCATCGCGAGGCGGGAGAAGAGGCGGCGCGTGTAGGCATCGACGACGACGGCCGGATATCCCGCGGCGTAGAGGACGATGGCGTCGGCGGTCTCCGGGCCGATGCCCCAGGTAGCGAGGAGCTGCCCGCGCAGCTCCTCCGGGGGGAGGGCGAGCAGCGCATCGAGCGCCCCGTGGCGCGCGATCAGATCGAGGAAGGCGCGCAGCTTGCGCGCCTTCGTTCGGTACTGGCCGCTCGGGCGGATGAGCTCCTCGACGGCTTCGCCGGGGAGCTCGGAGAGCCGCCGGGGGTCGAGGAGGCCCGCTTCCCGCAGGCGGTCGATGGCGCGCTCGGCGTTCGTCCAGCTGGTGTGCTGCACGAGGATTGCGCCGAGGGCAACCTCGAAGGGGTCGCTCTCGGGCGTCCAGTGCCAGCGCTCACCGCCGTGCATCCGCTCGAGGGAGGCGACGACGACGGGGACGGCGAGGTCTGGCACGGGGCTTTCCACGGAGCAATCGTAGGCTCGGAGCGGCTAGCGGTATGCCTAGAGTCATGAGGCAGGATCATGGGAAAGAGCGGGGCTTCCCCATGCGCGGAGAAAGCAGGGCTGGGGAGTCTCGCTACACGGAGACGGTGGCGTCCGGCGCCGGTGACGTGGACGCCTGTTCGACCGGATCGTTGCGTCGGTGGGCAGGCGATGAGGGGGTTTGGCGAAAGGCCCTCCGCGGCCGTAGTGCTCTATCCTGTCCACACCCATCAGGGAAGGTACACCCGTCGATGGCGACGACACAGCCACAGGCCAGCAAGAGCGCCCAGCCTCGGATTGACGGCTTGGGTAGAGGCGTGCCGGTTCCTAGTACGCCTCAGCCAGTTGTTGCCGCTGCCAAACCCCGCCGCGCTGCCATCATCTTGTGGAGAACGTTGGGCGTGCCGATGGCCGCAGCGGCCGGGACGGCCATCGGGATCGGGTTGTTGTTCATCTTCCACTGGGGGGTCTTTAGCATTCTGGGCGGCCTCGCGCTCGCAGTTGCCGCCTATTGGTTGCTGGCCACTGGGCAGTCACGCGGCTTTGTCTCATTCCTCCTGACCCTAGCTTGCATGGTGGTTGGAGGTTTTGGGGGCCTCATCCTCATCGCTTGGCTCAGCGGCTTCCCCGGCAACTAAGAGCGGTGCCCCTTCAAGCTACACACCAACGGAAGCTGGGGCGTCAGGCGGTCGGGCGGTCGCATGGCGACCTAACGACCAAGGTTGCACGTCCTCGCCTGTGACGAGCGCACGCTCCTGGGAGTGTCGGATGCGGGAGCGATACACCTTCCAATAGACCACATCATGTAGTTTTCTATCCACATGAAAGCCATACAGGTGACGTTCGACGAGGACCTGCTGGAGAGGCTCGACGAGCTTGCCGAGGTACGTGAGCGGGGCCGCTCGGCCGTGCTGCGCGAAGCGGCTGCGAACTACCTTGCCCAGAAGGCCGCCGAGAAGATCGACCGGCAGTATGCGGAAGGCTACGGCAGATTCCCGCAGACCGACGAGGAGCTTGACTGGCGCGAGTCCCGCGTGTGGCCAGAAGACTGGCGTGAGGGGGGCGACTAGCCGTAGCACTTCAGCCTGACGATGTCTGGATGCACCGTTTCTCACCGCCCGACAAGCAGCGACCGGTTGTCCTCCTCACGCTCCCCAGGCGCTGCGGCACTTCCAGTCAGGCGATCCCGTGGCGCCGCTCGAGGGCGGCAAGCTCGGGCAGGAGGCGGGTGGCGGCGCGGGCGATGACGCGCTCGGCGCGGGCGGCGGCGGCGAGGTCCGCGGCGCTGAAGGCGCCCGCCTCGCACAACTCCTCGAACTCGTCGCGGTCCTCCTCGATGAGCCGCCCCTCGGGCGTGAGCCACCAGTCGAGGGCGAGGTCGCGGTAGGCAACCTCGCCGTGGCCGATGCGGACGCCCGTCACGGCATCGAAACGGTGGGCGATGATGCGGTCGCCCTCGCGCATGCGGTAGACGGTGTAGGGCCGGGAGCGCCAGAAGTAGCCGTAGGAGACGGACCCGGGGGGGATGTCGATGGGCGTGCCGAAAACGGCTCCACCCCGCTGCATCACGTAGCTGACGATCACCAGCGCGGGTGACACGAACTCGAGCTGCGTGGGGTAGCGCCGCTCGCTGCCGTCGGGCTTGCGCTTGCGCTCGACCCAGGGAGTCCCGGGGGATGCGGATGACGGAGGGCGGTCGACGGTCACGCCCCCATCATGGCCGAGGGGGCGGGCGGGGCGCGAGCCGGGGCGGGCGTCACCGGCGGGCGTCGCGCGGTAGGCTTTCGGGCATGCATCGTGTCCTTGGGGCTGGACTGGCGGCGCTGGCGGTCGTGCTGGCGGCGTCGTGCGGGGGTGGGGAACCGCCTCCCGAGCCCGTTCGCCTGCTGGAGGCCAGCGCGGAGCGGGTGTACGAGGACGAGCTTCCGCAGGCGCGTTCGGTCGTGCGCGTTCGCTTCAACCGGGCGGTCGAGGCGGTGACGCTCCGGGCCCTGCAGGGCGCGTTCCGGCTGACGCTGCCGGAAGAGTCGCCGCTCACGGGCCATTCGCTGGGGCAGATGCCGGTGGAGGACGTGGAGGTCGTCACCTCCCGGGTGGTCGAGCTCACCGTCGGGGGCCTCATCCCGTTCGGTTCGACCCTGCACGTCTCGGCGGAGTCGTTCGCGGGGCCGGACGAGGAAGTGACGGTGACCGTGACGAGCGAGTTCACCGAACTGGGGGTGGTGCTGGCGGGGGGCGTGTTCATCTTCGGGGACCTCTCGCTGGTGGAGCCGCGCCCGCCCGAAGCGCCGACCGCCGATGATCAGAACCCGGCGCTCGTGCGGACGGCGCTGGAGCGGCACCTGGAGGAGCGCGAAGCCTCGCCGGGCGTGCGCGAAGCGGCGATGCTGCTCTACGACGGGATGGACCTCGAGGTCGTGCCTTCGCCCAAGGTGCGGGCGGCAGTGGCGGCGCTCGCGGGAACCTTCGCCGATGCGGCGGTGCGCTCCCTGCTGGGGCGGGACAACTGCACGGGTGAGCCGGCGGCCTTCATCGGCTTCCAGGAGCCGCCCGGGGACCGCGAGCTGGCGGCGCGGGTGACGTACGACGACGAGGGCCGCCGCATCGTCTCCATCCGCCCGGACCTGGAAGCGGCGCCCTTCGAGCTGCTGATGCCCCTGGTCGCGCACGAGGCGATCCACTGCGACCGGCTGGACAGCCTGGACGAGGAGATCGTGGCGAGCGCGCTCGACGTCTACCTGTACATCCACCTGCTGTTGTCGCAGCCGGAGCTGGCGCAAGACACCTCGCCCCTGGCGCGGAACTTCAACATCGAGGCGCTGGCGATGCTGAACAGCGGCCGCCAGACGCCCGAGTCGGTCGGCATCCTGGCGAGCCCGCACGGGCGGGAGGTGCTGCCCGAATCGGGCGTCTCGCACCGATCGTTCGCGGAGCTGATCGCCGCCAGCTACGTGGACGATGTGGACCCCGGCGCGCCCGCCGAGCCGGTGGCGCAGCAGTACCTGGATGCGCTCGCGCGGGCCGTGGGGGCGCCGCTGGGGAGCGCGCTCGACCTAGACTACGTGGACTCGCTGCTGGGGTGGGCGACGCCCTTCGAGACGATCTCGAACCTCCTGGCGGTCTTCGAGCTGGTGCCCGGCTAGGCAGGCACCACGGGGGCGCCGAGGGCGCTCCAGCGGGGATGGCTCTATCATGACTTCCATGAACGGCGTCGTGCGTTTCTTCCTGACCGTCGTGCTGGCGGCGGTCCTCATTGTCGTGGTGTACCTGGTGGTGGCCGTGCTCGTGGACGGGTACTTCGGCGGAAACATCTACCCGAACCAGGCCGAGCCCGGCGCCTGGTCGGCCCCCGACAGCTGGAGCGAATGGCGCGATATCGCGGTGGTGGCGCTGGGCATGCTCGCCGCGCTGGTGGGGCTCCTGGCCTGCATCCTCCTCATCGTGCTCATCGGCGTGGCCCTGGCAGTGCGCCGCGCGGTCAACCAGAAGGTCATGCCCCTGCTCGACTCGACGCGCGACCTCGTGGACGAGGTGCGGGGAACGGCCGAGTTCGTGGGCGAGTCGGCGGTGTCCCCGATCATCCGCGTCTACTCCTTCGTGAGCGGGGTGCGGAAGGGCCTGGACTCGCTCGGGTCGCTCGGCGGCCGGTTCCGGGGCGGGTCGTGAGTACGGGCGGGTCGTCGGACGACCCCGTCATCGGGGAAGGCGAGGGCGGCAGCGCCGACGAGATCGTCGAGGAGCTGCGGACGGCGGCGGAGGAAGCGGTCACGATCGCGCGCGAAGGCGCGAAGCAGAAGGAAGAGGAACTCTGGGCGCGCTACCGCGAACTGACGAAGGGGCGGCGGGAAGAGCGCAAGCGCTAGCCGCCCGCAAGCCCGAGTCCCGCGCCCTTGCTACGCTAGCCCGACGCCTCGCGGAGAGGTGCTGGAGTGGCTGAACAGGCACGACTGGAAATCGTGTAGGGGTGCAAGCCCCTCGTGGGTTCGAATCCCACCCTCTCCGCCAGCCTGTGAGTAGTGGATAGTGACCGGTGAATGGTGAGTGGTCCCCGCCCGTCCCCCCCGGAGGGGCGGACGAATCACCATTCACTACTCACCAGTCACCAACCCCTAGTGCCGGAAGTGGCGGGTGCCCGTGAAGACGAGGGCGACGCCGTACTTATCGCAGCAGTCGATGCAGTCCTGATCGCGCAGGCTGCCGCCGGGGTGGGCGATGGCGGCGACGCCCGCCTGGCAGGCGTGCTCGACGGCGTCGTTCCAGGAGAAGGGGAAGAAGGCGTCGCTGGCAAGGGCGGCGCCCCGCAGCTCGTCGCCGGCCTTCTCCATGGCGATCTCGACGCTCTTCACGCGGTTGGGCTGGCCACTGCCCATGCCGAGCAGGCGGCCGTCCTTGGCGAGGGTGATGGCGTTGCTCTTGACGTGCTTCACGCAGCGCCAGGCGAAGCGCAGGTCGGCGAGCTGCTGGTCCGTGGGCTGCGTTTTCGAGACGACCTGGTAGTCGATCTCCTCGGGCGCAATCTCGTCGGCGTCCTGGAGGAGCCAGCCGCCTCCGACCTGGCGCAGCGAGCGCCCGCCGCGTGAGCGGGGCCGGGCCTCGAGGATGCGCAGGTCCTTCGACTTGCCCTTGAGCACGCGCAGCCCTTCCTCCGTGTAGGCGGGAGCGATGACGATCTCGTAGAACATGCGCGTCGAGCCGTCGCTGGGGTTGCGGTACTCGCGCAGCTCGCGGGCGAGGCCCTCGTCGAGCGGACGGTTGAAGGCGACGATGCCCCCGAACGCGCTCACCGGGTCGGCGACGACGGCGAGGCGGTAGGCCTCCAGGAGGTCGTCGCGGGTGGCGGCGCCGCAGGGGTTGGTGTGCTTCACGATGACGCAGGCGGGCTCGGGAAAGTCGTTGACGGCGTTCCAGGCGGCGTCGGCGTCGAGGTAGTTGTTGTAGGAGAGCTCCTTGCCGTGGTGCTGCGCGGCGGTGGCGACACCGCCGAGCGAGTCCTCCCCCAGCGAACCATCGCGGTAGAAGGCCGCGCCCTGGTGGGGGTTCTCGCCGTAGCGCAGGCCGGCGACGCGCTCGAGGGGGACGCTCAGCGCGGGCGGCGACTCGTCGCCGTCCCAGAGCCACTCGGCGACGGCGCTGTCGTAACTGGCGACGTGCTGGAACGCCTTCCAGGCGAGCCGGCGGCGAGCGCCGGCGGCGAGGCCGTCCTCGGCGAGGGCCTCCAGGGTCGGGCCGTAATCGGCAGGGTCGACGAGGACCATGACATCGGCGTGGTTCTTGGCGGCGGCGCGGAGCATGGTGGGGCCGCCGATGTCGATGTTCTCGATGCCCTCGGCGAGGGAGGCGCCGCCCTCCCGGGTGACGACGGCGCGGAAGGGGTAGAGGTTGCAGGCGACGAGGTCGATCGTCCCGAAGCCGTGCTCGGTGAGGGCCCGGTCGTGTTCGGGCAGGTCGCGGCGGGCGAGGATGCCCGCGTGGACGGCGGGGTGGAGGGTCTTCACGCGGCCGTCGAGCATCTCGGGGAAGCCCGTGACCTGCTCGATGCCGGTAACAGGCACGCCTGCCGCCTCGATGGCTCGCTTCGTGCCGCCTGTCGAGACGAGTTCCCAGCCGAGCTCGTGGAGCCCGCGGGCGAAGTCCTCGATTCCGGCCTTGTCGTAGACGCCCAGCAGAGCGCGCATCGCTCACCTCCGCTGCTTCTCTTCCGGAGAAGCAAAAGGCCCGTCCGTACGGAACGGACCGGCCCAGGCGAGCGACCAACTTGTTCTGACCCGGGCTCCCCCGCGGTACTCCGCGTATTCGCCAGTTACCCGAGCAAGGGAAGGATAGCAGGGGCGGAGAAGGGGCGTCGAGAGGGGAGGCCTGGCCCGAATCAGCCTGCGTTCACTCGACCGGTTCTACGCGAATGGAGGCCATCATCTGGTCAAAGATGGCGCCCACATCGCGCGAAGCCGACGGGTGCACGGTGCGGCCAACCTCCTCGCAGGTGCGCGGTTCAACGTCGAGCTGTGAACTCGTCTCCACGTCGATGAGGGGCACTATTGCTCTTACGTCTGGTCGCTCGGCATCCGGTTCGAGGATGTAGAGGCCGTCCTGAATTACCTGAGTCCCGGGCGGCACCTCAATCACACAGGACGATCCATCGGACAGGCGGTACCTGCCCGCGCCAGCACGCTCGTCGCTCAGGAAGATGCGCACCCCATCCGGGCCTTCGTAGCCAGGGAGGGGATCCCAAAACAACTCCACTCGCACAGCGGCGGCAGGGTCGTCGACAGGACCGCAACGGCCGCCGTAGGAACGGATATGCTCGATGCCGTAGGTTCTCGGGGTCCTGGAAGGAGCGTCTGCTGTCACCCTGAAGCGATGGACGCACTCCGGGGCAGTGCGGTAGTCGAAGCTGTCGCCAACTTCGACCCGGTCATAAAAGAGCACATGGGACTGTCCATGGGCGTCCGTTGGGTGAACGCGCAGTTGGACGCTCCCGGCGGCCACCATGCCGAAGTTCTGGATGGCGCTGGACGTATCCCCCGCGCTCATCAAGAAGGCGTAGCTGCCCGGCGTGGCAGCGGCGCCCGTGAGGTCAAGCCGGTCGTAGGGAATGGGGGTCGACAGCGGAACCCTTCGGAGCGAAGCCGCGATCTGGTCGAACAGGGCGTTGACATCACGCGCGGGCTGGCGAGAGTCATCCTGACGAATAATGCGTTCGACGGCTTGGCCTGAGCGGGCACCCGCAAAGGCAACCGTGAGGCGAGAGTTGCTGGCGATGTCGAACACGGCCACGGCGTTCGCCCCTGCCGCCCCACGTGCCGCGGTCATCCGCATGCCGGCGGGGATGGTGATGACCCACGACAGCCGATGGATGCGCCACTCGGTGCTCCCGTCGCCCTCCACCACGTGCGCCGGGTACATCTCGGGGATGTTGAAGGGGTGGTGCGTCGAGGCAAACACGGTGTTGGAAGCTGTGCCTTCCACCGTCGCCAGGACAGGGCGCACTTCGACACTGTACCCGGTGCGTTGGTCCAGGCCTTCAAGAAGGTAGCGCCTTGTGTCCGCGGCGCTGCCCTCCACGTCTGTCCAGGGTCCCCACTCCAGCGGGCGGGCATTGCGCCAGACACGGGTCCGGTACCGCCATCCCGTGACGCCGTCGGAGGGACCTTCACTCCACTCCAGGAGCAGCGTGTCGTGCGCTCCGTCGGACACCACGACCAGCACCGGCGGCGCCCCGGTGGGTTGAGGAGTATCCGGCGAAGGCCCGGTTGTCTCCGTCGGTTCCGGGGAAGGTTGCGGCACGGGCGAGGATGCCGGCGTGGGCTCGGGAGAAGCGACGGGGGAGGGGGAGGGCGTCGCTTTTGGCGAAGGCACCGCGATCGGAGTCGCCCCGGAGGGGGTCGCGGCAGGTTGCGGGGTGAGCGGGGGCTGTCGCGAGTCGGGCTGCGCGCCGCACGAGATCGCCAGGAGGAGGAGCAGCGTCGTGGCAGCCGCGAGGGCGGGACGTGTTCCTCTCCGCATGATCGCACCCAACCGGCTGGGCCCCACCATCGCCGCAGAGGCAGCATAGCAGGGGACGTGGCGACATCGGAACTGTCGGCGCGGGGCGGGTCTCGACCGGGCCGCTCTGGACATCGTGGCGGCAGGGAGGCAAGGTAGTTATATGGGAACAACGTTGACACTGGACGACGATCTCGCCGCGGCCCTGAAGGACCGCGCCCGGGTGCTTGAGAAGCCGTTCAAGCAGGTGGTCAACGACCTCCTGCGGCTCGGACTTGAGGATTCCCCCAGGGAGCAGGACGAACCGCCTGCTTCCGACGAGGAGCGTCCGGTCTTCGAGGTGAAGCCGATATGCAGCGGGTTCGCGCCGGGTGTCGATCCACTGAAGCTGAACCAACTAGACGCCGAGCTTGAGAACGAAGAAATCCTGAGCAAACTGCGGACGTGATCGTCCCGGACCTAAACCTGCCCCCTGGCTGCGCTGGCTCAGGCGCGCCAGGCGCGGGCGATGGAGCCGCCCCCGAGTACCTCGTCGCCGCGGTAGAAGGCGATGGCCTGGCCGGGCGTGAGGGCGCGCTGCCGGCTGCGGAAGCGCACGGTGGCGGTGTCGCCGGTGGCGGCGGCGAGGGTGGCCGGGGCGGCCTCGGCCTTGTAGCGGGGCTTGGCCTCGATGGGCTCGTCGAGGAGGGGCGGCGTTCCCGCGACCCAGGTGACGGCCTCGACGGCGGCGTGGTCGGCGTAGAGGTCGTCCTCTTCGCCGACGGTGACGACGTTCGTGGCGGCGTCGATGGCGGTCACGTAGCGGGGTTCGCCGAGAGCGATGCCGAGGCCCTTGCGCTGGCCGACGGTGAAGCCGGCGACGCCGTCGTGGCCGGCGAGCACGGCGCCCCCGGCGTCGCGTAGCTCGCCGGGGCGGGGCTCGACGCGCTCGGAGACGAAGGCGCGGTAGTCGTTCCCGGGGACGAAGCAGATCTCGACGCTGTCGGGCTTCTCGGCGACGTCGAGGCCCGTGCGGCGTGCGACCTCGCGCACCTCGTCCTTGCGCAGGTCGCCGACGGGCAGGAGAAGCCTCGCGAGCTGCTCCTGGCCGAGCATGTAGAGGACGTAGGACTGGTCCTTGGAGTCGTCGACGCCCTTGAGGAGGCGGTGGGGGAGGCCGTCCTCGCCGCGGGCGACGCGGGCGTAGTGGCCCGTCGCAAGCAGGTCGGCGTCGAAGGCGGGGAGACGGTCGAGGAGGGCGCGGTACTTGATGTGCTCGTTGCAGCGGGCGCAGGGGTTGGGGGTGCGGCCGGCAGCGTACTCGGCCACGAAGGGGTCGACGACGTGCTCGCGGAAGGCATCCTCGAAGTTGAGGACGTAGTGGCGGATGCCGAGCTGCCCGGCGACGCGGCGGGCGTCGTCGATGTCCTCGACGCTGCAGCACTGCTGGTGGCCGCGGAGCTGGTCGGGGCGCTCCTCGGTCCAGAGGCGCATGGTGACGCCCACGACGTCGTAGCCCTGCTCGACGAGGAGGGCGGCGGCGACGGAGGAATCGACGCCGCCGGACATGGCGCAGACGACACGGGGGGCGTTCACGGCTGTGCTATTCTCCCTGAGACCGCGTCAGGCGGAATGGAGCGCGCGCTCTGGAAGCCGAGCCACTCGCCCACCGCATCATCGACCTACTCTCCGAGCTACAGGCTGAGGACGTCGCCCTGCTGGACATCGGCAAGGCGTCGAGCTTCGCCGACTACTTCGTGCTGGCGACGGCCCACTCGCCGTTGCAGTTCAGTGCCATCGTGGAACGGCTGGGGCATGAACTCAAGGAGGCGGGGGTGCCGCCGCGCCACGAGGAGGGCCGCAAGGAGAGCGGCTGGGTGCTGATCGACTTCGGCGACGTGATCGTGCACGTGTTCTCGCCGGAGAAGCGGGAGTACTACCGGCTGGAGGAGCTGTGGGGGCGGACGACGCCGGTGGTGCGGTTCACGGGGTAGGGGCGGGGGTTACGGCCCGCCGGTCGTGAGGGTGAACACGGGAAACGGATCGGACCCCAGGCTGCGGCCCTGCTGCCAGCACACCGCTTCGCCGGACTGCCGCAGTGCGCAGGTCATGTTGCGGCCGGCGCCAACGGCAACGAAGGGGCCCTCCATCTCTTCCGGATTCCAGGGCGTGGGCCCCGACCGCTCTCCGCCCCAGCAGTCCAGCGCCCCTGACTCGCGAAGGGCGCATGTGTGTGCGGCGCCGGCACTCACCGCGACGTACCGGCCTTCTCGCTGGCCGTCCTCCCCGAGGGGCCAGCACGCCGTGCCTCCCGATGCTCCCGCTTCGCAGGCGTGGCGCTCCTCGTCATCCCCGGGCCTGGGAAGACGGTGCGGCAGGCCTATCTGGCCGGTGCGGTTGGACCCCCAGCACACTGCTTCTCCTGCTTCGGTTACGGCGCAGGAATGCTCCCCGCCCGCACTGACCGACGTGTAGGTTCCCGGCGGGACATCCGTCTGCCCCTGGTCGTTCCAGCCCCAGCACGTCACCGCGCCCTGATCGTCGAGCGCGCAGGTGTGGAAGGCGCCAGAGTCGAGCGACCGGTACCGGCCCGGGGGGTGCTGGGACTGCCCGAAGTCGTTGTTTCCCCAACAGGTGATCTCCCCGTCCTCGTCCGAGGCACAAGCGTGTATGGCGCCCGCACTGATCGCGCGGTATCGCCCGGAGGGGGCATCGGGCAGGCCATGGTCCTCATCGTCGAACAGCAGGTAACCCCGGCACGCGGCTTCACCGGACTCCGACAGGGTGCAGACGTGCGTTGCAGCCGCGCTTACGGCCCGGTAGCGCCCAGCCGGGACCGCGTTCCGCATCCGGGGCCCGTTCGCCAGCATGCAGTCGACCGCCCCGGACTCCCGGAGGGCACAGACGCCAGCGCCAGCGCCCATGTCCAGCGCGACGTAGCGGTTGGGAAGGGCACTGGACTGGCCCCCGGCATTGGTTCCCCAGCACACGACGGCCCCCGACTCTCGCGCGGCACAGGTGTGCAGGTGTCCCGCACTCGCGGTGCTGTACCGACCCTCGGGAGCCTCCGTCTGCCCGAACGAGTTCCGACCCCAGCACACCACCTCTCCCGACTCGCGCAGGGCGCAGACGTGGTCCTGGCGTTCGTAGACAAAGCCTCCGACGCTTACCGACCGGAATGGCCCCTCCGGGATGGTGGTTTCCCGTTCCGCGTCATTCCCAGCACACCACCTTGCCGGACTGGGCCACAGCACAGGTCTCACGTGATCCGACATCGATGGAGCGGAAGGTTCCCGTGGGTGCGTCCAGGCCGCCGAAGTCGTTGCTGCCCCAGCAGACCACCCGACCGGACTCACGTATTCCGCAGGTGTGGAATACGCCTGCACTCACGGCGCTGAATACGTCCTCCGGCGCTGTGGTCTGACCGTAGGAGTCGTCTCCCCAGCACTCCACCTCCCCCGACTCGCGCAGCGCGCACGCGTGTACGCCGCCGGCACTCAACGAGCGGAAAACGCCTGGCGGCGCGTCCACCTGGCCGAATTGGTTGCTGCCCCAGCAGGCGATTTCTCCCGACTCCCGCAGTCCACAGCTGAACTCCCGCCCAACACTCACCGAGACGAACACACCCGACGGCGCCTGTGTTTCACCCGCGATGTCGAACCCCCAGCAGTCGACGGATCCCGACTCGCGGAGGGCGCAGGTGTGGTGCTCCCCGGCGCTCACGTCAACCGCCGGGTTCCCGGGCTCTGACTCGCCACCACTCCCGCCACACGCCATCGCCGCCAGTGCAACCGCAACGATGACGGCAGCGAAAGCAAAGGGGCGCAGGACGAGCGAGAGGTGGAGGGGCATAGCTCGGCCAGCAGACATGCCTGCGAATCTAGCACTGACGGTCGTGCATTACCCCTCTCCCCTGTGGGGACGTGCGAGAGGCGCGCGTCCTATACTCCGGCTTCGCGCCGGGGCGACCGGCGACGGGGGGAACGATGGAGTACCGGCGGCTTGGACGATCCGGCCTGCATGTCTCGTTGGCGGGCCTGGGCTGCAACAACTTCGGCATGCGAATCGACTACGGGGCGGCGGAGAAGGTCACGAACGCGGCGCTCGATGCGGGCATCACGCTCTTCGATACGGCGGACGTGTACGGCCGGGGGGCCTCGGAGGAGATGCTGGGGCGGGCGCTGGGAGCGCGCCGGCACGAGGTGATCATCGCGACGAAGTTCGCGGCGCCCATGGGGGAGGGGCCGATGGAGCGGGGCGGGTCGCGCCACCGCATCGCGGAGGCGTGCGAGGCGAGCCTGCGGCGGCTGGGCACGGACTACATCGACCTCTACCAGATGCACATGCCCGACCCGGACACGCCCATCGAGGAGACGCTGCGGGCGCTCGACGACCTGGTGCGGTCGGGCAAGGTTCGGTACATCGGCAACTCGAACTACAAGGGCTGGCAGATCGCGGAGGCGCACTGGACGGCGGAGACGCATCACCTGACGAAGATGGTCTCGGCGCAGAACCACTACAACCTGATGGAGCGGGCGGTGGAGACGGAGGTGGTGCCGGCCTGCGACCACTACGGGCTGGGCATGCTGCCGTACTTCCCCCTCGCGAGCGGGTTCCTGACGGGCAAGTACCGTCCCGGGCAGGGGGCGGCGGAGGGGACGCGGCTGGCGGCCTGGGGCCGCGCGGACGCGGTGCTCACGGACGAGAACTTCGCGGTGCTGGAGCGGCTCGAGTCGTGGGCCGGGGATCGGGGGCACACGGTCCTGGAGCTGGCGGTGGGGTGGCTGTCGTCGCAGTCGCACGTGTCGAGCGTGATCTCGGGGGCAACGACCGCGGAGCAGGTCGACGCGAACGCGGCGGCGGTGGAGTGGGTGCTGACGGCGGAGGAGGTCGAGGAGGTGCGGGCGCTGGTGGGGTAGGAGTCAGGACACGGGAAGGCGGTCGTGCCATGATGGTGATCGCCGGAGGCGACCGCGATGATCAAGTCTGTCAGGGCACGGTTTCGGGGGGGAATCTTCGAGCCGCTGGACGAGGTTGATCTCGAAGAAGGGGCCGAGGTTCTCCTCACACTCGAAGCAGATGTCTTCGCGAGCGAGGAAGAGGAGGACGCGGCGTTCGCACGTGCGATCGCCGAGGGGATGAAGACTCCTTTCATGGACTCACAGGAGGTCATGGACATCCTGAGAGACAGGGATGGAGATTAGGTACAGAACCTCCTTCGGTCGCGACCTGCGACGGGAGCGCAATTCCGACCTGCGCCGAAGGGTCGAGCGCATAGTCGAGCAACTGCAGAGGGCGCCGTCCGTTGCCGGTTTTCCCGGCCTTGCGGGTATGAAGGGTTACCCGAATCACTACCGGGTCCGAATCGGGGACTACCGGTTGGGAATCATCGTCGATGGCGACACGGCCATCCTGGTCCGCCTGCTGCACAGACGCGAAATCTACCGCCACTTCCCTTGAGCGCTTGCACAGGCAGTCCCTAGGGAGGCGGCTGGTACACTGGTTCGACACCCGCAGGGAAGGAGCCCTGATTCCTTGGCCTACGCCGACAAGCAGATCGTCTGCCGCGATTGCAGCACCAGCTTCACCTTCACCGCCGGCGAGCAGGAGTTCTACGCGAACAAGGGGCTGATGAACGAGCCCTCGCGCTGCCCCTCGTGCCGCCAGGCGAGGCGTTCGAACCGCAGCTCCCTGGAGGAGATGGACGGGTACGTGCGCTACGGCAACTTCGCCAGCTTCGGGGGAAAGACGCCCCGCCAGATGCACCCCGCCGCCTGCGCCGACTGCGGCCAGATGACGGAGGTGCCGTTCCAGCCGCGGGGCGACCGTCCCGTGTACTGCAGCACCTGCTACAACAAGATCCGGCCGCCCCGGCAGGAAGCGCCACCCCCGCGCTAGCCGCCACCGCGGCGGAGGCGCCCGTGCCCAGCGACGAGATACGCCTCACCCAGCTCCGGAGGATGCTCGCGGAGCCGTTCGCCGATCTGCGCGCGGCGAGCGCGGCCATCGCCGCCGACCCGTGGGGCCTGGCGCAGGCGCTCGTGGCCGAGGCGGCAGCGAGCGACGACGTGTCGAGCATGGAGTCGGCGCGGGCCTATATCGAGGCGCGCCTGGAGGCGCTGGGGGAGGCGGTGCCGCGAGAGGCGGCGGAGGCGGTCAACGGGGCGGTGGAGGAGGCGTTGGCGGGGTGGGCGTAGCGAGATAGCGCTCCTTCGCGTGACCGTGGGGCGGTGAGGGTCGATACTGGCTCGCGCACTCTGGGAGAACCCGGTACCCATTTCCACGTCAGGGAGGCTTTCATGCCCCGACATCCGAACGAGGCGCTTTTCGAGGGCGAGCCGCCGATGCCCGTGATTCCGTCCTGCGAGCACTTCGCGGGGACGGAGCAGCGCATCGCGAAGGCGTTCGAGCTGCAGAACGAGATGGGCGGCGTCTTCGACATCACCATGGACCTTGAGGACGGGGCGCCCACGGGCGAGGAGAACGAGCACGCGCAGATGGCCGCGCGCATGCAGAACAGCCCCACCAACACGCACAACATGGCGGGCGTTCGCATCCACGACTACACGCACGAGCACTGGAAGGCCGATGCCGACATCGTCGTGGGGGAGGCGGCGGAGCGCGTGGCCTACCTGACCATCCCCAAGTGCACGGAGGCGAGCCAGGGCGCGGAGATGATCGAGTACATCCGCCAGCGCACGCAGAAGGCGGGCGTGGATCGCGAGATCCCCATCCACATCCTGATCGAGACGCACGGGGCGCTGCACGACTGCTGGGAGCTGGCGGCGCTGCCGAACGTGCAGGTGCTCGACTTCGGGCTGATGGACTTCGTCTCGGCGCATCACGGGACGATTCCCGCCTCGGCGATGCGATCGCCGGGCCAGTTCGAGCACCAGCTCATCCGCCGGGCGAAGGGGAACGTGGTGGCGGCGGCGCTGGCGCACGGCGTCGTGCCGGCGCACAACGTGACCCTAGAACTGCGCGACGAGAACGTGATCTTCGGCGACGCTCAGCGGGCCCGCGAGGAGTTCGGGTTCATGCGGCAGTGGTCGATCTACCCGGCGCAGATCGAGCCGATCACGCGGGCGATGGCGCCGGCGACGCCCGAGGTGGAGCTGGGGCAGGCGATCATGCTCAAGGCTTACGAGGCGGACTGGGGGCCGATCCAGCACGAGGGCGACTTGCACGACCGCGCGACCTACCGCTACTACTGGGAGGCGCTGCAACGCGCCCGGCTGCTGAACGTCCCGCTCTCGGACGAAGTGGAAGCACTGTTCTTCAGCGGCGACGGGTCCTGAGCGCGGCGTGACGCTCTACCTGATACGTCACGGACTGGCGGCCGCGGGGCTCGACGACCTCGACCCGGGGCTGGCGCCGCTGGGGCACGAGCAGGCGCAGATCACGGCGCGCGCGCTCGGCCACCTGACGCCCTCGCGGCTGGTGGTCTCGCCGCTGCGGCGCACGCGGGAGACGGCGGAGCCGATCGCGCAGGCGCTCGGGCTGGAGGCGGAGGTTCGCGACGAGGTCGCGGAGGTGTTCGACCCGTCGGTGCCGGCAGAAGAGCGCCAGGCGTTCATCGGGCCCTTCATGGGAGGCAACTGGAGCGACCAGGACGAGACGCTGCAGGCCTGGCGCCGGAGCGTCGTCGACACCCTGATCGAGATGGGCAGCGGGAGCGGCGACGTGATCGTGGTGAGCCACTACATCGCCATCTGCGCCGGCATCGGCGAGGCCATCCGCAACGACCGGGTGGTGCCGGTGAAGCTGGGGAACTGCTCCATCACGAAGCTCGACGAAGTGAACGGGAAGCTCGCGCTCGTGGCGGCGGGGTCGACCGACCACCTCGCGGAGGAGCAGATCACGGGCGTGGCGAGGGCGCTGCCGGGCGGCCCCTAGGGACGCTTCCCCGTATCCGCGGGCCGTCGTACGCTTCCCTTCGCAAGCGATTGCCGGAGACCGCAGGTCCCCCTCGAGGGGATAAGCCGCAAGCGGCGCCTGCCGAGGCGATGCGCGAGGCGAGCGCCTTTCCTGCGCGCCACTCGCATTCCTCTCTCCCCAACGCTGGACTGGAGTCTCGTTCGTGCCTGCCGCGAAAAAGGTGGCGCTCGTCGCCGATATCAAGCAGGACCTGGAGCGCGCGGAGGTCGCGATTGGGAGCGACCACAGCGGGCTCGACGTGCAGGCGTTCCAGGCGCTGCGCCGGGCCCTGCGTTCCGAGGACGTGCGCGTACGCGTCGTCAAGAACTCGCTGACCAAGCTGGCTGCCGAGGAGGCGGGCCGGCCGGAGATGGCGGAGCTGCTGCAGGGTCCGACGACGCTGACGCTGGGGTACGGCGATCCGGTCGCGCCCGCGCGGCTGCTCATGGAGTACCTGCGGGAAGCGCGGCTCGACCTGCCGATCCACGGCGGTTGGCTCGAAGGACGCGTCCTGAGCCCCGCCGAAGTGGAGGAGCTCTCGAAGACGCCTCCCCGCGATGAGCTCATCGCCCAGATCGCGGGCAAGCTGCGGTCGCCGGTCCAGAACCTGGCGGGCCTGCTGCAGGCCACGCTGCGCGATTTCAACGGCCTCGTCGAGGCACGCGCCAACCAGCTCGAAGAGGGCGAAGCCGCCTAGCGGCGCCGCCCGCCAGAAACGTCACACACCAACCGAAGGGGAACTGCAATGGCCACCAAGATCGAAGAAGCCCTGGACATCATCAAGGGCATGACGCTGCTCGAGCTTCGCGACCTGAACAAGGCGATCGAAGAAGAGTTCGACATCACGGCGGCCGCGCCGATGATGATGGCCGCGGGCGCCGTTCCGGCCGCCGGCGGCGACGGCGCCGCCGCTGCCGCCGAGGAAAAGACGGAGTTCGACGTCGTCCTCAAGAGCTTCGGCGAGAAGAAGATCAACGTGATCAAGGCCGTGCGCGAGGTCGTGAGCGGCCTGGGCCTGAAGGAAGCGAAGGAGCTCGTCGAGGGCGCCCCCGCGAAGGTCAAGGAAGGCATCGCGAAGGACGAGGCGGACGAGATCAAGGCGAAGCTGGAAGAGGCCGGCGCGACGGTCGACGTCGAGTAGGAGAGCGCTCGCTTCGCTCGCTGCGTGGAGCGCCGCGCTGGCGCGCGGCTGAGGAGAGCGCTCGGGCCTGCGGCCCATCGCTGAGGAGAGCGGCGCGCTGTCGCGCGCCTGAGTGGGCGCGACCGGCCGTCCTGCGCTCGACTGCCGCGCGCTCGGTCACTCTGCGCTCGACTGCTGCGCGCTCGCCTGAGTGGGGTGGGTGCCTGAGGGCTTTCCGGAAACGCTAGAATCCGGCGCGCTGGAGGTGGCGCATGCCGGATATCGAGCGGCCCGACGGGGCGGTTATTCACTACGAGACGTTCGGGGAGGGGTTTCCCCTGTTGTGCTTCGCGCCGGGGGGCGTGAACAGCGAGATCGACTTCTGGTCGGTGAGCGCGATCAACCCGCTTACCGAGTTCGCCTCGGACTTCATGGTCATCGGGATGGACCAGCGGAACGCGGGGCAGAGCCCGGCGCCCGCGGCGCCCGCTCCCTACGACGTGATGGTCGCGGACCAGATCGCCGTGCTCGACGACCTCGGAATCGAGCGGGCGCACACGTTCGGGGGCTGCATCGGCGTGGCGTTCATCCTGCGCATCGCGGAGGAGGCGCCGGACCGCATCGCCTCGGGGGTGGGGCAGGACCCGGTGGGCCTGAACCACACGAACTCGGTCGACACGTTCATGGACATGTTCAAGCCGACGCTCGCGCTGGCGCGGGAGGAGGGCGTGGGGGCGGTCGTCGAGTCGGCGATGGCGAACCGCGTCTTCATGGCGAACAACGCGGCCGGACCGTTCGCGCGGCGCATCCACGACGACGCCGACTTCCGCGCCGAGATCGGGGCGATGAGCGCGGACGCGTACGTCGACCTGATCGAGCGGTACGCGGACGCGATCTGGCCCGACCGGCCGCCCTACTTCAGCGTCGACGAGGCGTTCGTGCGGCAGTGCGAGACACCGCTGCTGATCCTGCCGGGGAGCGACGTGTTCCACCCGACGAGCATCGCCGAGCAGATCTGCCGGGACGCGCCCAACGCGCACTGCCTCGACGTCGACTGCCGGAGCGAGGCGAAGCTACCGGATACGATCGAGACGGTTCGCAGCTTCCTGAAGGAGCACACGCCGTGACCCCGCCGGGGAACCTGCCGGGGATGGGCGTCGATGCGACGGTGCAGGCGCAGTACTCGCGACTGGTCGAGCGAGTGCTCGACTACTGCAAGCTGGCGGTCGCGGACCTGACGATCGAGGAGCTGTGCGATACGCAGGGGCGAAAGACGAGCTCGATCGGGTTCGACGTCTGGCACGTGCAGCGCACGATCGACAACATCATCCACTTCGCCTTCGACCGGGAGCAGCCGGTCTGGCTCGCGCAGGGGTTCGACCAGGCGTGGGACCTGCCGCGAGTCGAGCAGGGCACGAACATGACGGACGACGAGGCGTACGACCTGCGCTTCCCGGCGCCGGAGGAGTTCGACCGCTACTCGGAGGCGCTCAAGGAGGCAGTGGTGCCGCGCATCGCGAACATGAGCGACGAGTACATCACGACGTTCCAGCTCTTCCGGCCGTGGGGCGAGATCTCGCGCATGGAGGCGATCGGGCACGGGCTCATCGGGCACGCGAACGGACACCTAGGCCGCGCCACCTTCGCGCGCGCCCTGCTGGGGAAGCCGGGGCTGCCGTATTAGTGAATGGTGACTAGTGGCTAGTGATTAGTGAGGGGGTGATTCCCCACCAACCACTACTCGCTATTCACTACTCACTATTCACTACCGTCCGCTGGCGCGGTAGTCGCGGTAGGGGCCGTCGCGCCAGTCGAGGGCTTCCTTGAGGCCGCCGCCGCTCTCCATGGCCTGGCGGGTGCGGTCCTGCCACTCGTACGCCTGGGCGGTGAACTGGCCGGCGGCGTCGAGGTCGGTGGAACTGCGGATGGACGAGTAGATGCCCATGTTCTCGTAGAAGCGGTTCATGCTCGTCTTGGCGATGGCGAGGTGGTCGGCGCTGAGGTTGGCGATGCGGTCGGCGAAGGCGATGGTGCGCTCCTCGAGCTCGTCGGCGGGCCAGGCGTAGTTCACCATGCCGATCTCCTCGGCCTCGGTGCCGGTGATGTTGTCGCCCGTGTAGTAGAGCTCCTTCGCCTTCCGCATGCCGAGGACGAGGGGGAAGATGGCGCCATTGCGGGCGACGCCGAGGCCGCGCACGCCGGGGTGGCCGATGCGGACGTCCTCGGCGGCGGTGACCATGTCGGACATCATCGCCATCTCGCAGCCGCCGGCGAGGGCGTAGCCGTGCAGCTGGGCGATGGTGACCTTGGCCATGTTCCAGTAGTACATCTGGATGTCGGTGATCTGCTGCATGCCGGTGCGCATGTTCCAGAGCAGGCGGCGGCCCTCGTCGTCGACGGCACGGTGGCGGCGGACGACGGCGTCGGCGCCGCGGCCCTGGGGCGGGGTGAGGTCGTAGCCGGCGCTGAAGCAGCGTCCGGCGCCCTTGACGATGATGACGCGGATGCTGTCGTCGGCCTCGTAGTCGTGCAGGGCCTCGTTGAACTCGAAGAGAAGCTCCTGGGAGAGGGCGTTCATCTTCTCGGGGCGGTTGAGGGTGATGCGTCCGACGCGGCCGTCGGTGCCGGCGCGGTCGAGGATGAGGTTTTCGTAGTCGGGCATGGGTGCACTCCGGGGGTTGAGGTGCGGGGGATTATAGGAGGGGGCAGGGAGTGGGAGGGCGGCCGTCAACCGAGGCCGAGGCGCTCGGCGAGGCCGATGCGCTGGAGCTTGCCGGTCGGGCCGACGGGGATCTCGTCGACGAAGACGACGGTGCGGGGGACCTTGAAGGGCGCGAGGTGTTCGCTGCAGAGGTCGCGGACGGCGGACTCGGCGAGATCGGCGCCGTCGTTGCGGATGACGGCGGCGGCCACGTCCTCGCCGAGGGTGGCGTGGGGGAGGGCGAAGCAGACAGCCTGCCGCACGGCGGGGTGGCGGAGGATGACCTCCTCGACCTCGCGGGGGGCGACCTTCTCGCCGCCGCGGTTGATGAGCTCCTTGAGGCGGCCGGTGAGGAAGAGGTAGCCGTCCTCGTCGAGCTCACCCTCGTCGCCGGTGCGGAACCAGCCCGCATCGGTGAAGGCGTCGGCGTTGGCCTCGGGGTTGGCCTCGTAGGCGGCGGTGACGCTCGCGCCGCGGATGGAGACCTCGCCGCGCTCGTGCGGTGGCAGGGGGTCGCCGGCGGGGTCGAGGACGGCGAGCTCGATGCCGGTGGGGCGGCCCACGGAGCCGGGCTTGCGGAGGCCGGGCGGAAGGGGCTGGGCGGTCATCTGGTGGGTGGCCTCGGTCATGCCGTAGGCCTCGATCATGGGCGCGCCGAAGGTCTCCTCGATGCGTTCGAGGACGACGGGCGGCAGGGGCGCGGAGGAGGAGCGGACGAAGCGCAGGTTCGCCCGCGCGAGCGTCTCCGAGTGGCGCGAGGCGCGGGAGAGCACGAGCTGGTGCATGGTGGGGACGGCCGTGTACCAGGTCGGCTCGAAGGCATCGAGCCACTCGAAGAAGCGGAAGGCGTTGAAGTCGCCGGGGCAGGCGACGGCGCCGCCCGCGGAGAGGGGGGCGAGCAGTCCGGCGATAAGGCCGTGGATGTGGAAGAGGGGCATCACCATCAGGCAGCGATCGGCGGCGGTGAGGGCGAGGGACTCGGCGATGTTGGCGGCGGAGACCCCGAGGTTGGCGTGCGTGAGGGGCACGGTCTTGGGGCGGGAGGTGGTGCCGGAGGTCTGGAGGACGAGCGCGACATCGTCGGGGGAGGGGGGCGGGCCGGGGGTGGCGGCCAGGGGCTCGCCGTTCTCGCTCAGCGTGAGGGCGAGGCCGTCACTGTCACTTTGGAGGTCGAGGCGGCGGACGCCGGGGATTGCCGGTATCTCTTCCGCGTCGGAGGCAGCCACGACGACGCGGACACCCAGCTCCTCGAACGAGAGGGCCAGCTCTTCCTCGCGGTAGCGGGGATTGAGGGGGGCGGCGGTCCCAGCGGCGGCGGCGGCGAGGAAAGCGGCGGCCATGGCGGGGCCGTTCGACAGCACGAGGGCGACACGGTCGTTCGCCGAGATGCCGGCGCCGCGAAGCTGTCCGGCAAGGGCTTCGACCGCGGCGCGAAGGTCGGCGTAGGTTGCGTCGGGGGCGCCGGCGCCCTGGATGGCGACGGCGTCGGGGGCGCCGGCGGCGAGCAGCTCGGGAACCGTCGCCGCCGGAGACACGCTAGCTCTCCGCGTTCGCGCGAGGCGACTCGATGCCGAGGGAGGCGAGATGGTCGCGCATGTACTGGGGGGCGCCGGGGGTGCCGACCTCGTAGGTGTCGCCCTCGTGGCGGGGGATGACGCCGAAGGCGGTGTTGAACTTGTGCGAGAGCTCGACCGTGCCGGTGGTGATGGCCAGCTCGAGGAGCTCGCGCTCGCTGAAGTGCTCCTGGAGCTCGGCGAAGAAGGCGTCGTCGATGGAGCGGGCGTCATCGCGCACCCAGCGTTCGACAAACTGCATGGCGAGCTTGACGCGGGGTTCGAGGTCGGAGTTCTCGGGGTCGTGGATGGCCGCAATCATGCCCTCGTCCATGCCGTCCTGCTGCGCCGCAGCAGTGCGCGCGGGCGCTCAGAAGTCGCAGGCGTGGAGGGTGGCGGACTTGATGCGGACGAGGTCGCGGACGCGGGGTTCGAGGGAGCCGTACTCCCACAGCGTGCCCCACTGGACCTGGAAGGCCTCCCAGAGCTCGCGGTGCTGGCTGTAGACGCCGGCGAAACCGGCGCCGCTATCGTCGAGTCGGGGCATGGCGGACCTCCTGTTGGCAGGGGAATGGTAGCGGCTGCGGGGGTGGCCGTTAACCGGCATCCGGCTCCACGCGGAGCCGGACGGGCGGGTGGGTCGAGAGCGCGGGTCGCTCAGGCGGGCTTGAGGGCCATCGCCTGGTTCACATCGACGCCGATGGCGGGGCCCATCGTGCTGGTGATGGTGACCGAGCGGATGAAGGCGCCCTTGACCTCGGGGCGCGCCTCGTTGATGGCCTCGATGAAGGTGGCCATGTTGTCGCGCAGCTTCTCCTCCTCGAAGGAGGCCTTGCCGAGGGGCACGTGGATGTTGGCGAGGCGGTCGAGGCGGAACTCGACGCGGCCGCGCTTGGCCTCGGTCACGGTGCGGGCGATGTCCTCGGGGGCGACGACGGTGCCGGAGCGGGGGTTGGGCATGAGGCCGCGGGGGCCGAGGACGCGACCGAGGCGGCCGACCTTGCCCATCATCTCGCGGGTGGCGATGGCGGTGTCGAACTCGGTGAAGCCGTCCTGGACCTGCTGGATGAGGTCGTCGCCGCCGACGATGTCGGCGCCCGCTTCCTGGGCCTCGCGGGCGGCCTCGCCCTCGGTGAAGACGGCGATGCGCATCTCCTTGCCGAGGCCGTGGGGGAGGACGGTGCTGCCGCGGATCTGCTGCTCGGCGTGGCGCGGGTCGAGGCCGGTGAGCATGTGCATCTCGATGGTCTCGTCGAACTTGGCCGTCGCGGTCTCCCGGACGAGGGCGATGGCCTCCTCGGGGGAGTACTTCTGGGCGCTGTCGATCTTGTCGGTGGCGGTGTTGAACCGCTTGCCTCGCTTCATGGGGGGTTCTCCGAACTAGTCTTCGATGTCGATGCCCATGCTGCGGGCGGTCCCGGCGACGATGTTCATGGCGCCTTCGATGTCGTTGGCGTTGAGGTCGGGCATCTTCGTCTCGGCGATGCGGCGGATGTCGGCTGAGGTGACGGTTCCGGCCTTCTCGATCTTGGAGGCGCCGGCGCCCTTCTCGACGCCGGCGGCCTTGCGCAGGAGGTCGGCGGCGGGGGGCGTCTTGAGGACGAAGCTGAAGGAGCGGTCCTCGAAGATGGTGAGCTGGGCGGGGATGATGTTGCCCGCCTGGGACTGCGTGCGGGAGTTGTACTCCTTGCAGAACTCCATGATGTTGGCGCCGTGCTGGCCCAGCGCGGGGCCGATGGGGGGCGCGGGGTTCGCCTTCCCGGCCTCAATCTGGAGCGTGAGGACTGCGCGGACTTTCTTGGCCATGCCTGTTGGTTCTCTCTCATCCTGCCCGCGGGAGCGCCTTCGCTCGCAGACGGATAGCCCGCCATACGGCGGGCCCGTTCAGTATCAGCCAGGGCGCGGACACGGGCAACGCCGCAGCCTGCCGGAGCCGCTCAGCCCCTGGCCTTGCGGAATCGCCACCCGTAGAGGATGCCCCCGTAGTAATTGAACATGCGCCTCGCCTGGGGGTCGTCGAAGGGGTAGCCGGCGCCCAGCTGGCGGGCGGCGGCGAGGCCGGTCACGAGGCAGGTCTCCTGGCTGTTGATGAGCGTGTGGGCGCCGCAGTGCCAGGTCCGCCGCTTGCCCTGGATGAAGCGGAAGAGGTGAACGAGCAGGGCGACGTGGCGCACGTCGTGCACGACGTGCTGGAACCACCACTTCTTCACGACCTTCTCCTCGTCGATGTCGCTGATGGGGTTGTAGGTGACGAGGCAGGGCTTGTCGGAGCTGTTCGCCCAGGGCTGCTGGTTATGCATGATGTAGGTGATCTCGTAGTTGTCCGGCCGGGCGCCGTACTGCTCGACGAAGTTGGTCCGCGTCTCCAGGGGTTTCGTCTCGTTGTCGGGGAGGACGGAGGCGTCGGAGTGCACGACGGTGTGGTTGTGGAGCTCGCTCTCGTAGCGGATGGAGGAGAGGAGGAAGCGCTCGAGGAAGGTGGGCCGGTCGAGCGCCATGAGGGTCTGGTTCGCGTTGCAGGCGAAGATGACCTCGTCGAACTCTTCCCTAGCGCCCGCTTCGTCTTCGACCACGACGCCGTCCTTGTGGCGATGCACCTTGCGGACGGGCCTGTCGAGGTAAGTCTTGTCCTGGAACCCGGCGGACAGGTTCTCGTAGATGCGGCGGGTGCCCTGGTCCCAGGTCTGCATGGGCGTGGCGGTCTCGATGTCGAAGAACTCGAGGTACCTGCTGAAGAGGGCGGCGGGCATGTCGAACACGTTCGTGGCCATGAGGAAGTTGATGAACATGGGCTTCAGGATCTTGTAGCGGAAGTCGGCGGAGAAGCCGCCCAGGTTCAGCACGGTCCCCATGCTGATGTAGTTGAAGGGGTTGAGGGCGTTGAGGAGCTTGGAGCGGGAGTGGGTGAGCCAGCCGAAGCGGTGGAGCCACTTGAGCAGGCGCTGGAACCTTGCGATCTCGTCCTGGAGCTGCTCCCTGATCTCGGAGTCGAAGTCGTGGGCGTAGAGGCCGCCCTTATACCTGACGCTGTAATTGAAGCGGGTATCGAAGCGCTCGATGCCGAACCGCTCCAGCAGGAGGAGGACGTGCTCATAGACAGAGGGGATGAGGGCGGTGACGGAGATGTCGAAGGGGATGGAGGTGCCGTCATCCTGCGGCATGTCGACGGTGACGGCGTTCCCGCCGACCTGTTCGCGGGCTTCGAAGAGGCGGAAGTCGAATCGGTCGGGGTGGTGGTGGAGCGCCCAGGCGGCGCCCAGCCCGGACATGCCCCCGCCGACGATGGCTATGCGCCGCGGCGCGGCTCCGCTCCCACTACTCGCCATGAGCCCCTGTCCTACCACTCTTGCCCGCTGGTGGCCAGTCCAGAGCCTTCCCCAACCATGGCGGCGGGCGTGCAGGAAGGGAGCGTGATCACTCCTCGCGCGCGGCGATGGGGCGCATGGCGGCGTCGGCCGCGTCCATGGGCTCCAGGCCCTCACGGAAGGTCCCGCTCCGGACCAGCGAGCGGACCTCGGGCAACAGCATCGAGGCGGCGGCGAAGCCGGCGGTCCAGAGCGTGCCCGCCGCGATCAAGAGCGGGCGTACGCCGACGCCGTCCGAGAGCCAGCCGAATCCGTAGTTCACGAACGCCATCTGTCCGGCAGCAAGCATGATGTACAGCGACATCACGCGCCCCCGCAACTCGTCGGGCGCGACGCGCTGCACGAACAGGACCGTGACCGCCATGAAGCTCGCCTGGGTGGCGCCGGCGAGCACGCCGCCGGTGACGGCGACGTGGGGCGTCGCGGCGAAGCCGAGGACGAGCAGCGCGAGGCCGCTGCCGATGCCAACCAGGAAGAACGCCCGTCCCAGGGCCGCGTCGCTCCGGATCATCGAGATGATGAGCGTGCCGACGACCGAGCCGGCGCCGATGCCGACGATGATGCTGCTGAAGGTGACATCGGCGCCGCCGACGTCCGTCGCGAGGGTGGGCATCATCGAGTCGAACGCCATGGTCGCGCCGCAGTGGAAGCCGACGAGCACGAGCACCACCAGCAGGCGGGAGTCGCCGGCGACGTGGTAGACGCCCTCTCGCACATCGCGGAAGACGGGGCCGATGGCCAGGACGCGGCCGGGGGCGCTCGGGAACGGGGCGCTCCGGTATTCCAGCCGCACGAGCTGCTGGAGGGCCAGCACCAGGAACGCGCCGGACAGGGCGAAGACCGCATCGGCGCCGATCGTGGCGAGCAGCGCGCCTCCCAGGAGCGGGCCCACGATGCGAGACCCGTGGCGGGTGATGCCGGAGAGGGCCACGGCGTTGAGCAGGTGCTCCTCGCGGACGACGTTCGGGACGATGGCCTGCTCGGCGGGCATGCCGAAGGAACGGGCGACGCCGTCGATGCTGGCGAAGAGCAGCACATGCCACGGCTCGACGACGCCGGCGAAGGTGATCGCGGCCAGCGCGCCGGCCACGACGATGCCGACGGCGTCGGCGGCGATGGCCATGAGGCGCCGGTCGACACGGTCGGCGAGGGCCCCGCCGACGGGCCCGGAGAGGGCCAGGGGGACCATGCCGGCGAAGGTGACCGCGCCGACCCAGAAGCCCTTGCCGGTCAGCTCGTGCACGAGCCAGCCGCGGGCGAGCAGCATGGTCCAGAACGAGGCCGACGCGAAGAAGGCGTTCCAGAAGACGCGGCGGAAGTCCGCGTACAGCAGGGACGGGTGCCGCTCGGTGATGCGGGTCAACAGCGCCTGCGTTCTGGTCACTCACCCCTCGCGCCACGAACCCTACGCCGGTAGCCCGGGGAGCGGGAGCCGGAGCGCCCTTCACGCCCAGGGGCAGGGGACATCTTCAACACGGCGGTAGCTCGCGGCGCCGACGGCGAACCGGGTTCAGCGCGGGCTAGTACTTGGAGACGTTGATCTCTTCCATGCGCCCGGTGACGAGGTAAATGACGCGCTCGCAGATGTTGGTGCAGCGGTCGGCGATGCGCTCGAGGTTGTGGGCGGTCCAGAGGTAGTAGGTGTTGCGCTCGATCATCGCCGGGTTCTCGATCATGCCGCGGAAGGCTTCGTCGTAAACGGCGTCCTGGAGGCGATCGACCTCGTCGTCGGCGTCGCAGACGCGGCGGGCCTCGTCGACGTTGCGTTCGACGTAGGCCTTGAGGCTATCGCGCAGCATGGCGATGGAGCGGTCGGCCATGGCGGGGATGTAGCCCATGCGCCGGGGCACCTCCTCGGGCTCGCCGAGGCGCAGGTTGATGCTGGCGATGCCCTCGGCGTGGTCCCCGATGCGCTCGAGGTCGGTGATGATCATGAGGGCGCTCATGACGGCGCGGAGGTCGCTGGCGAGGGGCTGCTGGGAAGCGATGACGAAGAGGGCCTGCTCCTCGATGTCGAAGCGCTTCTTATTGATGGCGAGGTCTTCCTCGATGATGCGCTGGGACCACTCGAGGTCGGCGGAGCGGAGGGACTCGACGCTGTCGACGACGGCCTTCTCGGCCATGGATCCGAGGATGAGCACGTCGTCCTGGAGGTCGGTGAGCTCCTTATGGAAGAGCTCTCGGGCCATGGGGCACCGCCCTTCTAGCCGAAACGTCCGCTTATGTAGTCCTCCGTCCGCTGGTCGGCGGGCTGAGTGAACATCGTTTCGGTCGGAGCATACTCGATAAGCTGCCCCGTGATTTCCTCGTCGGTGAGCATGAAGGCGGTGTAATCGGAGACGCGGGCGGCCTGCTGCATGTTGTGGGTGACGACGACGATGGTGTAGTCGGTGGCCAGCTCCCGCATGAGGTCCTCGATCTTGAGGGTGGCGATGGGGTCGAGGGCGGAGCAGGGCTCGTCCATGAGGATGACGTCGGGGTTGTTGGCGAGGGCGCGGGCGATGCAGAGGCGCTGCTGCTGGCCGCCGGAGAGCGCGAGGCCGGACTGCTTCAGGTCGTCCTTCACCTCGCCCCAGAGGGCGGCGCGCTGGAGGGAGCTCTCGACGAGGTCGTCGAGGTTGCCGCGGAAGCCGTTCACGCGGGCGCCGAAGGCGACGTTGTCGTAGATGGACTTTGGGAAGGGGTTGGGCTTCTGGAAGACCATGCCGATGCGGCGGCGGACCTCGACGGGGTCGACGTCTGAGCCGTAGATATCGGCGTTGCGGTAGGTGACGTTGCCCTCGATGGTGACGCCGGGGATGAGGTCGTTCATGCGGTTGAGGCAGCGGAGGAGGGTGCTCTTGCCGCAGCCCGAGGGCCCGATGAGGGCGGTGACCTTCTTGCGGGGAATGTCGAGGCCGACCTTCGTGAGGGCCTGCTTGCCGCTGTACCAGAGGCTCAGGTCGGAGATGGAGAAGGCGAGCTCTCCCTCGGGCCTGGCCACGTTCCGGGAGGGCTTGTGCTCGGTCGCGGGCTTGCCCCGCAGGGCCTCGCGGGCCTGCTCATCGGTGGGGGTGGTGGAGCGAACGCGAATCGACATGCTGGGGCCTCACATCCTACTACTGTCAGTTGCGCCTCAGGCGGTCACGGACGACGAGCGCCAGTGCGTTGAGCCCGATGACGGCGATCATGAGCACGATGATTCCGGCGGCGGCGTTGGCGCGGAACTCGGGCTGCGGGCGGATGGTCCAGTTGTAGACCTGGATGGGCAGGGTGGTGAAGGAGTCGAAGAGGCCGCCGAAGCTGAGCTCGGGGTCGAAAGCGATGAAGGTGAAGGCGCCGATCATGATGAGGGCGGCGGTTTCGCCGGCGGCGCGGGCCACGGCGAGGATGGTGCCGGTGAGGATGCCGGGCATGGCGCCGGGGAGGACGTGGTGCCAGACGGTCTGCCAGCGGCTGGCGCCGAGGGCGAGGGACCCCTCGCGGATGCTGGGCGGCACCTGGTTGATGGCCTCGACGGAGGTGATGACGGTCATGGGCAGGATCATCAGGGCGAGGGTGAGGGCGCCGGCGAGGATGCTCGGGCCGAAGTCCATGAGCCGCACGAAGACGGCCAGGCCGAGGATGCCGTAGATGATGCTGGGGACGCCGGCGAGGTTGGCGATGTTGAGGCGGACGGTGGTGAGGATGGCGTTCTGGGGGGCGAACTCCTCCATCCAGACGGCGGCGCCCACGGCCACGGGGATGGCGAAGAGGACCGTGAAGACGAGCACCCAGACGGAGCCGAGGATGCTGGACCGGATGCCGGCCCGCTCGGCGAAGCGGGAGGGGTAGTTGGAGAGGAAGTCCCAGTCGAGGGAGGGGATGCCGACGATGGCGTTGTCGATGCCGAGGATGACGAGGACGACGAGGCCGAGCAGGGTGGCGCCGAGGAGGATGTAGCGGGAGGCGCGGGACCAGGCCTGGCGCCTGGCGACGCCGCCCTCGGCCTGGAGCCTGACGGTTGCCGGGGTGGCTTCGGCGGCGCTCACTACTCGTACGCCTCCCGGAAGCGGCGGACGATGATCTGGGCCGCCACGTTCAGCACGAAGGTCATGAGGAAGAGGAGGGCGCCGACGGCGAAGAGCGACGTGTAGTCGGTAGTGCCGCGGGCAGCATCACCCAGGGCCACCTGGAGCATGTAGCCCGTCATGGTCTGGATGCTCTCGAGGGGGGAGAGGGAGAGGGTGGGGGTGGAGCCGGCGGCCACCGCCACGATCATCGTCTCGCCGATGACGCGGGCGATGGCGAGGAGGATGGCGGCCATGATGCCGGAGATGGCGGCGGGGAAGACGACGCGGAAGGCGACCTCGAGGCGGGTGGCGCCGAGGCCGTAAGCGGCCTCGCGCAGATCCCGGGGAACGCTCGCCATCGCATCCTCGGAAACGGACGCGATGATGGGCAGGATCATGACGCCGAGCATGATGCTGGCGGAGAGGGAGTTGAAGAACGACACCTTGCCGCCGAGGAGGGGGAGGAGGACGTCGTCGGAGATGAAGGTGAGGGCGAAGTAGGCGTAGACGACGGTGGGGACGCCGGCGAGCAGCTCGAGGAGGGGCTTGAGGAAGCGCCGCGTCTGCACGTGGGCGTACTCGCTCAGGTAGACGGCGGCGGCGAGGCCGAGGGGGAGGGCGATGATCATCGACCAGAGGGTGACGTTGATGGTGCCGAGCACGAGCTCCCAGACGCCGAAGCTGCGGGGGTTGAAGAGCGTCTGCCACTCGTTCCCGGGGTTGAAGAAGTGCCAGAACGAGACTTCCCGGAAGAAGCCGATGGCATCGGAGAAGAGCACGTAGATGATGGCGAACGTGGTCGCGATGGAGACGGCGGCGCAGAGCACGAGCGCGACCACGATGAGGTTCTCGCCGGGGCGGCGGAGGGGGCGTTTTCGCAGGGCGCGGGCGAGGTCGGCGCCTTCGGGGGAGCTGGCTAGCGCCACGCGCCGCCTCCTGCCTGCCGGGGACCGGATTCACTCATCCGGGTGGGAGCATGCAGCAGGGTCGTTAACGGGCCGGGCGATGTCTCCGTTCGCGCCACTCGCGGGGAACGTATGGACGGGCGATTAATGGCCCGTTAACGCGGCGGCGGGGTTCAGGAGGCGGAGCGTTCGACCTCGTCGAGCGCCAACTCCAGCAGCTCCTCCAGATGGTCCCACGTGTACCAGGGCAGGTCGTCGTTGAAGGCGCGCCAGCCGTGGTAGATGACCCCGAGCTCGAACAGCCAGCGGGTGCGGAAGAAGGCCATATCCGCCAGCTCGCCATCGCCCCGCGCGGCTTCGTAGGCCTGCAGGAAGAACTGGTCGCGGACCGGGCCGAAGGGGGCGCCCTTCAGGTGCCCGAGGGCGAGCACCTGGGCGACGTCGTTGCGGGTATCGCCGAGGCGGGCCTGCTCCCAGTCGACGACGGCCGCCACCTCGCCCCCGCGGAAGAGGTAGTTGAAGACGTTGATATCGCCCTGGCAGAAGCCGACGGGGGCGCCCCAGGGAACGCGCTCCCGGAGGCTGGCAAGGGCGCGTCGGAGGATGGGGGCGTCCGCGCCGGGGAACCGCTCCATGCGCTCCCCGATAACCTCGAGCTCGGCGCGGGTGGCGGCGGCCGCGGACTGGGGGACGGCGAGGACCTCGTCGAGACCGAGGGCGCGCCAGTCGAGGGCGTGGATGCGCGCCACCATGGCGGCATAGGCGCTGAAGCTCGCCTCAGGGCCGGCGACGCCCATGTGGGGCGCATCGACCCACTCGAGCACGACGAAGGGGGCGCCGAGCACGGTGCGGTCGGCTTCTTCGCCGACGACGCGGGGGACGGGCACGGGGGAGGGGTGGAGGCAGCGCAGCACGGCCGCCTCACGGCGCACGTCGTCGGGCTCGAAGATGCCGCGCTCGCGCTGGAGGCGGAGGAGGAGGGCGGGGAGGGGCGCGCTCGCCAGGGAGGCGCGGAGGATGACGTTGGAGGCGCCACCCTCGACGGGGTGGAGAGCGAGCACCTCGGCCCCGCCGTAGCCGTCCAGGCAACGCAGCCAGTCTTCGAAGGCGGCGGGGGCCGGCACATCCATCGAGGCGGAGGGTACCGGGAAGTCAGGCCGGGCTCCAAGGCGGGGGTGCGGGCTCCCTATACTCATCGCATGGCCACGCGCACGGCTCCCTGCTACCGCCACGCGCGGCGCGCGGCGGCCATCCGGTGCCAGCGCTGCGAGCGGCCGATCTGCACGGAGTGCATGGTCTCGGCGGCAGTGGGGTTCCAGTGCCCGGAGTGCGTGCAGGCGGGGGCGCGCCGGACGCGGCAGTTTTCGCTGGCGGCCCGGCAACGTCCCGCGGTGACGATTTCCCTGATCGGGGTCAACGTCCTCGCCTGGTTCGTGGTGGCGGCGGCAACGGGCGACGTGTCGCTCTGGGGCGGCCAGGTGACCTCGGTGCACTTCGACTACGCCCTGCAGGGCCAGCTCGTCGACCGGGGGGAGTACTGGCGGCTGGGAACCTCGGCCTTCCTGCACTACGGGCTGCTGCACCTGGGCATGAACATGCTGGTGCTGTGGTGGCTTGGGCGGATGCTGGAGCCGGGCGTGGGCGGGGCGCGACTGCTACTGCTCTACGGCGTCTCGCTGCTTGGCGGCTCGCTCGGGGCGCTGGTGCTCGACCCGAACGCGTTCACGGCGGGCGCGTCGGGGGCGGTGTTCGGGCTGGGCGGGGCGGTGGTGGTGGCGGAGCGGGCATCGCGCTTCAACCGGCAGGACTCGGGCGTGCTGGGGTTCCTCCTGATCAACATCGTCATCTCGCTGACGATCCCGGGGATCTCGCTGGGCGGCCACGTCGGCGGGCTGATCCTGGGAGCACTGGCGGCGGGGGCGATGTGGGGTTTCCGAAACTGGCCGGCCTACACGCGGGCAGCGGCAGCGTCGTACCCGCTGAGGTTCCTCCCGGAGCTGGTCGTGGTCGCGCTGGGGGCGGGGACGGTGTGGCTGACCCTGACCGTGGTGGCGCCGCGCTGGTCCAACCCGCTGTTCTGAGGCCGGTGGCTCCCAGCGGGCGCTACTGTACGATAACCGTCCCTCCGTCCCTTAACAGTCAGACCGGGAGCAGGCATCCGCATGGCCATCGACCGCATCATCCGCGTGGACATGACCACGGGCGACGTGACCGACGAGCGCGCGCCCGAGGCGTACGCGCGGCTCGGCGGTCGCGCCCTGACCTCGCGGATGCTGCTGGAGGAGACCGACGCCCGCATCCATCCCTTGAGCGAGGCGGCGAAGCTGTTCATCGCGCCGGGCCTGCTCGCGGGCACGGCCGTGACGACGAGCGGGCGCACGAGCTTCGGCTTCAAGAGCCCGCTCACGGGCGGGACCAAGGAAGCGAACGTGGGCGGGCAGCTGGGACACCGGCTGGCGCGGCTCGGGATCAAGGCGATCGTGGTCTCGGGGGCCTCGCCCGACGGCTGGAAGCGGCTCGACATCGACGGCAAGGGCGTGCGCCTCTCAGGGGCGGAGGAACTGGCCGGGCGGAGCAACTACGACCTTCACCGCGAGCTGGTGGGGGAGGCGCTGCGGACGCGCGCCGCGGCCACGATCGGGCCGGCGGGCGAGCACCGCATGTCCTCCGCCTCGGTGGCGGTGACGGACCCGGAGGGCCGCCCGACGCGCCACGCGGCGCGCGGCGGGCCGGGCGCGGTGATGGGCGCGAAGGGGCTGAAGGCGATCGTCGTGGACGACGCCGAGGGCGTCCGCACGGTACCGGGGGAGAACGCGAAGGAGTTCAAGGGCGAGGTGGTGAAGTTCAGCAAGATGGTGCTGGACGACCCCCGCGTCCATAACACGAGCCGCTACGGCACGGCCGGCGTGATCAAGTTCGTGAACCGCGACAACGTGCTCTCGATGCCGACGCGCAACCACCGCAAGGGCAACTGGGAGGAGGCGCACTCGATCAGCGGGCAGGTGATCGAGGAGCTGGGGAAGGAGCGCGGGGGCAAGATGCTGCCCTGCATGGCGGGCTGCATCATCAAGTGCGCCATCCTCTACAACGACGAACACGGCGAGCACGTGACGACGGCGCTGGAGTTCGAGACGATCGCGCTGCTCGGGTCGAACCTCGAGATCGGCCCGGCGGATGCGGTCGCCGAGCTGGACCGGCTGTGCGACGACATCGGGCTGGACACGATCGAGGTGGGGAACGCGATCGGGGTGGCGATGGAGGCGGGCGTGCTGGAGTGGGGCGACTGGGAGGGGACGAAGCGGCTGCTGGACGAGGACGTGCGCGGAGGCACGGCGCTCGGGCGCATCATCGGCGGCGGCACGGCGCACGTGGCCGCCACCTACGGCATCGACCGGGTGCCGGTGGTGAAGGGCCAGGGGCTGCCCGCCTGGGAGCCGCGCACGCTGAAGGGGATGGGCATCACCTACTGCAGCAGCCCACAGGGCGCCGACCACACGGCCGGCATGGTGACGGCGCGGGGCGCGACACCAGACACGCTCGTGAAGCAGAGCCGCCAGGAGCAGCTCACGATGATGGCGGTCGACTCGGTGGGCGTGTGCCAGTTCACGAACGCGCTGCCGGGCGACATGGCGGCGTTCATCAGCGAGCGCTTCGGCGACCCCGTTTCCGAGGAGGAGCTGCTGGAGGCCTCGCGCGCGGCGATCGAGACGGAGCGCGAGTTCAACCGGCGCGCGGGCTTCGACCGCGAGGACGACCGGCTGCCGCAGTGGCTCCGGGACGAAGCCCTGCCGCTCCCCGACGGCCCCTCGGCGTTCGACATCGAAGACGCGCTGATCGACGAGGTCTGGGCGTAGCTCGTCTCTAGATGAGCTCCGCGATTGCGATCGCGATCCCCGCGACGGCGACCACCACTCCACCGAGGGTCAGTTCCACCCGCCGCAGTTCCGCCCGCAGGTAGTCCCTTCCGACCAGCCGATTCAGTAGCGGACGCCTCACGCTGACTCGCCACGCATCGCCCGCAGTTGCGCGACGTGCTCGTCGACGTGGTCGGCGCCGCGCGCCACGAGGTCGGCGACGGTGACGACGCCGACCTGCGGGTGGTTCCCGGCGCGCTCCCAGGCGTCGGGCGAGCACTCGCGGAGGAGTTCGGCGGTGCCGTAGCGGGCCTGCTGGAAGGCGCTCATGGCGGCTTCGGGGTCGCGGAAGATGTAGAGGAGCTTCCGCTTCCAGACGTCCGGGTCGTAGATCGGGAGGTCGGGCTCATCGCCAGCGAGGAGCAGGCGAATCCGCACCGCCGCCACGAGCTCGGAGTCGGCGAGATGGATGACGACGTCGCGCATGGACCAGTCCTCGCCCGGGGGGCGGCGGTTGAGGGTGGCGGGGCCGGTTCCGGCAAGGGCCTCGCGCAGGAGCGCGGGCCCGCGCGCGAAGCGCTCGTAGGCATCGGCGTGGGCGTCGGGGATGCGCGGCACGGGGGGATTGTCGGGTGGCTGGTGACTGGTGGCTAGTGGCCGGTGGGACCCTGCCGTCAGGTGAGCCAGTAGTCGGAGGCGTAGGGGATGAGGCCGAGCTTGCGGGCGACTGCCTGCGAGGCGGTGTTCTCCCAGGAGGTGCTGTAGAGGGGCTCGGCGCCGACTTCGCGGACGGCGCGCGCCCAGGCGGCTACGACGGCCACGGCGAAGCCGTGTCCGCGAGCGGCGGCGGAGGTCTCGACGCCCGCCTCGTGGGCCTCCCGCGTGACGCGCACGCTGCCGCACACGGAGACGGCGCGGCCGTCCCGGACCAGCGCGATCAGCGGCTCGCTGTGGCCGATGTCCTCGCGCCAGGATTCGAGGTCGCCGCCGAGCAGGAGCGTCGCGTTGCCGGCGGTCAGGGGGACGGCATCCCCTCCGGCGGGGGGAAGGGCTGCGGGGAAGCGGTAGGCCGGTCCCGCCCAGGCCTCGCCCACTGGTCCGTGCCCTGCCAGGAGGTCGCGGTAGCGCGCGCCATGACGTGGAGGCTCGCGCAGGTCCGCGACGACCGGCTCGGCGGCGGCGAGCGACTCGAGGCGGGCCGCAAGGTCTTCGGGGAGATCGTCACGGAAACGCCAGCGGTTGCCATCGGGCGTGCGGCCGAGGAAAAAGCGGGGAGCGACGCCGCGATCGAGGGCGTTGCGGGTCACGATGCGTCCGCGGTCGTCGTGGACGAACAGGGCACGGAGGTGCAGGTCGAGCCAGGAGCTCGCATCAGTCACGGTAGGAGTGTAGGAGAGGACGTGGGCCGCAGACCGCCTAGACGGCTAAGGGCGCGAGTGAAGCACCGGCGCTCTCCTACCAGAGGCCGGTGCTACACTGCCTGAACCTATGCCTCCGGCTCAGCGCGACTACTACGAGGTGCTCGGCATCGCCCGGAACGCGTCCGCGGACGACATCAAGCGGGCCTACCGGAAGCTCGCCATGGAGTACCACCCGGACCGCAATTCGAGCGCCGATGCGGCCGAGCGCTTCAAGGAGATCAACCGCGCCTACGAGGTGCTCTCGGACAGCGACAAGCGCGGCGCCTACGACCGGTTCGGGCACGCGGGCGTCGACGGGGCAGGCGGGCCGGCGGGGTTCGACGGGTTCTCCACGTTCGACGGGTTCGGCGACATCTTCGACGCGTTCTTCAGCGGCGGCGGCCGGGGCGGGCGGAGGCGAGGACCGGCGCGGGGGACGGACCTCCGCGCGCGCATCACGCTGACCTTCGAGGAGGCGGCATTCGGCACGGAGAAGGAGCTGGAGTACACGCGGCTGGAGCACTGCGACGAGTGCAGCGGCTCGGGCGCGGCGCCGGGCAGCACGCCCGAGGTGTGCCGGGACTGCAACGGCGCCGGCGAGATCCGGCGGGCGCAGCAGAGCGTGTTCGGGCAGTTCGTGAACGTCTCGACGTGCGGGCCCTGCCGGGGCGAGGGGCGCGTGATCACGAACCCCTGCGACAGCTGCCGGGGACGGGGCGGCCTGCGGCGCGCGCGCACGATCAGCGTGAAGATCCCGGCGGGCGTGGACGACGGCCAGCAGGTTCGCCTCACGGGCGAGGGCGAGGTGGGGGAGCGCGGCGGACAGACCGGCAACCTCTACGTGCTGCTCGACGTGCTCCCGCATGAGACGTTCGAGCGGGTCGACGACCACATCCTCTACGACCTGCCCCTGAACCTGGCGCAGGCGGCACTGGGCACGAGCCTGAAGGTCCCGACGCTCGAGGGGGACATGGACTTCGACGTGCCCGCGGGGACGCAGAGCGGTGACGAATTCGTGGTGCGCGGGCAGGGCGTCCCGCGCCTGAACAGCACGCGCCGGGGCGACATGATCGTGCGCACGACTGTGGTGGTGCCGGAGTCGCTGACGGAGGAGCAGCGGGAGCTGCTCGAACAGCTCGCGGACACGCTGGGCACGCCCTCGCTCCCGAGCCAGCACAAGAGTTTCCTGGAGCGGCTGCGCGACGCCGTCGCGGGCTAGCTTCACGGCGAGCGCGCTCGCATGACCGGGCTCTGGTACGAGATCACGGCGGAGACGCCGCCGCTGCTCGTGGAGGCGGTGGCGGCGGTGATGCGCGAGGCGGCGCCGGGTGGGCTGGCGGTAGAGGAACCGGTCGACCTGCTGGGTCCAGAAGAGGGGTACGCCGTACGCGCGGGCGAACCGGTCGCGCTGCGGGTGTACCTGCCGGCCAGCGAGCTGGGCGCGGTCCTGACACAGCAGCTCCGGGAGGCGCTTGCCGGCTACCCCGAGGTCGAGCTGTCGGCGCGTCCCATGTACGAACAGGACTGGGCCGTGAGCTGGCGCGAGTTCTTCGGGCCGGTGGAGGCGGGACGCATCGCCATCGTGCCCTCGTGGGTGGAGTACGAGGCGGCGCCGGGCCAGCTGATCGTGCGGCTGGACCCGGGGCAGGCGTTCGGCACGGGCCACCACGAGACGACGCGGCTCTGCCTGGCGGCGCTGGACGAGACCGTGCGGCCGGGCACACACGTGCTCGACGTGGGGGCGGGGTCGGGGATCCTGTCGATCGCCGCCGTGAAGCTGGGAGCGGCGCGCGTGGACGCCTTCGAGATCGACCCGATCGCGGGGGACGTGGCGCGGGCCAACTGCGAGGCGAACGGCGCGGCCGAACGCGTATCGGTTCACGGCGGCTTCCCGTGCGAGGGGATACCGCCGGCGGACCTGGCGGTCGCGAACGTGAGCGCGCGGGCCGACATCGAGCTGGCGGAAGCGCTGGCGGCCTCGCTGAAGCCCTCGGGACGCCTGATCGCGAGCGGCTTCCTGACCAGCGACCGGGACGAC
Source organism: Dehalococcoidia bacterium (assembly GCA_022826585.1). Lineage (GTDB taxonomy): Bacteria > Chloroflexota > Dehalococcoidia > Tepidiformales > Tepidiformaceae > UBA2991. Next base: position 54,028 of record JAJDUR010000094.1, read on the forward strand.
GTCGTGGCCGCCTTCTCCGAACACGGCCTGTCCCTGACGGGTGAGCGCGAGGAGCGGGACTGGGCGCTGCTCGAGCTGGCGAAGGGCTAGCGATGGACGCGCCTCCGCTGCCACGGGTCTGCGTGCCGGAAGGCGTGCGGCCGGGGGCGCTCGAACTGCGCGACGAGCAGGCGCGTCACCTGGCCGGGTCGCGACGGCTGCGGCGGGGCGACGCCTTTCTCGTGTTCGCGGGCGACGGCGTCGAGTACCGCGCGCTCGTCGAGGACGCATCGCGGGACCGCGTGACGGCGACGGTGGGCGAGGTGACGCGGCGGGAAGCGCCTCCCGTGACGACGGTCGAGGTGTGGTGCGCGAACGTACGCGCGAACCGCATGGAGTGGGCGATCGAGAAGTGCGTGGAGGCGGGAATCGACGTCTTCCGGCCGATCACGACGGAGCGGGCCGCGCGCGGGCAGGAGCTCTCGGAAGGGCGGCTCGAGCGCTGGCGGCGCATCGCCATCGAGGCTGCGGAGCAGTGCGGCCGGCTCTACCTGCCGGCCATCGAGCCGGTCGCGACGCTCGACGGGGCGCTGGAGGGGTGGGAGGGGTCGCTTGTGCTGGCGAACGCCGGGGGGCCGCCCTGGGCGGAGGTGGCGCGGGGGTTGCCGGAGCGGGGAGCGCTGGCCTTCGCCATCGGACCGGAGGGGGGCTTCAGCGAGGCGGAGGTGGCGCGGGCGGTGGAGGCGGGGGCGGTCGTCGCCTCGCTCGGGCCGAACACCCTGCGCACGGAGACGGCGGCGGTTGTGGCGGTCGCGCTGGCGCGGGCCTAGGCGCCGCTCGCTATCTCGCGGGCGCGGGCGAAGACGGCGTCGAACATCTCCTGCGTCAGCTTCCCCGTGAAGGTGTTGCGCTGGCTGGGGTGGTAGGAGTCGAGCAGGGTGCGTCCGTCGGGCAGCGGCGCCTCGGCCATGTGCCCGAACTTCGGCCGGGGGCGGAGGCCGGCGAGGTCGCAGATGGCGTCGTGCGCATAGGCGCCGAGGGCCACGACGACCCGCGCGCCGCCGAGGAGGTCGAGTTCGCGGCGGGCGAAGGGCATGCAGGCGGCGCGCTCCTCGCGGGTGGGGCGGTTGTCGGGGGGCGCGCAGCGCACAATTGCGCCGATGTAGGTCCCCGTCAGCGCGAGGCCGTCGTCGACGTCCGTGCTCGTGGGCTGGTTGGCGTAGCCGGCACGGTGGAGCGCGCCGTAGACCCAGTCGCCGGAGCGGTCGCCGGTGAAGACGCGGCCGGTGCGGTTGCCCCCGTGGGCGGCGGGAGCGAGGCCGACGACGTAGAGCTCGGCCCCGGGGTCGCCGAAGCCGGGCACGGGACGGCCCCAGTAGGTCCAGTCGCGGTAGGCGGCGCGCTTCTCGCCGGCGACCTGCTCGCGCCACTCGACCAGCCGCGGACAGGCGCGGCAAGCGGCGATCTCGCGGTTCAGGGCGTCGAGGGCGGCGGCGCTCACGGTGCGGGCGCGGAAGGCTAGGCGGACTTGCGGCGGCGACGCTTGCGACGGCGACGGGCGGCGAGCACGGGCGCGATCCAGGTGGCGCCGACGGCGGTCATGGCGACGGCGAGGTGGCGTCGACGCTCGGCGCTCATGCCGCTGAGGCTTTCGGCGGCCTCCTGGATCTGGCGCGCGAGGTCGGCGGGGAGGCCCATGGCGCCCTGCGAGAAGTCGAACGTGTCCTGCTCGCGGTCGGGGCCGGTCATGGGGTCGGGCGGGACTTCCATCGCGTCGAGTATACCCGCGCCGTCAGGGCGGTGGCGGACCCGCGAGCTCGTCCGCGAGGAAGGCCAGCAGCTCGACGACCTGCCCCTGCTCCACGACCGCGCCGGCGGCGGCAACGACCTCCGCCGGCGTCTCCGCGCCGCCCGCGACGGCGAGGGCGAGCGCCTGCGCGCCCTCCGACTCGAGGGCGCGCGCCGCCTCCAGCATGGCGACGTCCGTGAGGTCGTCGCCGAGGGCGAGGACGGCCTGCGGGCGGAAGCGCTCGACGAGGGCGGCAAGGGCGACGTCCTTGCCCGCCCCGGCGGGAAGCGCCTCGAGGACGAGCCGCCCCGCCTGCAGGCGGAGGCCGGCGGGCAGGGCGGCGAGGGCCTCGCGGAGGGGGCCGGCGAGGGCCGGGTCGGCGCGGTAGTGGAAGGCGACGGAACGCGCCTTCCGCTCGATGCGCAGGGCCGTGCCCGCGAAGCGCGCCTCGATCGTCCGCGCGAGCGCCTCGAGGCGCGCGGGGAGGGCGGGGTCGGGGTCGGGGAGGGCGGCGGCCTCGAACGAGGCCTCGTGGCCGTGGCTGGCCACGAACTCGAGGCCGGCCACGGGCGCCAGCGCGCGCGCCGTGGCCAGGTCCCGGCCCGTGACGATTGCGACCCGCGCGACGCCCGCGAGCCGCTCCAGGGCGGCGAGGGTGGCGGGCGGGATGCGGGCGTCCTCGGGGCGCGGGACGATGGGCGCGAGCGTGCCGTCGAGGTCGCTGGCGACGAGCAGGGGCCCGGGGGCGCGGGCGAGGGCGCGCAGGCGGCCGGCGAGCGCCGCGTCGAGCGTCATGCGCCGTCGAGGGCGGCGAGGAAGGTGCGCCCCCAGGCGTGCGCGTCGCGTTCGCGGACGGCGGCCACGAGCCGGTCGCTGACGCGCCCGGGGCGCCCCTCCAGGGCCTCCCGGAGGGCGCGCGAGGCGTGCTCGGGCTTGAGCGGGTCGAAGGGCGCGAGGCCATCGGCCTCGAAGCCGGCGTAGGCGGAGGCGACGCCCGCGTCGCGGCCCGCGAGCACGACGCCGCGCTCGGCGGCGGGGCGCGAGCCCTGGGCGACGGCGGCCTGCAGGGGCACGAGGTTCATGCCGTCGGCGAGGGAGGCGGTGAAGACGACGTCGGCCTCGCGGAGGAGGGCGAGGACCTCGCTCCAGGCGAGGGCCTCGCGGCCCTGGACGAAGGGCAGGCCGCGTTCGGCGGCGAGGCGCGCGGCCCCCGCCGCGAGCCGCTCGCACTCGGCCTGGAGGGCGTCGTAGGCGGGGACGCCGGGGCGGGTGGGCGCGGAGAAGCCGGCGTAGGCGAAGCGCGCGCCTCCCTCCAGCGCGGCCGCGACGGCCGCCAGCCGCTCGGGGACGCCCTTCGTGTAGTCGGCGCGCTCGAGGCCGACGACGAGGGGGAGGGAGGGGTCGTGGGGGAGGGCGGGGGGGAGGGCGGCGGCGGGGGCCTGTTGCGCGAGGCCGTCCGCGTCGATGCCGGCGGGGAAGGCGGCGATGCGCACGAGGCGGCCGTTCAGGCGCAGGTCCGGGCCCTCGACGCGCGCGCCGCAGAGGCGCTGGGCGGCCTCGCGCAGGCGATCGGCGTCCGCCTCGGTCTGGACGCCCGCGAGGTCGGCGCCGAGGATGCCGCCGAGCCAGGCGGCGAAGCGCGCCCGCGCGGGCGGCGGCAGCCACGGTTCGGCGACGGCGAGGGAGGGGAAGGGGGTGTGGAGGAAGTAGCCGGTGCGGCCGGCGAAGCCGCCCTCGCGGAGCATGGCGGGCACGAGCGCGAGCTGGTAGTCGTGCACCCAGCAGACCTCGCCGCCGGCGGCGAGGGCGGCGGCGGCGAAGGCGCCGTTGACGCGCTCGTAGGCGGCCCAGGCGGCGTCGGTGGGGGGTTCGGGGGTGGGGTAGTAGGGGAGCTTCTCGGGGAGGTCGACGCGGACGAGGTGGAGGAGGGGCCAGAAGAAGCCGTTGGCGACCTCGGCGTAGTGGCCGCGCCAGTCGGACTCGCCCAGGTAGAGGCGCTGGTGGCGGATGGGGCCGGCGGGGGTATCGAGCAGCTCGAAGCCGGCGGCGTCGGTCCAGGCGCGGTCGTGGGGACCGCGGCCGGCGCCGATCCAGGTGGTCCCGGAGGCGCCGTCCCAGGGGACGAGCACGGGCCGCACGGCCTCGACGAGCCCGCCCGTGGCGGCGGCGGGACCGGCCGCGCCCCCGGGCGGGGCGTGGTGGTCGAGGAGGGCGCGGTTGGCCAGGATGAGATCCATAGTGGCTGTTGGCTCTTGGCTCTTGGCTCCTGGGGGACGGGGCCGCGGGCAACCAGTGTAGCGGCGGGCGGGGCTTGGGGCCTCGGGGGAGGAGAGCGCCGCGCGGCGCGCGGCTGAGTGGAGCGCCGGGCTGGCGCCCGGCTGAGGAGAGCGCTCGCGGCTGCGCCGCTTGCTGAGTGGAGCGGCGCGCGGTGCGCGCCTGAGTGGGGGACGGGAGCGGGGCGGACCACTCACTATTCACTAGTCACCAGTCACTTATTCACTATCCCCCATTGCCATCCGCAATCGTCTTGCCTTACAGTTGGTGCGCGATGGCGCTCAAGTTCGACACGCATGACGCGATCGAGAAGCTCCGGGGCAAGGGCCACAGCGAGGCCCAGGCCGAGGGCGTCGTCGAACTGGTGCGCGACGCCACAAGCGAGCTCGTGACGCGCGACTATCTCGACGGCAGGTTGGAAGTACTCGAAGCGAGGTTCCAGGCGAGTCAAGGCCAGCTGCGCGCCGACCTCTACCGTGCCCTGTGGATACAGGGCGGGGTCATCGTCGGGGCCGTTGTCGCGCTTGTGAAGCTGCTGTAGGGGCGAGCGGAGCTCGCGGCTGTTGGCTATTGGCTAATGGCTGTTGGGGGACGGCGGGGCGGGGCGGACTAGCCACCAGCCACTATCCACCATTCACTATCCCCCAATAGCCAGGAGCCAGTAGCCAACAGCCAACAAGAAAGGGGCCCCGGAGGGCCCCTTTCGAGCTTGTGCCGTTGGCGTCGCTAGGGACTAGCTGCGCCGGCGTGCGTAGGTGTAACCGCCCAGCGCGATGGCCAGAGCCATCATGCCGAGGATAGCGGCCAGCGAAGTGCCGGTGCTGTCGGTGGCGAAGCCGGTGCCGGTCTTGCCTGCGCCGGGATCGGGCTGCATGCCGTCGCCGCCGTTCATGTCGTCGTCGTCGTCGTCGCCACCCATACCGGTGTCGTCGTCGTCGTCGCCGCCCATGCCGGTGTCGTCATCGGGATCGGGGCAGTCCATGTCGTCGCCCATGCCGTCGTCGCCGTTCATGCCGGCGTCGCCGTTGATGTCGGGCTCCGGCGGAGCGTCGTCGCCCATGCCGTCGCCGTTCATGCCGCCCATGTCGTCTTCGGGGCACTCCATGCCGTCATCCGTCATGCCGGTCGAGGCGGTCAGGTTGACTTCGGAGTAGGTCCCGTTCCAGGTTCCGGTCTCGGCGGCGGCGTAGCCACCGATCATGAACGACACGGTGTCGCCGGCCTCGGCGCAGGACGCCGGGACGTCGAGGACGTAGACAGAGCCGCTGGCGTTGGTGAGGCTAACCGCACCAGAGCCGCACTCGGCGCCATCAACGATGGCGGTGACGGAGGTGCCGGCGGCAGCGCCCTCACCATCGACCGTGACGGTGCCTTCGAAGCGGTGGGGCGCGCCGGAGGGCGCGTCCTGGGCTTCGGCCAGCTCTCCGCTGAAGAGGCCGGCGAGGCCGAGCAGCATGGCTGCCACGATGCCCCCACCGAGCCACTTGAGAGTCTTGGTCATTCGGTTTGCTCCTTGCTAGCTGTCCGTTGTGGCTGGAGCCCGGGACCGTCCCCTGGCCCCCGGCCCCGCGAGGCGGGACCGGGGGTGGGGTCGGTTACGGACAGTTGCTACTGGACGACGACCCAGTAGGCCTCGCCGTTGCTGAGCTCGGTGAGGGTGTTGGCCAGGCCAACATCACCGGCATCGGCGAAGTAGCCGTCCCAGCCGGAGCCGGTCCACTGCCAGATGGCAACGATGTTGTCGCCGGCATCGGCGGGATCAGCACCGTCTGCGCCGTTCCACACGAGGTTGTGCGTACCGGCAGCAAGCGGCTTGTTCCACGTGGGCGCGGGGCCCTCGGGAGCAGGCTCACCGATGTTGATGGTGACGCGGTGGTTCACGTCACCGGCGGTGATCAGGATCTCCGCCGAACCCGCGCTGGAGGGCGCGATGAAGGTGAACGTGGACTGACCGTTGACAGTCGAAGTACCCGCGTTCTCGACCAGGCCATCGCCGCCGACCTTGCGGACGTTGACGTCGGTGATGCCGACGAGGACTTCCTCGTCGTCGAACACCGAGACGGTGACCTTGGTGACGCTGGCCGGGTCAACCGTGTCCGAGAGATCCGTGGAGATGCTGTTCGGCTTACCGGCGACCTCGATCGTGGCCGAAGCCTTGATCGCCCCGATCGCGAAGTTCAGCGTGTGCACACCGCGCGTCGCGTCCTTGGTCGTCGGGTCAGCGGGGTTCGCCTCCGGTGCCGTCACCTGGACGACACACTGACCAGCGGCGTTGGTGCCCTCACCGTCGTCGCTGGTCCCGGCCGCGTCGTCTGAGCCAAACAGCTCATCGTACGTCGCTGCAGCTTCGCCGATATGGGCGTTGTCGTCGCCACACGCGGGAATCGCTGGTGCGGCCCCCGCGGCCGGCTTGTCCTTGCTGTATCCACGACCCGCAGGGACGGATGGATTAGCGGTGGTGTCCTCCGCCGTGTCCTTCTCGGTCGTGACGAGGACATCAGCAGCAGTGCCCGAGGGGCCGGTCACTTCAACTGCCGGCGTCTGGACCGGGCTGATCGTCTGGCCCGACACGGGGTTGCCCGCGCCGTCCGTGACGGTCAGCACGATGTAGGTGGAACCACCGATCTCGATGGAGCCCTGGTCCGGCTCGGCCGTCAGGTTCTTGGCGCTGCCGAACAGCGTCACCGTGGCCGTGGCGGTCCGAGTGCCGAGCGTCGCCGTAACGGTGGCGGTGCCTTCGACACCCCCGCCGGTCAGGATGACATCGACCACGCCTGCAGCGTCGGACGCTGCGGAGCATGTCTGGCTGGTGCCGGCGTTGGCGGTACCGGCGCCACTGCCGCAGCCCACGGTGCCGTGTGTCGTGATGACCGACACCGTCTGACCCGTCAGACCTGTCGGCGGCGTCGAGGCGTTCTTCACCGTGACGGTGAGGTTCGAAACACCGCCAGTCGCCGTGACCGTCTTGTCCGACGCCGCGTCCGTCTTGAGCTCAAGCGAACCGACGAGGCCAGCCTTGGAGACGGTGATGACCTTGGTCAGGTCGGTGTTGGTCGCGCCAATACCATTGACGCTGATCAGGACGAACCCCGCGGGGGAGTCCGCGTCGATGTTCAGGACGACCGTTACCGAGCCAGCAACGTTCTGCCTGCCGGCGGCGTTGGCGTCACTGTCATCCGTGTCGCACGAACCGTCGTCGTCGCTACACGAAATCGACTGGCCGCCGTTCGCGGCGAAACTGGCGCTCGCGCTCTTGTCCGTGATGGTTACCTGCGCAAAAGCGTCGGCAACAATAATGTTGACCGTGTCGCCCGGCGCCACCGTCAATGCACGATCGGCAGCGGGGAAGTCCCGCGGGGCCGCCTCGGCCGTCTGTGTGTTGGTGAGGACGCCGCTGAAGGCGACGGCCGCCACCATTGCAACAATCGCGAGGAGAGCTGCGCTCTTCCAGCTAGCGATGCCGCTCATAAGGTTGTTCTTCAATTCAAGTACCCCTTTTGGTTGGGTGTTTGAGTTGGTCTTGTCCTGGTGGCCCTCTGGGGGGCCTGGTTCGTGTTCCGGACTCGCCCGGATCGTGCGGGCGGTTGCGAAGGGGTGCTTCGCTTCCTCTGTGGGGCCGCCCGCTCGTTCTGCCGCCTTTGCCCGGCGCAGGGCTCCAGACGGGTCCGGGCCGTTCCCCTGTGCGTGGTGTCTATGGGTGAAACCCTCGCGTCTCACGTCTCTCGCGCGGGCCCTCTAGACCGGCGCGCGCGCCTCGCTCAGCGGGGGAAAGCGGCCTCCTTTCTCCGTGGTACAACGTGCGGACAGAATTGAGCGGAGCCTACGGTTCGCATGCCCGACGGTCAACCTGTTCCGCCCACGCGCAGGGCCCACGGGCACCTGTGCGCACGCTGGTGTTATGGGGGATAACGCAGTGGACGGGGAAAGGTTAACTAGTGGGTAGTGAATGGTGGATAGTGAATGGTGGGCTCGCTGCGCTCGGGGGAGTGAATAGTGGATGGTGGATAGTGAATCGTGGTTTTGGGTGAGGACGGCCGAGCGCAGCTCGGCGTAGCCCGCGCCGCGGGCCCCCGGCGAGCGCAGCTCGCCCACTATCCACTATTCACTACCCACTACTCACTACCCCTCCGCCTCCGGCGGAGGGACCGCTTCAGCGCGGTCAGCATGCGGCCGACGGCTTCGGCTTGCTCCAGGGCCAGCTTCGAGCGCTCGGGCGGCAGGAGTTGGAGGCGCTCGGCGAGGAGGAGGAAGGTCTCGGTCTCGGCAAGGGAGCCGCTGGCGATCCCGAGAAACTGGAGGAACTCTCCGGTTCCGTTGCGCCCGGCGCCTTCGGCGATGTTGGCCGGCACCGAGGCGGCGGCCCTGCGCAACTGGCTGGTCATGCCGAAGCGCTCCTGGGCGGGAAACCCGGCGGATAGCTTCCAGACGGTCTCCGCAAGCTCCATCGACTGTCGCCACACCTCGAGGTCGCGATAGCCCTGGATGGTCATGGTGGGTAGTGCATGGTGGATAGTGAATGGTGGGTAGTGGGCTCGCTGCGCTCGCCGGGGGACGGAGGGGACGAGTCACGAGTCGCTGCCCCTGGGGGGCGGGGCGGATCACTATTCACGACTCACCACTCACTATTCACCACTCACTACCCCAACAGCTGGGAGGCGGCGAGCGACGCGCCGGCGACGGCAACAATGAAGCCGGCGAGGATGAGGAGGGCGCGCGAGAAGTCGGCGCGGTGCTCGGAGAAGCGGGCGTCGATGCGGGATTCGAGGGCCTCGAGGCGGACATCGAAGTAGCCGCGCGTGATGAGGGAACTGGTGGCTTCCTCGACTACTTCGACGGTGGCGGCGGCGAGGGGTTCGGCCATGCCGTTGTCGCGGAGCTTCTGGACGGCCTCGCGGGGGTTGAAGGTGAGGGGCATGCAAGGAGTGTACGGGGTGGCGGTTGCGGATGACAAGCGGAGACTGGTGGATGGTGGATAGTGGGCTCGCTGCGCTCGCGGTAGTGAATAGTGGATGGTGGATAGTGAATCGTGGTTTTGCGTGAGGACGGCCGAGCGGGGCTCGCGGTAGTGGACAGCCCGCGCCCATCGGCCCCGGCGAGCGCAGCTCGCCCACCATTCACTATTCACTACTCACCATCCACCAGTACACTGCCCGCATGTGGAGAACGATCGGGGTCCTGAGCGTCGTGTGCCTGGGGTTCATCGGGCTGCTGGTGGGGCTGTCGCTGGGCGGGATGGGGTAGCGCCGCGAAGCGGCGCGGTAGTGGGTGGTGGATAGTGACTAGTGGATAGTCCCCGCCCGGCCCCACTAACCACGAACCACTAACCACCAGTCACCATGGACGGCATTGTTTCTCGCTACGTGAACCGGCGGCTGAGCCGTCCGCTGGCGGCGGGGCTGGCGCGGACGCCGGTGACGCCGAACGGGGCGACGTGGTTCACGCTGGCGCTGTCGCTGGGGGTGGGGGCGCTGGTGGCGGTGGGGTGGCACGTGGCGGGCGGCATCGGGATCCAGCTGGCGAGCATCGTGGACGGGGTGGACGGGGACCTGGCGCGGCTGACGGGGCGGGCGTCGCGCTTCGGGGCGGCGCTGGACGCGATCGCGGACCGGTACGCGGACGCGGCCATCCTGGGAGGGATGACGGTGTACGCGGCGCGCTTCGAGGGGGAGGAGTACGCGGCGGTGGCGGGGGCGCTGGCGCTGGCGGGGGCGCTGACGGTGAGCTACAGCCGGGCGCGGGCGGAGGCAGAGGGGGTGAATCTCGTGGGTAGTGAATCGTGGATAGTGAATAGTCTGGGGATGCTGGCGACGCGGGACGTGCGTCTGCTGGCGGCGGCTGGTGGGACGGTGGCGGGGGAGTGTTTCTGGACGCTGGTGGGGCTGGCGGCGGTGAGCGGGGTGACGGTGGGGGTGCGGCTGGTGGGGGGGCGCTTCGCGCGGGGCTAATGGCTGTTGGCTGCTGGCTGTTGGGGGACGGGGGCGGTCAGTCGAGGGCGTTGACGACGGCGATGATGACGCCGAGCGCGGCGACGATACCCGTCCCGAACAGCCAGAGGGCGCGGTACATGTCGGCGCGGACCTCGGCGCGCTGCTCGGCCATAACCCTGTCGAAATGGTCGGCGGTGACGAGGGCGCTGGGGCCGGTCATCAGTCGAGGACGCTGGCGACCGTGACGACGGCCACGGCAACGCCGGCGTTGGCGGCGACGATGCCCATTCCGAAGGCCCAGAGGGCGCGGTACATGTCGGCGCGGACCTCGGCAATCTCAGTGCGGACCACCTGCAGCTCCGATTGGAGGATGTCGCGGGTGACGAGGGCGCTGGTGGCGTCTTCGACGACTTCGACGATGCCGTCGGCGGCGGGCTCGGGGAGTCCGCGTCCGACGAGCTTCTGGAAGGCCTCGCGGGAGCTGAAGGAGAGGGCCATCGCGTCGACAGGGTAGCAACACTTGTAGAACGATGGCAATGCTCGGTACAATCTGGGTCGGGTAGCACGGGGATGTCATCGACGTTCGACACATTGCAGGCGGTCCAGCGGCTCCGGGAGCGGGGGGTGGACGAGCCTGCGGCGGAAGGGATGGTGGAGCTGGTGGCGGAGGCGACGAGTCCGCTGGTGACGAAGGAGTTCTTCCTGACCACGCTGCGGGCGGAGATGGCGGGCATGCGGGCGGAGCTTCACCACACGTTGCTGGTGCTGGGGTTGAGCCTGGCGGGGCTGGTTGTGGGGACGGCGGGGGTCTCGCTGGCGGCGGCGGCGCTGCTCTTCAACTAGGCGCGGGGCCAAGAGCCAATAGCCGCGACGGCTTACGCTGTAGGGGTCATGGCGAGCGCGGCGGTGAGCGTGGACGGGGAGCCGGGTCCGGGGACGGGGCTGGCGGAGGCGGAGGCTGCGCGGCGGCTGGCGGCGGGGGAGGGGAACGTCGACACGACGCGGCAGCGGTCGGACTGGGACGTGGTGCGGACGAACGCGCTGACGTTCTTCAACGTGATCCTGCTGGCGATGATCGTGGCGCTGCTGGCGGTGGGGGAGTTCCGGGACGGGCTGTTCGTGGGGGCGGTGGTGTTCGCGAACGTGGTGGTCTCGACGTACCAGGAGCTGAAGGCGGTGCGGACGCTGCGGTCGCTGGTGGCGCTGACGGCGCCGCGGGCGCGGGTGGTGCGGGGCGGGGAGGAGCGGGAGGTTCCGGCGGAAACGGTGGTGCGGGGGGACCTGGTGCACCTGCTGCCGGGGGACCAGGTGGTGGCGGACGGGGCGGTGACGGGGCGGTCGGGGGAGGTGGACGAATCGCTCCTGACAGGGGAGGCGGACTCGGTCCGGAAGGCTCCGGGGGACGAGCTGCTGTCGGGGTCGTTCTGCGTCGCGGGGGACCTGTACTACACGGCGGAGCGGGTGGGGAACGAGGCGTACGCGCTCAAGCTGACCTCGGACGCGCGCCAGCTGGTGCGCCGCATGACGCCGCTCCAGATCCACCTGAAGCGTCTGCTGCGGGTGCTGGTGGGGGCAACGATCGTGCTGACGCTGGCGCTCCTGATCTCGTACAGCGTCGAGGACGAGGGCATCGCGGAGTCGCTGAAAGCGACGACGGCGACGGTGACGACGATCGTGCCGGTGGGGCTGCTGCTGGGGATGACAGTGGCGTTCGCGGTGGGGGCGGTGCGGGTGTCCCGGGCGGGGGCGATCGTGCAGGACATCCAGGCGGTGGAGGCGCTCAACTACGCGGACGTGGTCTGCCTCGACAAGACGGGGACGCTGACGGCGAACCGGCTCACGGTGCAGGGGGTGACGTGGGCGCCGGGCGCCTCGGGGATGGAGGGGTGGCTGGGGGCGTTCGCGTCGGCGACGGCGGACGAGAGCAAGACGGCGTCGGCCCTGGCGGACCGGTTCGCGGGGGGAAAGAACGCGGCGGAGGCGGGGGCGCAGGTGCCGTTCAGCTCGGCGCGGCGGTGGAGCGCGGTGCAGCTCTCGGCGGGGCCGGAGCGGCGGACGTTCGTGCTGGGGGCGCCGGAGGAGCTGATCTCGGTGGGGGAGGCGGACGGGCTGCTGGCGGCCTACGAGGCGGCGAGCGCGCGGGGCCTGCGGGGGGTGGCGTTCGCGGAGGTGGCGGCGCTCCCGGACCCGGAGGCGCCGCTCGTGGGCGTGCGCCCGCTGGCGCTGATCACGATCGGGGACGTGCTGCGTCCGGAGGTGAAGGAAGCCTTCCGGCTGATGGAGCAGCTCGGCATCGAGCCGAAGATCATCAGCGGGGACAACCCGCAGACGGTGGCGGCGCTGCTCCAGCAGCTCCGCATCGAGACGCCGGGCGGCGCCATCTCGGGGACGGACCTGGGGAAGCTCGAGGGGGAGCAGTTCGAGGAAGCGGTGGCTTCGCACAGCATCTTCGGGCGCATTTCGCCCCAGCAGAAGCAGGGGATCGTGGAGTCGCTGCGGGAGCAGGGGCGCTTCGTGGCGATGGTGGGGGACGGGGCGAACGACGTACACGCGTTGCGGGCAGCGGACATCGCGGTGGCGATGGAGTCGGGCACATCGACGGCGCGGGGGGTGGCGGGGATCGTGCTGGTGCGGGACTCGTTCTCGGCGCTCATCCGGGGGGCGCAGGAGGCGACGTTCGTGCTGGGGAACTCGGCGCGGCTGAGCAAGCTCTTCGTGACGAAGAGCGTGTACGCCTACCTGCTCATCCTGGTGACGGAGCTGCTGGGGCTGGAGTTCCCCTTCCTGCCGCGGCACGGGTCGCTCACGGCGACGCTGGCGCTGGGCATCCCGGCGGTCTTCATCTCGATCAGCATCCCGCCCCCGCAGGCGGGCAAGGACTACCTGACGACGGTCATGCGCTTCGCGCTGCCGGCGGGCATCTCGCTGGCGATCGTGGCGATCGTGGTGCAGGTGTTCGTGGAGTGGGCGTTCAACCAGGGCGTGGAGGAGTCGCGCACGCTGGTGTCGCTGGTGATCGGGTTCACGAGCATCGGCTTCATGATCGAGGTGCTGGGCTTCGAGGGGGCCTCGTTCCGGAGCCTGACGCGGCCGGTCATGACGTTATTCCTGGGCGGGCTGCTGGGCTTCCTGCTCGTGCTGACGGTCTACACGCCGTGGCTGCGCGACTTCTTCGACTTCTCGCCGATCAACGCGGGCGAGTGGGCGGTCGTGGGCGTGGGGACGGCGGCGGCGCTGGCGGGCCAGTACTACGTGAGCCACCACTGGCGCGAGATTATCGCCTTCCTGCTGGCGACGCCGGGAGCGAAGGACCGGCTGCGGGGCCGTCCGGCGTAGGGCCGGGTGAAAGTTCCGTCAGGCCGGCTGGTAACGCTGGACTTCGACCTCGTTCTCCCTGGCGCGCATGCGGGCCGCGTCGTACCAGGCCCGCATCCGCAGCATGACGTCCATGCTCAGGCCGAAGGCCTTCTCGACGCGCAGAGCCATCTCCGGGGAGAGTGCCGAGTTGCCATTGAGCAGGTCCGACAGCGTTGCGCGCCGCACACCGAGGATGCGGGCGGCGTGGGCCACGGTCAGACCGAGTTCCTCAACCACCTCCGTGCGGATGAAGTCGCCCGGGTGCGACGGGGTCATGGCAATGCCGATTCCATCACGAGCCATCAGTGGTAGTCCTCCAGGTCGAGGTTCTCGACGTTCCCATCGCGTTCTTCGAAGGTGATCCGCCAGTTTCCAGAAACCGATACGCTCCATTGCCCTTGCCGCTCGCCTGAAAGCTGGTGCACACGCCACCCGGGCGGAGCAGCGGCCCGAAATTCATCCATCTCCTCCGCCAGGATGAGCACTGTCACAACCTTGCGAACCCGGTCAGACAGGTCCGGTGGCAGGTATCGGCTGCTGTCCTCCTGGAGCAACCTGCGCAGGCCACGATGACAGGGGTCAAGCGGTCGGCGCTACCAGCCGCGCTTGGCGAGGACCTCCTCCTCGGGGAGGGACGCGACGGAGAGGCCGCGCATGGCGGCGCCGAGGCCGCGCGAGACCTGCGCGAGGAGCTCGTCGTCCTGGTAGTGGGTGACGGCCTGGACGATGGCGTTGGCGACGGCGGGCGGGTTCTCCGACTTGAAGATGCCGGAGCCGACGAACACGCCGTCGGCGCCGAGCCGCATCATCAGGGCGGCGTCGGCGGGCGTGGCGACGCCGCCGGCAGCGAAGTTGACGACCGGCAGGCGGCCCTCGTCGCGGACGCGCTGCACGAGCTCGACGGGCGCGCCGAGGTTCTTGGAGGCGGTGTAGACCTCGTCCTCGGAGAGGTTGCGGAGGCGGCGGATCTCGTCCTGCACCGCGCGCATGTGGCGCACGGCCTCGACGATGTCGCCGGTGCCGGCCTCGCCCTTGGTGCGGATCATGGCGGCGCCCTCGGCAATGCGGCGCAGGGCCTCGCCCAGGTCGCGGCAGCCGCAGACGAAGGGCACGGTGAATTCGTGCTTGTTGATGTGGTGGGCCTCGTCGGCGGGCGTGAGGACTTCGGACTCGTCGATGTAGTCGACGCCGAGGGCCTGGAGGACGCCGGCCTCGACGAAGTGGCCGATGCGGGCTTTGGCCATGACGGGGATGCTGACGGCCTCGGTGATGCGCACGATGATCTCGGGGTCGCTCATGCGGGCGACGCCGCCGTCCTTGCGGATGTCGGCGGGGACGCGCTCGAGGGCCATGACGGCGCAGGCGCCCGCTTCCTCGGCGATCTGGGCGTGCTCGGGCGAGACAACGTCCATGATGACGCCGCCCTTGAGCATCTGCGCCAGGCCGGCCTTGACCGTCCAGGTCCCGCGCTCGCTCGCTCCGTTCTCGCTCATGACGTTCTCCCCGCCCGCTACGGGCGATGTCTACAGGTCTCGTGCTGCTAGCTTAGGCCGTTTTTCCGTCAGTGGCTGGCCCGGCGGCGCACCAGCGTGAGGCCGTCGCGGACGGTGAGCATGACCACTTCAACGCGCTCGTCGCGGGCGAGCTGCGCGTTGAGGGCGCGGATGGCCCGGGCGTCGTCCGTCTGGTCCCGGTCGTCGAGGACGCGGCCGGACCAGAGGACGTTGTCGAAGGCGATGAGGCCGCCCTCGGCCAGCTTCGGGAGGACGGCCTCGTAGTAGGCAGGGTAGTTGGCCTTGTCGGCATCGACGAAGACGAAGCCGAAGGGGCCGTCGAGCCCGGCGATGGTGTCGAGGGCGGGACCGAAGCAGAGCTTGATGCGATTGCCGTAGGGGCTGGCGTCGAAGTTGCGCTGGGCGATGTCGGCGTGCTCGCGGCTGATCTCGCAGGTGTAGAGGCGGCCGCCCTCGGGCAGCGCCTCGGCCATGGAGAGGGCGGAGTAGCCCGTGAAGCAGCCGATCTCGAGGACCTGTTGCGGCTGGACGAGACCGACGAGGAAGTTGAGCAGCCGCCCTTCGAGGCGGCCCGTGAGCATGCGCGCGCGGTCGCCGAGGGCCTCGGTCTCGCGGGCCACTTGCTGGAGGAGCGCCGGCTCGGGCGTGGTGCTGGCGGCGGCATACTCCTCGAGTGCGGCGGGAACGATCTCGTCCATGGGGCCTCGCGCCTTCCGACGGCGGCGGTTCAGGGGAGCGCTAGACGTCCTGACGCCAGATCTTGGGTTCGGCGCCGGTCATCAGGTCGCTCAGGGCGGAGAGCTCGACCCGCCAGGGGGTGAGCTTGAGCGCGCCGAACTCGGGGTTGTCGACGGTCTGGAAGAACATGGCGGGGTCGTAGCCGACGGGCGGGGGCGCGTTCTTGATGAGGTCCCAGACGCGCTGCTTCTCGGCGGGGTCGTCATCCCACTCGGCCTTGCACTCGGCGTAGATCTGCTGCTGGCCGAGGGGGTTGCCGGCGGGGAGGTCGAAGTAGACGACGGAGACGTAGGGGTTCTCCGCGATGTGCTTCTCTTTAAGGGAAGTGCGTCCGGTGGCGATCCAGCCGGTCGAGCCTTCCCAGACGGGGTGGAGGATGCGGGAGCGGGGGCGTCCCTTGCGGTCGATGGTGGTGACGGTGCACCAGACGAGGCGGTTGACGCGGTCGTTGAACTGCTCGGCGATGTCCGCGAAGGAATCGACTTCCATTCGTTGTGCCTCCAGGGCCCGCTCGCTGCGGGCGCGACCGCAAAGGATACGCGCCTATCGTTCGGAGGGCGCGGCCTGGCGGACAGCATCGGCGATGCCGTGGAAGGGCACTTCCTTTGCACCCAATTCCCGCAGTCTGGTCAGTCCGATGCTCCCCTGCTCTCCAAGCCGTTCATCGAGGACAGCCGTTGACAGCACAAGAAAGGTCCACTGCCCAATGTCGAGCAGACTCAACGTGGCCTTGCTTCTGTGGTGCAGCAGGCAGAAGACGTAGACATCGGACCAGCGGGCCTTCTCTTCGGAGGACTGTCCCGTTGCGTCATCCCAAGCCTGCGTTGGGGCAATCCCAAATCGTGGTACGGCTTCCTCTCCTGCCACCAACTCTGCAAGAAGGCCGATGACTTCACCTCAAGCTTGACGCCTTCTGGTGTCGCGAGGTCGTAAGCGCCCCACTCATCGCGCACGCTGTCAGCCTCGCTGCCGGTGAACGTTCCCACGGCAAGCCCCACGAGGTACTCAGCAAAGAGACCGCGAGTGGTGTTTCCGACGAGATCGGAACCGATCCAGCGCCAGAAGTCACGCACAGTGACGCGCTCCGACAGAGCTTCATCGCCAGTCAGGCGTTGGGGTTCGTACCGTCCAACCGGTCCCGTCATGTCCACCTCCGCGAGCGACGGATTAGGATACGCGCGCATTTCTGCGGGGAGGGCGCGGGCGATGCCGGTTTACGCCGTCGGGGAGAAGGTGCCGGTTATCCACGAGAGCGCCTTCATCGCGCCCACGGCGACGGTGGTGGGGGGACGTGCGGATCGAGGAGGGGGCGTCGGTCTGGTACGGGGCGGTGGTGCGGGGCGACACCTCCTACGCGGTCATCGGGGCGGGGGCGAACATCCAGGACGGGGCGGTGGTGCACGGGCGGGCGACGGCGCCCGCAATCGTCGGCGAGGAGGCGTCGGTGGCCCACAACGCCGTCATCCACGGGGCGACGATCGGGGCGCGGGCGCTGATCGCGAACGGGGCGCAGGTGCTCGACGGGGCGGTCGTGGGGGAGGGGGCGCTGGTGGCGGCGGGGTCGGTGGTGCTGCCGGAAACGGAGATCCCGGCGGGGATGCTGGCGGCGGGAACGCCCGCCGAGGTGAAGCGCTCCATCGAGGGGACAGCCTCGCAGGAGTGGGTCGAGAACAACCCGGGGCGGTACGCGCGGCTGGCGGCTGAGCACCTGGAAGGGTTAAGGGAGATCACCCACAAGAATGCGAGACTGCAAGGGCCATGACCGCGCTCAGCGCTCGCGGCATCGCCACCAGGGGCGAACCGTCCGGCTGGTACGCCGGGGTTCCCGTCCTGCGACGGCTGCCGGTGGAGTGGCAGCCCAACCCGCGCGTCTTCCTGACGATGCTGCCGGTGCTGATCTTCTACGGGCTGACGAAGGTGGCCCCGGCGGAGGTGGCGATCGGGGGCGGGTTCGCGGCGGTCACGGTGGTCTTCGCGTTCACGCGGGAGACGCCGTTGCTGCGGCTGATCGCGATCTACGGGTACCTGGTCACGGCGGGGTCGGCGCTGGCGGGCATCCTGCTCACGAGCGAAAAGGCGTACCTGGCCGCGGGGCCGATCGGCGACGCGCTCATCCTGCCGCTCTACGCGTGGACGCTCTGGCGGGGCTGGCCCCTGATCGGGGCCATCGGGCGCGAGATTTCGCCGAGCATGGTGGGGAACCTGCCCGTGAACGCGCCCATCTTCGTGAGGGTGACGCTCGTCTGGGCGGGCTACGAGGCGGTCAAGGCGCTCGTCCTGACGTGGATGCTGCTCAACCTCTCGATCGGGGAGTACCTGGTGTACGGCCGCCTGTTCGGCTGGCCCACGACGGCCGCGCTCGTGTTCATCTGCGGGACGTTCATCCTGCGAGAAGCGCGCCGGCACCGGGCGGACGGCGAAGCCGGCCCCGATTACCCCTCGGCGTCGAGCAGCCCGGCAGCAGCCGCTTCGTAGCCCAGTGGCGACACGGCCACGTGCTTCGTGAGGGCGTGCACGTCGCGCCAGGCGCGGGCGAGCGGCGAGCCGGCATCGAGCGAGGCCGAGCCGCCCGCCTCGAACAGGAGGGTGGCGGCGCGGGCGGCGCTGTTGGCGGCGTGGATGGAGGCGAGCGACACGCGCGCGGCCTCCTCGCGCTCGAGGGAGGCGCCGCCGGCGACCGCTTCCCAGGTCGAGCGCGCGACCTCGAAGAACCAGGCGCGGGCGGCGCTCACGGTGGCCTCGGCCTCGCCGAGGCGGACGCGCGCGCCCTGCCGGTCGCCCAGCGGCTCACCGGTGTAGAGCGAGTTGCGTGATCCGGCGAGCGCCAGGAACTCGTCGATGGCGTGCCGTCCGATGCCGAGCGCGACGGCTGCGAACGAGGTCTCCGCGTGGTGCTGGAAGGGATAGCGGTAGAGCGGACCGGTCTCGAAGGTCCACTCGCCGAAGACATCGAAGCTGCGGCGGTAGGGGACGAGGCTGCTCTCGACGCGGAAGTCATGGCTGCCCGTCCCGCGCATGCCCGCGGGGTCCCAGGCCTCGACGATCTCGACCTCGCCCGCGGGGAAGGCCATGGCGCGGATGACGGGACCGTCGCCACCGTCGGCGGGGCGCTCGCCTTCGAGGATGCAGTTGGCCGTGAAGAAGGTGGCGTGGTGGGCGCCGCTGGCGAAGTTCCAGTGCCCGCCGGCGAGGTAGCCGCTGTCGACGGGCCTGGCGGTCCCGCCAGGCTTGCCGGAGCCGGCGATGAGGGCCTCGCGCGGGCCGAATATCTCGGCGGCGGTGGCCGGTTCGAGGGCGCCGGCGAAGAGCCCACCGCCCGAACCAATGGTCACGGCCCAGCCGAAGGAGCCGTCGAGACGGGCGGCGGCCTCGAACACCTCGAGGGCGGGCGCCAGGTCCAGCTCGGGGGCTCCGATGGAGCGCGGCAGGTAGAGCCGGTACAGCCCGGCGTCGACGATGCGCTCGGCGACGGGCGCGGTCGTGCGCGCCTCGCGCTCGGAGCGCTCGGCCTCGGCGGCGACGAGCGGGGCCATGTCGGCAAGGGCGTCGAGGTAGGGGGCGGCGGCGTTCACGTGGGGAAGGGTACAGGGAAGGGGAACTACGCCAAGTAACGAACAGGCGTTCTATACTGTGTCCATTGACGCCCAAGGGGGGCCACATAAGGATCGGGAGGAGTCAAGGATGAGCGCTTCCTCTTCGATCGAGTGGACCGAGGCGACCTGGAACCCCGTGACCGGCTGCACGAAGGTCAGCCCCGGCTGCGCCCACTGCTACGCCGAGACGTTCGCCGAGCGCTTCCGGGGCGTCCCGGGGCACCCCTACGAGCAGGGCTTCGACCTCACGCTGCGCCCGGAGCGGCTCGAGTTGCCGCTGACGTGGCGGAAGCCGCGGATGATCTTCGTCAACAGCATGAGCGACCTGTTTCATGAGGACGTACCGGCTGAGTACGTCCGGCAGGTGTTCGACACCATGCAGCGCGCCGACTGGCACACCTTCCAGGTGCTCACGAAGCGTCCGGAGCGAGCTCGCGAGCTGGCGCCGGAGCTCCCGTGGCCGGCGAATGTCTGGATGGGGACGTCGGTGGAGAACCGGCGGTTCCTCCACCGGCTCGATGAGCTGCGGGGCATCCCCGCGGCCGTGCGGTTCGCCTCGTGCGAACCGCTCCTGGGCCCGCTCCGGGGAATCGACCTGAGCGGCATCGGCTGGGTCATCGCGGGTGGGGAGTCGGGTCACCGGGCCCGACCCATGAAGCCGGAGTGGGCCTGCGCCCTCCGCGACGAGTGCCTGTCGGCGGGCGTTCCCTTCTTCTTCAAGCAGTGGGGCGCGCACAACGAGGAAGGGCGGCGCGTGGGGAAGGGCAAGGCGGGGCGGCTGTTGGAGGGTGAGGTCTGGGGGGAGATGCCTAGAGGCTCAAGCGTGGATGTCCATATGCCGATCTGAAGCCGTCTTCCATGATGCTCTGACCGGCATCACTGGAACTGGCAAAGACGAGGTGGTACGCCAGTCTGCGATCCCCCATGAATGACGGGCGCGACATTACATACTGGTACCCGAGAGCTCGGAGCTGCTGCTGGTAGAGGCTGAGGTACTCCGTCCACGCCTCCCGCCCATCCATTGCTCCCGCGCGCTGCTTCTCTGCGATCGGTCGCCAAGCATCGTTCCCGAAGACTCGGCGAAGGGCCCGCTCATCAGCCTCAATCATTCGGGAATCAGTTACCGAGGCTGTCCGCATCACGCCCGGTGTCGAAAAGTAGATGAGCAGTTCGTAGGGCGTGCCTCGGACACGGCGACCGGCGCACAGTTCGATGACCTCCCAGTCAAGCTCAAGCCCCTCAGGATCGAACAAGCAGAATGCTGGAAGGCGGCGGTCCTCAAACTCGGCCAAGGCGGCGGTGATCTCTTCGTTGCAGTCACCATGAAGTACGACGGCCTCCTTGCCGGCACCCTCGCAGCGGGTCTTCAGCAATTCAGCATCCCTGGCGCGCCGTTCAATCAGGACACATTTCTGGGCCGCGGGCTCCATGGTCACTCCTATCAGCGCAGAGCCCCTAAACGTGTTCCCCTCGCCCGCATCATTCGCGCCATTGCCCGCGAACCCGTCCAAGAAGTACCAGCCGCCCGCCTTCTCGTGGCAGAGCTTGGCAAATGGCTTCAAGTAGTAAGCCAGCAGAGCCAACTTATCCGGCGTCCAGTTGTTGACCGTGCGCATGGGCAAGCCGTCGGGCTCCATGCGGATGCTCTCGCGCAACCGCTCGTAGTCCGTCCCTCGTCGACGCGCCATCCGAACATTTGTACGCTAGCGGTGCCTTCGAGGCCACCCCGGCACCCCTTCCGGCTTGCTGCCCATACCCCTCCCGCTTATCTTTGTGGCGCAAATCACAAGGGCCTCGGGGGCGGCCTTCGTCGGTTGTCCCTGCTCGGCCCGCAGCGCCCCCGGCGCTCGACGGCGAAAGCGAGGCCATGAGCTTCTACGACATCTGGTCCGCCGTCTTCATCGCGACGATTGCCGGCTTCATTCTCGTGTTCACCGCCCTCGTCGGGGCGCGGCTGCTGGGGCCCTTCGCGCGGGAGCGAGGCAAGGGCGTCTCCTACGAGTGCGGGATGCTGCCGATCGGGCGTAACTGGGCGCAGGTCCACGTGCGCTACTACATCTTCGCGATCATGTTCCTCATCTTCGATGTGGAGACGATCTTCATCTTCCCCTGGGCGGTCACCTTCATCGGGGCCAACGCCTACGTGTTCTGGTACATGTTCGTCTTCATCGCCGTGCTCAGCATCGGGCTGGTGTACGCCTGGCGGCGCGGCGTACTGGAGTGGAAATGAGCGACGAAGCGGCCTCCACGCCTGATGGGCCGGCGATGCCCGCCTACGTGCCCGACTACGGGAACGAGGCCGATCGCCTGACGCCCGTCGACCTGCCGGAGCAGACGGCGGCGTACCGCATCGTGATGCCGGGCATCCTGCAGACGGGCGTCGACACGGTGCTGGCGATGAGCCGCAAGAGCTCGCTCTGGCCGATGACCTTCGGGCTGGCCTGCTGCGCGATCGAGATGATCGGCACCTTCATGGCGAACCACGACCTCGACCGTTTCGGCATCGTGCCCTGGCCCAGCCCCCGCCAGAGCGACGTGATGGTCGTCTCGGGAACGGTGACGAAGAAGATGGCGCCGGCGATCAAGCTGCTCTACGAACAGATGCCGAACCCGAAGTACGTCATCTCCATGGGCGCCTGCGCCACCAACGGCGGGCCCTACACGGAGTACGACCGCGTGCTCCAGGGCGTCGACAAGATCATCCCGGTGGACGTGTACGTGCCGGGCTGCCCGCCCCGCCCCGAGTCCCTGCTCGACGGCTTCCTGCGCCTGCAGGAGAAGATCATGGAAGAGAAGAGGATGGTCGGGTGAGCGCCGAACCGATGATCGGCGAGCCGGAGGTCGTGGCCCTCGTGCGGGAGCGGCTGCCGGACATCCCCTTCGAGGCCTCCGAGACGAAGACCTACGCCGACCTACGGGTCGCGCCCGAGCACTTCCTCGCGCTCGTCACGGGCCTGCGGGACGACGCCGAGCTCGCCTTCGACCTGCTGCGCAACATCGTCGCGCTGGATATGGAGGAGGCAGGGCTCGAGGCGAAGTACCAGCTCTACTCCTTCCCCCACGGCCACGCTCTGCAGGTGACGGTGGCGGCGCCCATCCCGAGCTGCGAGCTGCCCTCGCTAACGGACCTGTACCCGGCCGCCAACTGGCACGAGCGGGAGGCGGCGGAGATGGTGGGGCTCGTGTTCACGGGGCACCCCGACCCGCGCAACCTGCTGCTGGAGGAGGACCTCCGCATCCACCCGCTGCGCAAGGCGCATCCGCTGCAGAAGGCGGAGATCCTGCAGGGCATCGAAGACGGCCCGCCCGGGGTGGAGGTCTAGATGTCGATCTGGCCCGAGGAGCAGCAGGTCGTCACCGCCGAGGGTGATCTCGACACGGTCGACATGACCGTGAACGTGGGCCCGCAGCACCCGGCCACGCACGGCGTGTTCCGCATGGTGCTGACGGTCGACGGCGAGCTCGTAGTCGATTGCGAGCCGTACATCGGCTACCTGCACCGGGGGCTGGAGAAGCTCTCGGAGAACGCCGACTACCGGCAGGCGATGGGCTGGTGGGACCGCACGGACTACCTCGCGGGGATGTGCTGCGAGGGCGCCTACACGATGGCGGTCGAGAAGCTGGCCGGGATCGAGGTTCCGGAGCGCGCGGAGTACATCCGCGTGATCATGATGGAGCTCTCGCGGATCAACTCGCACTTCATGTTCCTGGGCGCCTTCGGGGCGGACGTGGGCTCGTTCGGCACGAGCTTCGTCTACGCCTGGCGCGAGCGGGAGCGCATCTACGACCTGTTCGAGGAGGTGGCGGGGGACCGCATGTTCCCGACCTACTTCCGCATCGGCG
Organism: Dehalococcoidia bacterium; assembly: GCA_022826585.1. Taxonomy (GTDB): domain Bacteria; phylum Chloroflexota; class Dehalococcoidia; order Tepidiformales; family Tepidiformaceae; genus UBA2991. The sequence continues at coordinate 77,042 of JAJDUR010000094.1, forward strand.
GGGTGACGATGGACCTGCCCGACAACTTCGAGTCGCGCTGCCGCTGGGTGCTCGGCTCGATCCGGCAGGGGCTGGAGGACTTCGACGGGCTGCTGACGGGCAACGAGGTGTTCGTCGAGCGCTGCCGGGGGCTCACGCCGGTGACGCCCGAGCAGGCGATCCAGTGGGGCTTCACGGGGCCGATGCTGCGCGCCACGGGCGTGCCCTGGGACATCCGCAAGGCGGAGCCCTACAGCATCTACCCGGAGATCGACTTCGAGATTCCCGTCGGCATCCAGGGCGACGTGTTCGACCGCTTCCACGTGCGGCTGGCGGAGTGCTACCAGAGCGTGCGCATCATCGAGCAGTGCCTGGAGCAGATGCCCGAAGGCCGCGTGCTCGCGCCCAAGCTGCCGAAGACGCTGCGCATCAACGACGGCGAGCTGTACATGCCGACGGAGGGCACGAAGGGCGAGTACGGCGTGTACCTGATGGCGAAGGGCGGCACCAATCCGTACCGCGCGAAGCTGCGCTCCCCCTCCTTCTGCAACCTCTCGGCGCTGAAGGAGCTGGTGGTCGGCAGCTACGTGGCCGACGCGATCATCATCCTGGGGTCGCTCGATATCGTGCTGGGCGAGGTGGACAAGTGAGCGACCTGCCCTTCGGCGAGGCGTTCTTCGGCCTGAGCTGGCTCGACGCGATCATCCGCATCGTCATCGTTGTCCTCGTCATGACGCTCGTGGTGGTGTACCTGACCTACGGCGAGCGCAAGGTGGTGGCGCGCTTCCAGATGCGACTGGGGCCGACGCGCACGGGCCCGATCGGCCTGCTGCAGGGCTTCGCCGACGCGATCAAGCTGCTGATCAAGGAAGACGTGCGCCCGCGCAACGCCGACCGCTGGGTGTTCGAGTTCGCGCCCTACCTGACCTTCATTCCTGTGTTCCTGGTGCTGGTGGCGCTGCCGTTCGCGCGCGACTGGGGCGTGCGCAACCTGGCGCTGGGGATGTTCTTCGTCTTCGCCGTGCTGGGGCTGAACATCGTGGGCGTGCTGATGGCCGGGCTGGGCTCCGGCAACAAGTACGCGCTGCTCGGAGGCGTGCGCGCCGCCGCGCAGATGATCAGCTACGAGATCCCGCTCGTGGTGGCCCTGCTGGCGGTGGCGATGGTGGCGGGCACGCTCGACCTGAATGCGATCGTGGGGATGCAGGACAGCCGCCCGTTCATCCTCATCCAGCCGCTCGCCTTCGTCATCTTCTTCACGGCCATGCTCTCGGAGCTGCACCGCGCGCCCTTCGACATCCCCGTGGCGGAATCGGAGATCGTGGGCGGCTACTTCGTCGAGTACTCGGGCATCCGCTGGAGCATGTTCCAGCTTGCGGAATACGCCTCGCTGTGGGCGTTCAGCATCTTCGGGGCGGCGATCTTCCTGGGCGGGTGGCAGTTCCCCTTCGGCGACGACTGGGGCTGGGGCTGGCAGCTCGCGCTGACGCTGATCAAGCGCCTCATCATGATCATGCTCATCTTCTGGGTGCGGGCCACGCTGCCGCGGCTGCGCAAGGACCAGCTGATGAGCTTCTGCTGGAAGGCGCTCATCGAGGTGAGCTTCGCGCTGCTGCTGGTGAACGGCCTCTTCCTCTTCTACGAGTGGCCACAGGAGATCCTGGCGGCCGTGAACTGGGCGGGGGCGATCCTGTTCCTGGGCGGCATCTACCTGCGGGCGGCCCGCAAGCCCTCCACCAAGAATCTCGTCGGCAGCTATAAGCACGCTGAGGTACCGAACCCATGATCGGCATTCTGAAAGGCCTCGCGACCACCTTCTCGACGTTCACGCGGCGTCCGGTGACCATCCAGTACCCGGACGAGAAGCACGAACTCTCCGAGCGCCAGCGCAGCTTCCCCGTGCTGACGTGGGACTTCGACCACGACGAGCCCTTCTGCACGGGCTGCAACATCTGCGTGCGGAACTGCCCCGTGGACTGCATGACGGCGGTGATGCACGACAACCCCAAGCACCCCGAGGGCACGAGCGACCGCCGCAAGATCATCGAGAAGTTCTGGATCGACTACGCGCGCTGCATGCGCTGCAACATCTGCATCGAGGTCTGCCCCTTCGAGGCGATCGCGATGGACAACACGTGGGAGGGCCACGAGCACTCCGCCTACGATCGTCGCGACCTGCACAAGGACATCGAGGACCTGCTCGAGGCGAGCAAGAGCGGCAAGCTGGAGAACCCCTTCCGCCCGCTGGACAACATCGAGCGGAACGCAGCCCTGGCCGAGGGCGAGGAGTTGCCGGAGATCGGCTTCGCCGGCGCCCGGCCGGCGGCGCAGGAGGCGCAGGCCGAGCGCATCGCGCAGGGGCTGGGGGCGGCCATCCAGGAACGCGAGCCGGAGGTGCAGGCGCAGGCCGCGACGGCGGCCGCCGGCGCTACCGCCGAGGACGACGAGGTCGCCTCGCTCTCGCCGCGCAAGCTGCGCGCCCGCCGCATGAAGGCCGAGCGCGAAGCGCGCGCCGAGCGCGAAGCAGGCGAGGTGAGCGACGAGACGATCGCCGCCCTGCGCCGCTACGCCAGCGAGCTGTACACGGAGATCACGGGCGAGCCCGTGCCCCCCATCGGCACGCCCGCTCCCGCCGCGGCTGCCGCTTCGGCAGCGGCGGCCGCCCCCGCGGGCGACGTGGGCGACCCCAACTCGCCGCGGAAGATCCGCGCGCGCCGCATGCGCGCCGAGCGCTCCGCGCGCGAGCACCTCGAGAAGGGCGAGG
>JAJDUR010000035.1 GCA_022826585.1 Dehalococcoidia bacterium
CTCGGCGGCGAGCGCCCCAACAACACCTCCGGCGGCCACCTCTGCGAGGGCTACACCCACGGCATGAACATGATCATCGAGAACGTGCGCCAGCTCCGTGGCGAGGTCGACTGCTACTGCCCGACGGACGACCAGGGCCGCCGCCTGCACACCTACGACTACTCCGGCGGGGCCTGTCGCCAGGTGCCCGACGCCAACATCTCCATGAACCTCGGCTGGGCGATGCCGGGCACCGGCTCTTCGCTCGTCATGCGGAAGGGATAGGGCCATGCCTCAAGGCGAATACCGCGGCATGAACCTCAGCATCCTCGATATCGACCACGAGAACGTGGCCTACTTCGGGCACTGCGCCGACCACAACTTCCACCTGCAGAAATGCACCGCCTGCAGCCTCCTGCGCTACCCGCCCGGGACCGCCTGCCCCTGGTGCCAGAACCGCGAGTTCGAGTGGACGCCCGTCGAGGGCAAGGGCGCCGTCCACTCCTACGGCGAAGTCCACCAGGCCATCCAGCCCGCGTTCCGCGAGCACACCCCCTACCTCATCCTCATCGTCGACCTCGACACGCAGAAGGGGGAGCCATCCGAACACGAGGCCCTGCGCGTCGCCGGCAACCTCGTCACCCCTGAAGGCGACCTCGCCCCGCCCGAGCTGGTCAGCCGGGTCGGCATCGGCAGCCGCATGCGCATGGTCTTCGCCGACGTGGGCGAGGGCCTCTCCCTCCCCATGTGGACGCTCGACGAGGACGCCGAGCAGCCGCAGAACCCCTGGCGCTATCCGCAGGAGTACGACGGGGTCTAGAGCGCCCTACCCGCCGCCGTCGCCCCCGCCCCCGCCGAAACCGCCACCGTCGCCGAAGTCGATCTTCGAGAGGTCGATGCCGACCAGGTCAAGGGTCCAGGCCGTGACATCCCAGTAGGCGTCGCTCGCCCGCTGGTGCACCCACTTCGTCAGCTGCCAGATGAGGCTCCACACGGGGCAACTCCCTCTCCCGCGAGCGTATCCGACGCGCGAACGCCTCCGCAAGGACGCCACGCCCCCGTGCTACCATCGGGCCGCCGATGCTGAGCGCCAACGACAACGAGCTCCTTACCCGCACCGGCCCCGGGACGCCCATGGGCGACCTCTTCCGGCGCTTCTGGCTGCCCGTGCTCATCGCCACCGAGCTGCCCGAACCCGACTGCCCGCCCGTGCGGGTCGGCGTGCTCGGCGAGGAGCTCGTCGCCTTCCGCGATACGAACGGGACCGTCGGCCTGATCGAGGGGCGCTGTCCCCACCGCCGCGCCGAGCTGTTCTGGGGCCGCAACGAGGAGTGCGGCCTGCGCTGCGTCTACCACGGCTGGAAGTTCGACGTCGACGGCAACTGCGTCGACATGCCCTCCGAGCCGCCCGAGTCCCAGTTCAGGGACAAGGTCGGGATCGCCGCCTACCCCACCCGCGAGTGGGGCGGCTACATCTGGGCCTACCTGGGCCCGCCCGACCTGCCCCTGCCGGAGCTGCCCGACTTCGAGTGGGCGCACGTCCCCGAAAGCCACCGCTACGTTTCCAAGAAGCTCCAGCAGTGCAACTGGGCGCAGTCGCTCGAGGGCGCCATCGATACCGCCCACTTCTCCTTCCTGCACATGCTCGTCGGCGAGCTCCCTCCCGACGCCCCGAAGGCCCTGCGCTACATGAAGGCCGACGGCTCGCCCAAGTTCTCCATCCGCCCCACCGACGCCGGCTTCGTCATCGGCGGCGCCCGCTTCGCCGAGGAGGACAGCTTCTACTGGCGCATCACCCAGTTCCTCGTGCCCAACCACAGCCTCGCCCCCGGCGCCGAGCGCGGCCAGAACATCAACGGCCAGACCTGGGTCCCCATCGACGACCACAGCTGCTGGATCTACACCTACACCTGGAACCCCGACCGCCCCATCACCGAGGAGGAGCTCGCCGTCATCAAGGGCGGCAAGGCGAGCATCCACTCCATCGTCGACGAGCACTACCGCCCCGTCCGCAACCGCTCGAACGACTACCTCATCGACCGCGAGGCCCAGCGCACGACCAGCTTCACCGGCGTCCAGGGCATCTCCGAGCAGGACGCCTGCATCCAGGACAGCCAGGGGCCCATCTACGACCGCACCCGGGAGCACCTCGGCACGACCGATGTCGCCATCATCGAGTTCCGCCGCCTGATGCTGCGCATGGCCCGCAACCTGCTCGAGGGCCAGGAGCCCGCCGAGGCCCGCAACGGTCGCGCCTACTGGGTCCGCTCCGGCGCCGAGGTCGCCCCCCGCACGACCTCCTTCGAGGAGGTCGCCGCCGACCGCACTGCCGCGGGCGAGCAGGGCCCCTAGGGCATCGCCAGCGGCGCCACCGCCACCTCGATGTCCGACACCGACCGATTGAGTTCGATGTCGCTGGTCGTGGTGTAGAGGAGCTCCCCCTGGTGTCGCACGGCCACCCAGATCTCGTGCGCCCCTCCCGGTGTCAGCCGGTCCGTCTGGTAGGGAATCTGGAAGTCAACGGGCAAGGTGCCCGCATCCTCGATCACCTGCCGCCCCAGTGCGATCGCCAGGGCGTCGTCGCCGGTCACGTCGACCAGCACCACCTCGACGCACGCCCCCATCGGCAGATCCACTCCGCCGCCCGTGTACCGCACGGTGCCGGAGACGGTGTCGACGTCGGCGCTCGACGTGCCCCGCGTCAGGAAGATGGCGGGCACCGTCATCACGATCAGGGCGGTGACAGAGAACAGCAGCGCGAGCTTCCACATCGTTCCCCTCCCAATCCACCGTACAAGGTCCCAACGGCAGTGTGCGGGCTTCCGGGAGGAGGGCGTAGGCAGGCTCACGCAGCCCCTAACCGGCCCTTAACCGGCTGGGAAACCAGGGAAACGAAGAGGCGTCGCTAGCTGCCCCGCGCGGCCTCCAGGTCGGCCCGCGCGGCGACGCGCATGCCGCCCTGGTCGCTGCTGATCGTCACCAGCTGGAACCCCGCCGACGCGTGCTTCTCCGCGAGCTGCGCGTTCGCGTGGATGCCTGCGATCACGCCGTGCGCCTTGCACGCCTCGGCGAGGCGCACGCGCTCCTGCTCGAAGCGGCCCTCGTTCGCCATTCCCGGCGGCTGCCCCAGCGTGATGCTCAGGTCCGCCGGGCCCACGTACACCGCGTCGATGCCCGGGACCGAGAGGATGTCGTCGAGATTGTCGAGCGCCTGCTCCGTTTCGATCATCGGGATGCAGGCGACTTCCGCGTTCGCGTGCGTGAAGTAGTCGCCGCCCGCGTACATCGTCGCCCGCAGCGGACCGAAGCTGCGGTTCCCCTCCGGGTGGTAGCGGCAGGCCGCCACCGCCGCCTGCGCCTCCTCCACGCTGTTCACCATGGGGATGATCACCCCCATCGCGCCCGCGTCGAGCATCTTCATGATGATCCCCGGCTCGTTCCAGGGCACGCGCACGAACGGCATCGTCTCCGTCGTGCTGATCGCCTGCAGCATCGTCAGCGCGGTCTGGTAGTCGATGCCCCCGTGCTGCATGTCGATGCAGACGTAGTCGAAGTCCTCGCCCGCCATGATCTCGGCGCTGAGGGAGCTCGGCAGCGAAAGCCACCCGCCCAGCGCGACCTCCCCCGCCCGCCAGCGCGCCTTCACCGTGTTCTCACGCATCGCCGTCGCTCCTTCAGTCAGGGGAGGCGCCTGGTTCACCCCTCGCGGCGAAGACCGTCGAGGGGCGACCATCCGCGCCGGCCCAGAAAACTATTCGTTCGTCATGATGATCGTGCCCGAGGCCATGAACATGCCGCCCACGCCGTGGCACACGCTGATCGTGGCGTCGGGCACCTGCGCCGGAGCCGTCCCCCGCATCTGGCGGACGCTCTCCTGCAGGGCGTACATCCCGTACATGCCCGAGTGCATGTAGCTCAGGCCGCCGCCGTTCGTGTTCACCGGCAGGGGACCGCCCGGGGCGGTGTTGCGCGCCTCGATGAAGGCGCCCGCCTCGCCCCGCCCCACGAACCCGAGGTCCTCGAGCCCGTAGATCGGGAGGTGCGCGAAGGCGTCGTAGATCATCACGTGGTCCACGTCGCTGTGCGTGATGCCCGCTTCCTCGAACGCTTTGGAGCCGGCCACGCGGAATGCGCGGGAGGTCGTCATGTCCTCCATCTGGCTGATCATCGGCGTCTCCACGCTCTCACCCGTGCCGAGGAGGTAGACCGGCTTCGTCGGGAAGTCCCGCGCCCGCTCCTTCGAGACGAGGATCAACGCCCCGCCCCCGTCCGTCACGAGGCAGCACTGCAGGAGCCGGAACGGGTACGCGATCATCCGCGAGTTGAGCACGTCGTCGACCGTGATCGGGTCCTTGAAGGTCGAGCGCGGGTTGAGCGCCGCCCACTCGCGCTGCACCACCGAGACGGAGGCGAGCTGCTCGTGCGTCATGCCCGTCTCCTTCATGTAGCGCAGCACGCCCAGCGTGAACATCGAGGGCGGCCCGCTCAGGCCGTAGGGCGCCTCGTACTGGCCCGCCAGCGACGCCGGCGACCCGCCGAAGCGGTCCATGCCCACGCGCGAGCGCCCGCTCTCGCCGTGCGTGACGAGCGCGACCTCGCAGAGTCCCTCGTTGATGGCCGCAGCTGCGTGGCGCACGTGCAGCATGAACGAGCAGCCGCCCACGGCCGTGCCGTCCACCCACGTGGGAGTGATGCCGAGGTAGTGCGCGATGCCCGCGGGCGCCTCGCCCGCAGTCGCCACGCCGTCGATGTCGCTCGGCTTCAGGCCGCAGTCCTCCATCGCGTTCAGGGCGGCGTCGGCGTGTAGCTGGATCTTGGAGAGGCCGGGAATGCGGCCGAGCTCGGTCGTCTCGGCCGCTCCCACGATTGCTACGGAACGGGGCTCCATGGCTAACCTCCCGCCGGCCGGAACTTCGGCAGCGAAATCTCGTCGGTAATCGGCGTGAACGCCACCTCGACGGGCATGTCGAGCACGAGCGCCTCCGGCGTCTGCTCGCAGTCGATGATGTTGGTCATCATCCGCGGCCCCTCATCAAGCTCGACGATGGCGATGGCGTGCGGCTCCGGACCGAATCCCGGCGGCGGCCGGTGGTTGATCACGTAGCTGTACAGCTTGCCCTTGCCGCTCGCCGTGAAGTTCGAGACCGAGCGCGAGCCGCAGCCCGGGCAGAACGACCGAGCCGGGAAGATCACGTCGTCGCAGTCGTCCTCGCCGCAGCGCTGCAGGCGCAGCTCGCCTCGCTTCGCCCCATCCCAGAAGTCCTGGGTTTCGGGTGTGGGCACGGGAACCGGGCCCTTGTAGTCGTCGTCGGCCATGAAGAGCCACCTCTGGCGTGGTTTGGCGCACGCTGGCGCGCGCGTCAGCGCATCCTACGAGCTTCGCTGCCATCGTGGGAGCGAGGACCCCTGCTGGATGCGATCAGCTTGCAGCGGCGCCCTGGAGCGCGCTCACCCAGACCCGCCCGGCCACCTGCGTGCCCATCACGATCTCGCGCTCCTCGATCGACACCGTCACCGTGCCCCGGTAGGGCTCCGAGGACACCAACCTCACCACCTGGCCGGGGCGGATGCCCTCGGCGTCGAAGAACTGCAGCAGTTGCTCGTCCTCTTCGAACACGCGCTCGATCTCGACCGTCTCCCCCTCGGGCACGTCCGCCAGGGTGGTCATCGAGAGGTTCCCCGCGTTCGCGAGCCCCGGGATCGGGTAGCCGAAGGGGCTCCGGTTAGGATTCCCCAGCGTCTCGATCAGGTGCGGCTCCGTCACGTCCGAGATGCCGTGCTCCAGCAGGTGCGCCTCTTCGTAGGCGCGCCACCAGGGCACGTTCAGCACGCTCGTCAGCAGGCACTCCGCCAGCCGGTGGCGCCGCACCATCTCCTCCGCCCGCCGCAAACCCTCCGGCGTCAGCTCGATCATCTTGCGCCGGTTGATCGAAACCAGGTTGTCGCGCTGCAGCCGCTTCAGCATCCCCGCCACCGATGGCGGCGTCACCCCCAGGCGATCCGCCAGCCGCACCGCGATCACGCCCTCCCCCTCATCGTGGTTGAGGCGGTAGATCGCGCTCAGGTAGTCGTCGCTGGCGACGTTGACCACTTGCTTCGGCATCACCCTGATCGTGCCACGCGGAGCGCCACTTGTCTTGACCTGACGCCTCTTCTATTCACGCATCCCCACCCGTACACTCGAAGGCGTACCTCTCGCCACAAGGGTGGAGACCATGAGCGCAGCCCCCACAACCCCCGAGCTCGACCTCTCCTGGCTCGATCTCTACGACGATCCCACCTCCGCCGAGCCCACCAAGAAGGGCCTCACGCTCGACGCCATCGATATCGGCGACTACGCCTCGCAAGAGGACCTGCCGCGCGACATGACCCCCCGCCTGCGCGGCGCCGCCCCCCGCGAGAATGCCCACCGCCAGGGCCTCACCTACCAGACCAAGCACGACGTGTGGGCCGACCAGTGCCGCTCCCTCTACGAGGAGGCCATCCAGCGCCAGTGGTCCTCGGCCCGCGACATCCCCTGGGACACCCTCGCCGAGCTCCCCGATGAGAAAGAGCGCGCCATGTGCCAGGTCGCAACCATGCTGGCCGAGGTCGAGTTCATCGCCGGCGACGTGCCCGGCCAGTGGCTCCCCCGCATCAGCGGCGACGAGTTCGAGGTCGGCCTCTTCCTGATGAGCCAGATCATGGACGAGGCGCGCCACACCGACGTCTTCCGCAAGCGCGCCCTCGCCAACGGCGGCGGCCTCCTCCAGCAGGGCGCCGGCCTCGGCCTCCGCAACCTCATCGAGGCCCAGGACTTCACCGAGATGTCCGTCCTCATGCACGTCCAGGCCGAGGGCTTCGTCCAGTCCATGTTCCGCATGGGCGAGCTCATCGGCCCCACCCAGGCCGACAAGCGCATCTTCCGCATGGCCGCCCAGGACGAGTCCCGCCATCTCGCCTTCGGCGTGATGCACCTCAAGCACATCCTCTCCGAGACCCCCGAGCGCCGCGAGGAGATCCACCACTACCTCGACAAGGCCGAGGAGCGCTCGGCCGGCGGCGGCAGCGGCGACGTCACCTTCCCGCCCGTCTTCGAGTCCCTCTGCATCCTCCTCGGCGGCGGCAAGGACCGCTTCGACGAGGGCGTCGCCAAGTTCCTGCTCCTCCGCAGGCGCCAGGTGAAGGAGTACCTCCACCGCCTCGAGGTCGCGGGTCTCGGCGATCGCAGCGAGCGGCTCGGCCCTGCCCTCGCGCAGTACGCCAACTAGCGCCATGGCCGAGGACGGCGTGGCCGCCGAAGGCCCCATCACCGCGGAGATGCGCGCCGCCGCCGAGGCCCTCGGCTGGGAAGAGGGCTTGCTCGACCGCGCCCTCGACTACGGCTACAAGCCCCGCACCCTCAGCAGCGCCCTCTCCACCAGGCTCGCCCCCGCGCAGGCGAAGAGCTTCCTCGACCGCGAACCCCTCAAGCCCGACCTCACCTGGATGGACGCCCCCACCGAGTGGGGCGTCCGCGCCGAGCAGGCCGACCCCGAGATGGGCCTCACCGTGGGCGACATCATGGTCGGCTCCTACGGCGAGATCCCCGACCTCTGGACCGACCGCACCGAGATCGCCCGTGGCTCCAACCCCCAGGAGGGCCAGGAGGACATGGGCTACACCATCTTCGAGAAGGCGGTCGTCTGGTCCCCCTCCGTCGCCGACCTCTACGAGCGCGCCATCCGCGACCGCTGGGCGCCTGCCACCGACCTCGGCTGGCGCAGCCTCGAGGCCCTCCCCGACGACATCGAGCACGCCATCTGCCAGGTGATGACCGAGCACAGCGAGCGCGCCTACGCCGAGGCCACCGTCCTCGGCCGCTGGCTCCCCGAGATCAGCTACGGCTTCGTCGAGATGAAGCTCTTCATGAGCAGCGTCATCTACGACCTCGCCCGCCACTCCGAGGCATTCCGCAAGCGCGCCCTCTCGAACGGCGGCGGGCTCGGCCTGCAGGCGCCCACCGACCTCATCCGCGGCGCCACCGAGTCGCGCAGCTACCCCGAGCTGATGGCCTACCTCTTCGTGCAGGACAGCGCCTTCCTCACCTTCTTCCGTCACGCCGGCGACATCGCCCAGAACCAGCTCGAACGCGACCTCTACGCCCTCGTCGCCGCCGACCGCGATCGGCTCATGGAGTACCAGGTCGAACGCCTCGAGGCGTTCCTCGGGGCAATGCCCGACCGTCGCCTGGAGCAGCAGCGCTACCTGGCCAAGGCCGAGGTGCGCCTCGCCCGTGAGTGGGACGACCCCGCCGTGCGCGAGCCGCTCGTGCTCCTCCTCGGCGGCAGCCGCGAGAACGCCGCCGGGGGCGAAGCCGCCCTCCGCGCCCTCCGTCGCCGCCAGGTCGAGGACTACCTCGGCCACCTCGACCGCGCCGGCTTCATCCGTAGCCGCCTCCACTCCGGCCTCGCCGCCTACCTCGAGGACCCGGAAGAAGCTTCCGCCTAGCGCTCTTCCAGCGCCGCCCGCACCACCTCCGCGCTTGTCCCGATCGCGAAGAACACCGTGTGCACCGGCGGCTCGACGAGACCGACCACGAAGCCGTCGTCTCGCGTCACGAACGTGTAGGGGCCCTCGACGGTGTGCTCCCAGCGGGCGAGCGCCCGCCCGTGCGCCTTCTGGAACTGCCGCGCGTCGACCACCGTGCCGAACCGCACGACAACCGCCAGCACGCGCTCCTGGCCGTTCTCGAACAGCCGGTAGGCGTCCCCCCGCCATCCCTCGGCGGCTGCCACGCTTCCCGTGGTGTCCCCCCACGCCCACGGGTGCGGAATGCCCGGACGGCTACCGAGCAGGTAGTTCGCCAGGTGAAACTCGCCGAGAACCCCCGACTCCGTCTCGGTCCAGTCCGGACCGAGGCTCGCCGCGATTGTCTGGCTCGGCAGCAGGTAGCCAACGGACGCCGGGAGCCAGCCCGCGTCGAGCAGCCGCGGGTGCAGGATGTGCGCCGTCGAGGGCGGGGGGATGGCAAAGAGGGCGTTGACCGCCTCCAACCCCCTCCGGTGCGCGAGGTTCCGCATCGCGATCTCGCCGTTGATGTAGGGAAAGTAGAGCGTCCGCAGGATCTGGGGGGGAACCTGCGCCTGGCTCATGTTCGCGAGCAGCAGCACCGGCCCCTCAACGCCCCCCGCGGGTCGCAGGAAGATGTGCCCTTGCCACAGTGCGGTGGAGACCATGGCATCGCCTTCAACGACGCTCGTCCACGCGAGCCCGCCGTCGAGCGTCGAGGCGATCCGGCTCCCGCTCCTGCGCAGGCCGAAGTTGTGGTCCTGGACGGCATGGGCCATCTCGTGAACGAGCGTGAGCCGCTCCTCGTCGCTGAGCGTGTCGACGTCGATCTCCTCCTCCTCGGTCACGACCCAGAGGGTCTTGTCTGCGGAGGAGTAGAAACCGACCCAGTACTCCGCAGTCGAGACCGTGACGTCCCAGTAGCTCTCGTCAGGCTCGATGTAGCCCAGCAGCTGGTAGAGCGCCCCGCCCTCCTGCAGTGCTTCGCGGTCCTTTTCTGCAAAGAGCCCCGTGTACACCTCGACGATGTCCTCCGGGGCAACGGCCACCACCATCAGGTCGTCGGGCGCCTCCAGTCCCCGCGCCGCAGCGACCTCCTCGAGCATCTCGCGAAGGGGGCCCGAGAGGGGTACCGGCTCGGGCGTCCGCTCGCCGCCGCCGCAGGCCGCGAGCGTAAGCAGCGTGAGCGCCAGGCCCAGGAGCAGGGCGCGGGAGGTGGGGAGCATCGCCCCCCATTCTTGCCGCCCCCGGGACGTCCGCCTAGCCCCCCAGCAGTGGCGCCAGCGCCGCCCGCACCACCTCCGCGCTCGTGCCGATCGCGAAGAGCACGTCGCGCCCAACCGGTTCAAGGAGCGCCACGATGTTGCCGTCGGGCCGTCGGACAAGCGTGAACTCGCCCGTCTCGAGGATCGCGGCGCCTACCCTCGCGTGGTGCTCGTGCGCCGCGCCAAACTCGCTCGCCTCCTCGCCGTCGGCAAACCGCACACGCGCCACCACCACCGCCTCCCCCTCGCCGTTCGCGAACAGCTCGTAGTGGTCCCCCGCCCACCCCCTCGCGGCAGCGACCGCCCTCAAGTTGAGCGGGTCCCGGAGCCATCCGCGCTGAGGCCGAGCGTCGCCCGCGAGGTAGTTGATGAGCTGAAATTCGCCCAGTGACCCCGACGCGAGCACCTGCCAGCCGGCACCCAGGCTGGCCGCGAGGTCCTCGCCCGGCGGCAGGGAGTCCCGGACGGGCTCCGGCCGCCATCCGGAGGCCGCGAGCTCGGGGCGGAGGATGAGCGTGGTGGCCGGCGGCGGCTCGACGAAGTACCCGTTGAGCGCCTCGACACCCCCGGTCCGCAGCACGTATCCCGCCCACTCCGCCCCCGTCGTATAGGGGAAGTAGATCTCCCGCAGGATCGGCGGCGGAATGGCCTCGAATTGCGCTCCCGCAGCCACGAAGAACAGACCTCCCGCCATCGGCACGCCCAGGTACCGGCGCGAGTAGCGATCCGTGTGCACCACCGCGTCGCCTTCCACCACCGACGTGAAGGCCAGCGACCCGTCGAGGTCGCCCTCAAGCCGGTCGGAGGTCTTGTTGAGGTCGAAGTGGTAGTCCTGCAGCGCGTGCAGGATCTCGTGCGCCAGCGTCTCTTGCTGCGACAACGGGAGGTTCTCCAGGCTCAGGTCCTCCGCGTCCGTCACCACCCACAGCGTCTTGCGGTCCGCCGAATAGAACCCCAGGACGAGATCCAGGAACGAGATCGTGATGTCCCACAGGGTCTGCTCCGCGTCCAGGTAGCCGAGCAGGCGGTAGAGCACCGTGTCCGCCTCCATGCGCGCCAGGTCGCCGTCCGTCACGAGCTCCCGGTACACCTGCTCCACGCCGTCCCTCGCAACGGTGAGGGCGCGAAGCGTGGGCGGGGCCTCGAGACCTCGCACCTCCGCAACCTCGTTGAGCATGCCCTGGAGGTCGTCCGGGAGCGGGTGCGCCTCGCCCGGGGAAGGGGAGGGGGAGTCGGGTGTCGCGGAAGGGGAGGCAGGTGCGGCGGAAGGCTCGGCGGTAGGCGGAGCCGGGCTGGCCGTGGGGGAGGGAGTTGTCGTCGGGGATGGGGTTGGCGTGACCGGCCCGCCCGTCGTCTCGCCTCCGCACGCCACGAGCGCCGCCACCAGGAGGAGCGCCGCGCAGAGAGCAATCAGGGAGCGGGTCATGGGTACGTCCATTCTTGCCGCCACGCCGGCCCCCCGCCATACCCGGCCCTTTCTGGCGGCCGCCCCGGTTTCCCGACCCTTGACCCGCTCTCCCGTGGCCCCGGGCCGGCCTCCCATCCCCGTCCCCCCGATTCTTGCCCGGTCCGCGTTCCCTGCGCTAGATTGAAGGCGGCGGCGCATTCGTCTAGCGGCCTAGGACACCGCCCTCTCAAGGCGGAGATCAGGGGTTCGAATCCCCTATGCGCTACCACACTTGACCGTAGACAGTACCGGCCCACCGAGGGCCACATCCTCGGCCTCGCCCCCGCGCAGGGGGCTGTCCCCGGGCATCGGGATCGCGTAGCGGATCGTGGCCGCTCCCGGCGCCACGGCGATCTCCTTCACGAACGAGTGGATGAAGGTCTTCGACCCGGTCAACTCGCTTGTGGCGAGGTAGTCGCTCATGTCCTTCGCGTAGGCCGTGATCGTCTCCACGTCATCGAGCACCTTGCGCCTAGATAGAGACAACGGCACGTGCTCGCTCGTCACAGCTTCTTTCCTCTAGCACCGGGGAGCCATTGCGACTCAGGCTCCCCGACTACAACGCGCACAGACCGACTGAAGTAACTCGCTGAGAGTCCCCTGCACGTCCATCTCCCGAGCGCTTCCAAGCGGTTGGCCCCTGGCCAGCTCCAGCACGACTGCATCGAGTTCCTGCAGGGATAGGGAGTACATAGCCCCCCTTGCACTCTTGAAGCGACAGTTTGCTGCCGCCAGTGCCTGTCCCAACTCCAATGCCCTCTCAATTCCACTGCTTCGCGTGCGCCAGAAAGATTTGACGCCGTGCCTACCCAGAGAGTGAATTATTCCCGACGTACACCAGTCCCCCGCGCCGGCCTCGTCAACAACATCGCTGACCCGATACGCAGGCATGCACTGCCACGAAGCCCCCTGATCCTTCCCCGTAGTGCGTCGATATCGAAGGCCCTCAGCCCCAAGGGTCTGTATCTCAAGCGGGACAGCATAGTCCCCAAGGACGCCGGAAACGTCTGAAAGCCTCTCGTGAGAGTACTTCAAAATGTGGCTCAAGCTCACGGCCCTGTTGAACAGCCCTTGATCCTTGATGGCGGACGGCTCAAACACTATCAGAGCATCCTGTTCTCGATAATGTCTGGCGAGATCCAGAATGCCCTTCGAAAGCCTGTCAAAGTAAAACACTTGCGCCTGCGCCCGCTCCTTGACAACGCGGCCTGCCAGGGCCTGAGGGATAGCTCTGTATCGGGGCAGGTTGTTCCCACACCGGGGGCAGTAAAGAGTGTACGCATGTGTGCGATTGCCTCTCGACGCCCTTCGCACTCCCTCGATGATTGTTGGGGTGCTTGCTTCCTCTTCCTGAGCGATGAAGGTGGTGTTCACACCAAAAGAACTAAGGTCTTTCAGCACAATTTCCGCCGCTTTATCCCGCCCTATCTTCGCTATTGGATACGTCTCCCAACCCAAATATGCCAGTATGGTCACCACGTTCCCGCAAGAACCACCAGATCGAACCAGGTATTGCTCCGGCGACTCCCTATCGACGACAATGTCCAGCGTCACAAGGCCGGCTCCAACACAAGCGACTTGAGCACTAGCCGGCTTTTCCAACCTAAGGGAGGGCATACGGCTGTCCTGCTATCCAAACTTCAAAGAGCTCTTCTGACGTCCGGCCCCACGCGTCTTCTCCAGCAATCGTATAGCCGTCCGCGTAAACGTGAGCTATGCCAACCGGATAGCCGACTTGTTTCAAGTCATAGGCAGCAAGTAAAGCTCCTAGTGAAAGTAACTTGCTTGACAACGCAGATATAACAATCTTACACCCACCGAGCGTCCCAAGGGCATCCGTATAGTGAAGAATAGCCGAGATAACTTCACGATAGACACCAAAAGGGTTCTGCTCTGGAACGTAAATGAAGTTAGTAGGTTCGATACGAAGGACATCAAATAAATACGCCCTGTATTCGAGTATTAGATCATCAGTACGGCGAGGATTACGACATGGGAATGGCAATATAGGAGCGATCTCATTTGGGCCGATGAGGTCGTTTATGCGTTCAAAGTGTCCAATCTTCCCCTCACCCAAGATCGGCATCCAAATTTTGGGAATTTCGGCTGTGGCTTCCTGTTCAATGCCGCTCTCAAATCCGTGCAGATAGCTAGCGTCGTCACTAAGCCCTTCCGCTACGATCAGTTCGTCTAGTTTTGGGTTGTCTCCAACCACAACGTGGAGATTTGGGCGCTTCGCATCAGGCATGGAGTCGACCAGAGTGAGGAGTCTGGCCAGCATCGGCATATAGATGGACCGGGGCAGAGCGCTAATGTCCACCAAGATGTCGGTGTAGGCCTCAATGTCTCCAGACGATGCGAAAACGCCTGCCGCACTGCGAGATCCAACTCGCCTACGGCCGTCCTCCGACCGCATCCTTATCTGCTTCGTGATGAGGTTACCGCTGTTCTTGAAGAGCTCCTCGAGCACCCCTACATTCTTCGCTACCGCAGGGTCGTGCGCACGAGAAGGGGAATGCTCCCCTTCGTCGTACTCAACCAGGATGCAATCGCGACGTCCGTCTCCTCCCAGTGAGACGATCGTAGACACGGCGTTCGCCATTCGGGGGTCAAAGCCCCTGCCGACGACGACGAGGAGGTCTCGGCTGGCAGCGCTAAGAAATGACTTCCAAAACGGTTCGAAGCTTGTTCCGCCCCGCAAGACATAGTCGAGCCAACGGCCAGGTTCAGTCGGTTTCCCCATCAAACTAGCCGACTCATATCACTGGAAGGTGGACGGTAACCATCCATCATCCAGCGGGCCAGTTCTTCTGGCTTTTGCGCGCGCCAGCCACCGTATTGGAGCGGCAAGTCGAAATGGCAGCACAAGAGGCGGTTTAAGTACAGCAGCATCCGGCGGTCATACCCTTGAGAGCGATCGAGCCTTGCCTCCAGGATGTTGTGTGCGAGACAAATTGCGATCACGTCGGCTAAGTGTTTCAGATCGCTTCTGCCAGCAAGGACCTCCTCATCACGCAGTTTCTCCCTCTCTGCCATTGTGATAGAAATGCCCGTCACTCCAGGGGCATATGGTGCATTGGGCTTGAAGGTCTCCCATTGCGCAAAACGCCCTATCGACTCCACAAAGCTCCTCACCTCAGTTTGAAGGGGCAAGGACCTTAGAACTTCCTGTTCCCACCACTGCTTTGCAGTGCGCTTGAGAATTATGTGCTGCCGCTTGCTGGAAAGTTGGTGTGGTCTCTTCAAGACCGCCGCAGAACTAGATTCTTCGAATAACTCCCCCGCAATAGCTAGAAACTGTTCAATATTAGAGGACGCCAGAGATGCCAACTTGGGCACACCATAATAGTAGGGCAGCCCGAATCGCCTAGCCAGGAAGAGCTCGGCTGCGGATCGTGCAGACGAGCCATCTCTTTGCTGTAACTCTTCCGGGGTCAACGGAAACCCGAGGGGGAGCTGGCGCTTGCCGATTTCTCTGCAAATGAGAATGTCGGTAGTTTGCCACGCTACAGCCCTCTCGTATGCGGTCCCTTCCGATTCACTGGTTGCAGCAAGCCAATCGCTAAACCTTTCGTTACTTTCCCACTTCTCTCTAACTTCCGGCTCCAGAGTAGCCAATGCCGCCTCAACATCCTTCCTCATGTCTGGGGTCTCCAGGCTACTTTGAATACAGCTGCTGAACGAGTCGATGTCGACCGGTTGTGCCTCGCGAACCCTCTTGTCCGCTATGGCCAGGACGGTTCGTTCGAAGCGATGCGGATAATTCCCCCAGTGGGCTTCTAGGGTGGGAGCTGAATCAACGTAGTCTCTGCCGTGCTTAGCTCCAACTTCCAAGAGCTCTTCCGAAGTCAGCGCTTCCAGTCGTTCGGCGATCCATATATCCGCTGAATCGCGCAACCCACCCAGCGCATTCTTCAGACTGCTGCGCTGCGAAGAGGCGAGTTTGTGTACATCATCAAACATCACCAAAATACGGGAAACCACTGGCCTGCCATCCAACATGAGCGGCGCGGGGTTCAAGAGGCGCAGGCTTGAGAGGTCGGGGTGACCTGGTGGAGCGGGAGGGTCAGGATCTAGGCTGTCCAGCGCTTGGGATATTTCGGACTCGGTCCTGCGAGCCCAGTCGAAGATGGCAGTGCACTCCCCTTCCGGGGGCAGACCGAGCTCAGCCAACACATCTGGATCCGCAGCCATAGCCAAGCGGCCAAGTTGTTGCGGATATTCGAGGTTGAGGAGCTGCATGGCTGATCGCATCGTCGATAGGAGGATCCGACAGTTCATGAAGGCGAAAAAGAGTCTTTCCTTCTTGAGATCGTCCCAGGGCAAGTCATCGAGCGTTGCATAATTCTTTCCGCATGACAGCATGACACCCAACAGCTGGGGCCCACTGTCGTCCACGGCGCCGAGACTTCTCATCCTGGAGTAGAGGTCTCTGTGATCTTCGCTGTTCCGGCTCGCGTGAAGATTGACTAGGCTGCTCGGAGTGAAGACCCGCAGCATCGACGTCTTGCCCCCGCCCGGAGCGCTGCGAAAAATCTGCGACTGCGAAAACGGGCGCTCTTCAGTTATCAAGTCCAAGACACCTGAACCAAACAACCTGAGGAAGGTCGTGTCCGAAGCGATGTGCTCGGAGGCACGCATGCGGAAGGGGTTGCGCGGGTCCCTCATAGCTCTTCTCTGTGGCGGCTCACTCGCGGAAACAGAGCCTTGGTTCCAAGGCCAGGTTTATCAGCCCAGAGAAGGTAGACGGAGTTATTTGGCGTGTTATGTGCTAGAACCAACGGCAGCGAGCAGCCGGCATAACCATGTTTGACATCGGGTCCGCCTTTCGCAAGATGCCTATCCATGATGCTTTCATCGTAGTAACGCTCCAGCAGCTCATCAAAACGAGGATCTCGGCTGTCGGTCACCATGATGTCATCCTCAAGCAGGTACAGTGGCCTCACCGTGCACTCGGGCAGATCTTCTGTCCATAGGTCGGAGATTCTCTCCTCTAAGTCTTCCAGTGCTCGCCTAGTGGATAGATACAGCACGACATATACAGACCAGCTATTTAGGTCGATAAGCTGCGTTACTGCGTTCTCTTCTCGCAGTGTCCTTAGACATCTGATGATCTTGCCTTTTGCCTCTCCACCTTCTTTCCGAAGGAGTGAGTCGCCACTGCCCGAAAAGTCATCCAAAAGGAACACAGTATTGAAGCTCTCTTTAGATGAATCCCTTTCGAAAGAAGAAAGGTCTTGCCTCAGTTCTCGAACCATATCTTCAGACTTTTCTTGGGAAAGGAGATAGGTCCCATAAACCTGTTCATTGCTCAATCTCGCCATCCGACGAAAAACATCAACCCTCGCTCCATCACTAAGACCTAGGAAGAGGGCCTTGCGCTCGGCCTTCTTGAAGGAATCAGAAGACACAATCCGGCTTATTGAGTAATCTGAAACATTCAACTCCTCAGCAACCCGGCGAAGCAAAATATTGCGAATATGGTCGTGATAGCTCAACCCCACTAGGTACCGCATTTCCGCTTCAGACACAAAGAGCAACCTGGTCTTGACGAAGAGATAAGCGTCACGACGTTCCTCAGCTGTGTCAAAGTTAGCTAGCCAACTAGCCAGGCTTTCGATAAAATGCATGCCAGTGGAAAACTGCTGATAAGCGTCGTATTTTTAGCTTGCCAAGGCCTGTAGGATGGGGCGCTCCTCGGCAACATCGGCGGGAGACCAACTCATCACCTCGGCTAGAAGCCGTTCAGCCAGAGCTTCCCTCACGACACCGCCTCCACGAGGCGGCCTATCTCCAATGTGAAAGTTCCGCTGCCGAATTCCATTGCGTTGATATAGTCAAGTGCAGCCTGAGGACCTGTCCGGCCGGGAGCGGCCAGATTCCAGGCCCATGATGGGTTCATTGGGCTATCTGCAACGCTCAGACTCAGCGGCGTGGACAGAAGGTGAAGGTCATTGCCACTCCACCTGCCGCTGTCCCCGACTCGCAATACGTTGCTCTTCTCTTCCCTCTCAGTGATCTGGGCGATGCATGCATTTACGACGGACAGCTTGGACACGCCTGGACCCAAGACGTCGATGGAGTGGGACGACCGTGTGACAGCGATGCCCGGGGGCCCGTCGACGGCTGCCAATTCGAGGATAAGGTCTAGAATCCAGACCAGGGGAACATTTCCCCGTGGCGTCAGAGTTATCTGATACGGTCTCGATTCGATCTCACATACATCCTTCAGGTGGGAGTGCCCCTCGAGAGTTGCGTTAAAGCTGGCAAGCGAGGGATCCATGTCCCCATGTCTTGGTGGGTCGCCTTCGCTCAGCCGAAGGACACAGCCACCGTTGTAATATCCGACAATGACCCTTTCCCAAGCTTCCTGTTCCAGGCTCTCCCTCATTGCTTGCCGAACGGAACGACCACGCCCGCTTGCAATGCCGAGGGTAATCCCATGATCAACGATTCTCGTCAGGGCCGTTGAAATATCCGGTGGAAGGCAACTGAACCGGTTGGCCTTCGGGCAAAGAGTCTCGTCGTAGTCGAATACGACGCCCTGGAACTCAGTGGTCCGTAGTGTGTCTAGATATCTGACAAGTGCCTCTTTGCTTGTAGCGACTGTGCTCGCCGGCCAGCGAGCCGGAAGACCGCCGAGCTTGCGTCGCAGCAGTAGGTCGGTCGAGGGCTTCGCGTGATGCCTGCTGGTGGAGCTCACGCTCATGCGATAGAGCCTGCGTCCGAACTGAGGCACACGCGGCCTGCCGGGGTCAAATGCCTGCAGAGACGCTATCTCTCCAATAAGGGATAGCCCTCCATTCACAAGTTCGATAGCCCCGAGGGGGCCATCGTTGGACGATTCCAAGCGGACGGTCCTTGTATTGGGAGGGAGAACGGCGAGGGTCTTGTCAGCCAACTCTGACCACTCTGGCGTGACGAGAGCTACAACCGTAGTCGTCTCCCCTCGCCTTGCCAGCCAGTGATGTCGGCCGTGAGCGAAGTTTCGAAGATCGGCATAGTGCACATCGGCGAGGCCGCCCTCCACCAGCTTGGACTCTAGGTCCATAGCGGCTGCCGCTGCCCAGCCCGCGTAGAGAATGGAGTAGGTCGTTGGCGAAGGCACCAGAGGCGGTCCGATCCTCTGAGGTTTCGGGAGTCTGGAGGGAAGGAAGACCTCCCTGCCAGCAGCGGCGGCGTATGCGCGGTGGATGAGAACCATGAAAGACAGAAGGGAGTTCGTTGCCAGGAATCCATCCTTACCAATAGGCGGGCGGAAGTTGACGAGTCTGGCCCAGGGGTATTTTTTCCATTGGTTCGCAAGCTTCGAGCCTTCAGCGAACGTTATCGCGACCAATCCCCTTGGTTCGCCACGTGATGCAGACTCAAACGCCTTTACGATGTCGGGATTGGAACCGCGGGCGCTAGCGAGTCCAATCGAGTAGTTGCTGAGCGAAGGTAGTGCCAGAAGATCAAGCGGAGTTCCATGCTTGGCAGGCATCCCCGTCCACTGCTCTTGTACCATGGCCCAATAGGCTGCGGCCGTGAGTGACCCCCCGGACCCAATTGCAAGGAAGGGATGGTCCCTTAGATCATGGATGGCTTCGGCCAGCTCTTGAATGGGACACTGAGTTGCCCACTCATAGGTCTGAGCGAGTTCCTCCAGCTCGACGCTATAGGCCCTACCCATGATCCTCTTCACTCACTAGGCAGCGCTTCGTGTATCGCAGTCTGCCTTTGACTTCCTCGATTGTCAGCCTGTCAGCGGTCTGAAGGTGGGCTATCACCGGGAGCCGGTCAAGGGCAAACTGCTCGTCGAAGAGGCAGCAGCCCCCAGGTGTAGGGTCGGAAGGGCTTGCTGTTCGGTGCTCAAGGCGATCCGGCCGCGAACCTGCCGCCCTGAACATCCAGCGGGGCCGCGACCACGGCCTCCCGGACTAGGGGCTCTGGCTGGCGACCGCGGGCCTGAGCGACCTTGTGCCCATGTTCGTACGTCGGAGCGAAAGGGCCTCGTCGAGCGCGCGGCGAGAGGCTGAACAGTACCCGAGTGCGCGGCGGGCGGATCGGCCAAGACCGCCCCCGCGCTCGCGGCCGAGGGTGGGTCTTCCTAGGTCGACGACGCCCAGGCTGCGCCTGAGTAGGTCGCTTCTACTGCTTCCCGTTCGGCTCGGCTCAATCCGTGCCAAGAGCTGTCCGGCCTCGCATAGTCGGTGGTTATCGCTCCGGCACCGCAATTCGTGGGCAAAGAAAAGGACCCCGTGCGTTCCGGGGTCCCGTAGCCACGGTACATCGGCTGCATTCGGCTGACGCCTACTAGCCGAACCGGCTGGCTCTCCCGATGGTAGTGTCCCGCAGCCGCGTTTGTAAACTCCCTCAGATGAGAACGATTCGGTTGGTGTACCGCCGACCGGTGTGGGTGGTCGCCGCGATGCGATGCGAACCGGTGATGGCCGCCAGCTGATTGTCGAGCGGCTCGAGGTTGGTATCGCCTTCGATCGCCCGGCGCCTGACGGCTGCTATGAGGTCCGCTACCTGGATCGGATGCGAGTTCAAGGAGTTGGCGTAGTAGATGGTGGGGTGGAGCGGCAGGCGTCGCGAAATCACGAAGCTCCCCACGCTGCTGCTCGCATGCGCATGAAGGTCTTGGTTCGACCAGTCCGACACGATGAAACCCGTCTCGTGCCGCGTTGCGCACTCCACCGAGAAGTGCTCCACAAGCCCCTGGAGCTGGAGTGGCATGGTCGTCTGGAGCTCCATGGGGTGCATGAGCCGCCGCTTGTCGATGCTGACCGTGTACACGGTGCAGTCGAGGTCGCCCAGGATGCGCATGGCTTCGGCGAGGAACTGACGGTTCTTCGAGCGCTTCCACGCGTTCGGTGCGAGCGTGCGCTTGGCCTTGACTTCCCAGGTGGCGGGGTCCCCGCGGTCCGGATAGAAGCGCGACTTGGCGCCCGCGACTCTCCGATGGAATGGAGAAGCCGCCAATGACGACGGCCTTGGTAGTGTCGCGGGCTGCGGGCTTCCCCGAGTCGTCGAGGAACAGAACTCGGCTGCTCGAAGGGCCGGGCATGAACGCTCCAAACGGCGGCAAAGTGCAGGCGGCAACGCGGTATCGCGAGTTGTCTTGCGGCCAGTCCCCTGCGTGCATCGGCGACATGGCGGCGTGTGAGCGCAGATCATACAGGCCGCCATGAGGCCGATGGTGGAATGCGGCTTGTATGCTGGCTACAGGGCGAACAGCACCTCGAAGGTGGTACTGCCTACCGTCAAGTCAGGCCCACCAGACTGGACAAGATCGAGAACTTTCGCCCTCAGACTGGAGCTCGCGCTGTAGTGCTCCAGCGGTGCGATGGAGGGTGGGCAACTCAAGCCCTAACGTCCGGTCGTGCGTCTCCTGGGTCATGGGTGTGCTAAGGCTCTCGCCCTGCTGGCCAACTTGTCCCCGAACTAGGCGCTGAGAAGTTGAGTGATGTCCACCCCACCGACCCAGTCACTTGGCTGTCGGGCGTGGGGTACTTGCAGGAGTTCAGCAGGGAGGTGCGTCTCGACGCGGGGATTCAAAATCAGCCAGGGCTGATAGAAGCTCAGCGGGACAGCCGTTGCCCACGGGAGAGGGAACAGCCACACCGCGTGGCAGTTTCGGTATTGGGGCTTGCCGCCCTGGTCCGTCCAGAGCGAGTGCAGGATCCTGAATGCATCCATCTCCGGCACGAAATTCAGCGTGGAGACAATCGCGGCGACCACGAAGGGGGCGTCCAGGCCGCTGGACCGCTTCTCGCTGGCCTTGCCCCTGATCTTGCCCGCCAGCAGATCATCTGACTCTTGAAGGTCGGCGGTAACGAGAGGCTGGATGAGGAAGGTTCCGGCTGTCGCCAGGCCGGTTGGGTTGGGGCGCAGCTCGACCTCAAGGCTCCAGTCTCCGTCACGAATCTCGGTGGTCGGACCCCGTTGGCCTTGCTCGAGTTGCTGCTCGACCTCGGAGCGGCTGTGGCTGTCCATCAGCTTTTGGATCGGTGACACGAAGCGTGCCTTTGATGGCTGGCCGGTCAGTTCTCCGGTCACGTGGGGAATGAGGGAAAACTCCGGAGTGTCAAGCTCGTCGATCCACCCGAAGACAGTGTCCTCGGCGGCGGTAACGCGCCGATCGTCAGCAGTCGCGGAGATTGCCACTGCCTCGAGGTAGAACCGGCCGTCCTCTCCTGATGCGAGGAAGTCGGGCCTCTTGCTGGTGTGAGAGACGGCGGGGTGAACGTCGGCGGCGAATCCGAGGCGGAGCAGCAGCTCGTGGAGCATGAGCTCGAACCATGCGCTCTTGAATTGGTCGTCGTCGCCACTGGTGAATCGCCGTTTGAGGTCGAGCTTCCCGCTGGAAGGAAGCCTTGAGAACCAGTCGTTGCACATCTCGCGGAACGCGGCAGCGCCAGCACCGGGTGCTTGGTTATATCCCTCGAAGAGGGAAAGGCGGCGGAGCTCGGACAGTCCCGCCGTGCGTTCAAAGTCGTCAAAGAGAACCATCCGGGGCGACACCTCGGCGCTCGAAATCACTATACCGGTAGGGCACACGGCAGATGTGGAAGAGAGGCCGATTGACAGTGGGGCTGGACCGCTACGTGTCCCGACGCATCAGGCTGAACCGCTGCGCCGTGGGACCGATGAGCGGCTGTGAGGCGAGGAACACCGCAAGCGGTACGACTTCCTCAGGAGACTTGACCCACTCCGACGGATTCGCGGAAGCGACGGCCCCTGGGACCAACTCCTTGGCGTCGTGGCCCTGTGTGTCCACAGGCCCCGGGATCAGCTCGTTCACCGAGATCCGGTACTCGACGAGTTCCTGGGCGAGCACTCGTGTCAGCATGGAGAGTCCAGCCTTGGACGCGGCATACGCCGAGTTGCGTGGAGTGCCACGCTGCCCAAGCCCCGACCCGATGACAATGATCCGACCGCCCCCACGTGCTCGAAGGCGGGGGATTGCCGCGCGTGCACCCAGGTTGGAGCCGATCAGGTTGAGCTCGACCGTGCGGCGCCAGGCTGTGCTGTCACCCTCCTCAACGGTCGCCGTAACGTAGGTGCCCCCCGCATTGAGTACGACCGTATCCAAGCCGCCGAACTCATCGGCGACCGCCGCGGTGGCGGTTTCGACGGCGGCCTCGTCCGTGATGTCGCAGCGCACGGCAAGCACCTGCCGCCAGCCGCGCGAATGCGCGCAGCTGTGGACTCCAGGTCTGACCCGGTTCGAGCGAGGCAGCCAACTGCCGCGCCTTCAGCCGCGTTACCTTCCGCGAGCGCAGCACCGATCCCGCGGCTCGCGCCCGTCACTAGAACGACCTGCCCCTCAAGCTGACCCACCGAGGCAGTCTATCCCTGCCTTGCGAGCGCCCGCCAACGCGAATGTTCCGGGCGAGCCAACGTGTGCCGTACCCAGAACGCGCTGGCGAAGACCGATGTCCGCGGCATCTCCCCTCCATTGGCCTGTCCGCTTGAGTAGGGAGCTTGTCCCGAATCGTGGCTACGCTGGGTCACACCGCAGTCTCCTTGACGAAGGAGTGAACGAGGATTTGGTCTCGGTGAGTGAGTTCGGCTGTTTAACTGAGGACCCTCAGTACTGGGGTGTCGAAAATGAAGCCGACGTAGAGGGCGCCGCCGGCGAGGGCATACGACACGAACCGAATGCCGCGAGCTCCAATTCTGGCACCACTGTGGACGTACGGCAGGTCGGGTTCCCCTACTGGCGTCGATGGACTCGATGCTACCCCGAACCAACGCGTCGTCAGTCGGAATGGCCACCGCTGCTCGTTCTTGTCGTCACCCCAGTTCACCGCGAGATCGGAAACTAACCGGCCGTTGAGTTCGTAGCTGGCATCCTTGCTCCCTGCTCTCACGACAGTCTCCTCATAGTGCGCGACGAAGGACAGCCAGCCCGCCAAGCCCTGTAGAAGCAGAGCCAGGCCGATGAGGACGGCGATGGCGATCTCAGGAGAGGTCATGGCCACAGCCCTGATGGGACTCCCCGTGCCGCAATGTTGGCCAGCAGCGTGGAAGCACCAACGAAGCGGCCAACACCACGAAACACGGGGGCGGACTCAGGGGTCATCCACGCCGCTCTTCCCCGTTGCACGGGGGTGAGTTCGCCATCGGACCGCTTCTTGACCCACAGTCGAATCCAGAGGGGCCAGCGGCGAGGGACTGCCAAGTCCCCCTTCGCACCAAATCCAAAATACTTCTCCTCGACTACCGCGCCGTGCGCGCACCAGCCCCCTAACAACTCCAGCATGATGGCCACCGCGAGACCTGCGACCGTAGCCCAATGCCCCACGGACTCGATAGGGATTCCTACTCCCAATCTGGGTAGAGCAGCCCCCGTTGGGGGACGTCATCCAGGGCCCTGAGCCGGAACAGATCGCCCTCGACCTCACGTAGGGCGGCTTCGCGGTCTCCAGGCTCGTCGCCCTCGTAGTCCAAGGCCCGACGCACCTGCTGGTGAGCCTTCCTGGGGTTATCGACATCAGCGGCGGTCGGCGTCACGTTGCTCTGCGCCTGCTCGACCTGGTGGGTGAGTTGGGACATCGGCAGCTCTCCGGGAAATCAAATTGGAACGTATGAGCGCATCATACGCGAATCCGTATCTAAGCGGCGGCTGCATCCGTTACGGCGAGGTCTCTGCGGAGTTTCAAGGCACCGAATGTCGACGCCGCCGTCAGGTCCTTGGGTGAAGAGTTCGAGCGGTCGGTCGAGTTCCGCTTGGAGGAGATCACGGCAAAGTTCTTCGAATTCGAAGGGCGATATCTGGGAGAAGTTGTATGTCGGCAAGGAGACTCTCCACGAATCAAGAGCTGCCCCTCGGTGCACGAGAGACCAAGGCACTATCAAGCTTAGCCGGGAACAGCCCCAGACTAGTGATCAAAGCGTCACCCGCCTTGGTGTCCGCGGCCCTTCGTGAGGGGCGCGATAGGGCAATGCCGGGCTGGTATGGGTTTCGCAGAGGCCGCCGAGTACCCGTGAAGCGATGCTGCGGCAAAGCTGGCGCGGCCCGTTCCACAGCCATCAGCCCCTGCCGGTAGGGGCGAGGCCTGCCCTTCGACCGATACTCCTGGTCGCCACTTCCTCCGCATGGCAGCACCGCACTCCGGCGCAGCGACGGGCCACACAGCTTAGTGGAAAATGGGGAGAGCGACGGCGTTTCAGAAGAACAGCCGCAGGATCGGCTCGCCGTACGCAAGACGGACAAGGGCCACAATCCCGACGAGCAGCAGTGAGAGCTGCCCCATCGCCTGGGTAAGGGGCTCAAGCCAAGGGCTCAACTGGGACAGCCTGCTTTGTCCTTCATGGCCCGAGTCTCGCAGCGCTTGTTCAACCATCTCTGCCGCCATGCGGTCATCGGGGTCCCGCACAAACAGGGAGCCACTCACTTTGCGAGAGTAAGCGTCGCACAGCGAGAGCGCGCCTCCGAGAACCCGAAACCAGAGGGCGAAGCCCAAGCCGATGAGCGTCCAGATGTCAGCGGTGATGACCGACGACAAGCCCGTCCCCACTACCGCACCGAGACACGCGGGAAGAGACAGCGCACACAGTAGCGCCCACTTCGCCGCCGCACCCCTCCCGAAGAGGAGTTCGATGGATCTGCCAAACCACCGGAGCACCGTGTCCTGCACGCTCAGAGCACCAACCCGCCGTGACAGGTCTGCGCGCACCTGGGCGAGATGCTGCCGCAGCGCCTGCAGCGCAGTGCAGGCGCACAGGCTGACTTGTCCCTTAGGCGCAGGTCAGGCCCCCGGCTCATCTGCCGTTTCTTTGACCGCGTCGTGCACCTCGCGCGCGAGCACCTCGGACGCGGTCTGCTGGAACTCGGCGTCGTCGAGGTAGCGCCTCACAATTTCATCGTTCTCGCCCATGCGCTCCACCATGAGCTTGCCGAGTTGGGGGCGGAAGCCGAGAGCGAACTTGTCGAGGTTGTTGGCGAGGGCCATGCGGCGGACGTCCTCGTTGCGGAGTGCGCGCTCCTTGATCTGCTCGAAGAAGAGACGGTCCTCGTCGGTGAAGTCGGTACCGAAGCGCTCGTTGAGGCGAGCGATGATCTCCGATAGCGGAGCCTTGTCCTCTTCTGGGTCGCCGGTGCCGACCTCGCCCGGGCCGGTGACGTACACCACCGGCTCCTCCGCGAAGAACATTTCGTTCTGGGAGACACGCTGCAGGCGGTAGTACTCGAGCTCCACGTCACCGCCGAGGTGGACTGCCTCGCCGTGGCTTGCCCGCAGGTGCGGGAGCAGCATGCGTCCGAACGCGGAGAGGCGCTCGAGGTCCGCGTCGGCGTAGGGGATGATCTGGCTGAGGAAGGCGTAGAGGTTCACGAACGCACCGAGGCGGTCGCGGAAGGCAGTCTGGTCGTCCTCGTCGAGGTCCGCGAACCGACCGACCGCCGGCTGGAGCTGCGCCTCCATGCGTGCGTGGTCGTCCAGCCGCCGCTTCGAGACCGGCAGGTAGAAGACTTGAGCGAACGCCTCCACCTCGGCCTGGTAGTAGACCTGCATACCGTCGAGTTCGTGCTTCAGCTCGTCGAGCCTGTAGGAGTCGGAGGCCTCCAGCAGCTGGGTCTGGTCGTAGTACGGCGCGAAGGCCTCACGGATGTCCTCGGGATCATTGACGAAGTCGAGAACGAAGGGCGGCGCCTTGCCTGGTGAGGTGCGGTTGAGGCGCGAGAGGGTCTGCACTGCCTGCACGCCGTCCAGCCGCTTGTCGACGTACATCGCCTGCAGGAGCGGCTGGTCGAAGCCGGTCTGGTACTTCTCCGCCACGAGCAGGATCTGGTAGTCGGGCGAGGCGAACCTGCCTGGCAGCGCCGCCTCGCTGATGGACTTGCCGGTCACGATGTCGACGTTCATGCCAGGCTCGGTGAAGTCCTCGCCGGTGTCGGGGTCCGTG
This sequence comes from Dehalococcoidia bacterium, assembly GCA_022826585.1. Lineage (GTDB taxonomy): Bacteria > Chloroflexota > Dehalococcoidia > Tepidiformales > Tepidiformaceae > UBA2991. Next base: position 26,119 of record JAJDUR010000035.1, read on the forward strand.
ACCGTGCCGCTGAAGGCGATGAGCGGGCGCACGTCATCGTAACCCTGGTCCCTGATGTAGTGCTGGAAAGCCTGCATGTAGCGCACCGCGCTGAGGCGTGACGAGGTGACGACCATCGCTTTCGCCCGTCCCTCCATGTGGTGACGGACGTGCTCGCGGAAGTGCTCGACGATGACCTCGGTGCGCTGGCTGACGTTGACTGGGTGCAGGCTCAGGAACTTTGCAAGGGCGACTGCCGTGCGTCGTTTCGGGAGCTCCGGGTCGTCGTCCGCCTGCTTCACGATGCGGAAATAGGTGTTGTAGTCGATGTAGTGCTGTAGCACGTCGAGGATGAAGCCCTCCTCGATCGCCTGACGCATGCTGTAGACGTGGAACGGCTCCGGTTTGCCGCTCGGGCCCAGCCTGCCGAACAGCTCGATGGTCTTGCCTTTCGGCGTGGCCGTGAACGCGAAGAACGAGAGGTTCGGCTGTGCGCCGCGCGACTCCGCGACGGCGTTGAGGATGTCTTCCTCGTCCTCTGCCGCATCGAGGGCCTCCTGGGCACGGGAACCTAGTACCTCCTTCAACTCGCGCGCGCTCTCGCCCGTTTGGCCAGAGTGCGCCTCGTCGACGATGACGGCGTAGCGACGGTCGGCGATGGCCTTGCGCCACTCCGCCGCCTGCGCCTGCTCGTCCTCCGAGGGCTGATCGGGCGCATCGGCGCCCGCGATGCGCAGCAACCCCTTCATGATGAACGGGAACTTCTGGATCGTGGTGATCACGATCCGCGTCCCGTCGACGAGCGCCTGCGCGAGTTGCTGCGAGTCCTCGTCGATCGCCTTCACGACGCCCTGGGCGTGCTCAATCTGGTAGACGGCATCCTGCAGTTGGCGGTCGAGAATGCGGCGGTCGGTGATGACGACGACGCAGTCGAAGACCTTCTCGTCGGCGTCGGTGTGCAGGCTTGCGAGGCGGTGCGAGAGCCACGAGATGCTATTCGTCTTGCCGCTGCCCGCCGAGTGCTGGATGAGGTAGTTGCGGCCGGGCCCGTCGCCGCGCGCGGTGGCGACAAGCCGGTTGACGGCATCGAGCTGGTGGTAGCGCGGGAAGATCATCGTCTCGCGCTTCTCCGTGCGCGCGCCCTTCGCGTCATCGACCTTCTCCTCGCGGGTCTCGAGGAAGACGTAGGAGCCGAGGATGTCGAGAAAGCGCTCGCGTCCTAGCACTTCGCGCCAGAAGTAATCGGTGCGGTAGCCGTCGGGGTTGGGCGGGTTGCCTTCCCCGCAGTGGACGGCGCCAGGGTTGCTCCCTCGGTTGAAGGGGAGGAAGCGCGTGGCGTCGCCCGCGAGGCGCGTCGCCATGTGGACCTCGTCGGGGTCGGCGGCGAAGTGAACGAGGGCGCGCCGCTTGAAGCGGAAGACTGGCGCGCTGGGGTCGCGGTCCTGCTGGTACTGGCGGACAGCGTCACGCCAAGTCTGGCCCGTCATGGGGTTCTTGAGCTCGCACGTCGCTACGGGCACGCCGTTGAGGGCGAAGACGAGGTCGAGAGTGTCGCCCTTGCCCGGGTGACACGGCGTCTGCCGTGTCACGGTGAGTTCGTTGCGTTCGAAGCGAGCGAGGGCGTCGGGGTTCAGGCCGTGCGCCGGCGCGAAATACGAGACGCGGAAGGTGCGCCCGTAGAACTTGAACCCGTGCCGCAGGACCTCGAGCGTCCCCTTGGTGTCGAGCTCGCGCGCGAGCGTCGCGACGATGCGCTCCTCGATGTCCGCGCCGTGCAGCGCAGCCACCCGCTCCCACTCGTCGGGCTGGGTGTCTCGAATGAAGGCGGCGGCGCGCGCGGGGAACAACGCCCGGTCGACATCCCACTCGGCGAGGTCTCCCCTGCGCCAGCCGCCGTCGAGGAGCATGTACTCGACGTTGGTCTCGAAGGCCTGCTCGGTGTGGGTGGCGGTCATGGCGAACTAGCGGCTCTGGGGCTCACGTTTTGTGGCGCCGGGAGCTTCAATCGTCCCGATTCTCGTTGTCGTGCCGGCGCAGGGCGTCGAGGGTCAACGGACGGCCGGCGCGCTTCGCCGCCTGCCAACGGCGGAAGGATTCAGCGCCTTCTCCCGAGGGCCTGCCTGCGAGCAGTCCCTCGACGCTGAGGTCCTCATCAAGATCGGGCCAGTGGATGTGCTGGGCGCCCGCGAAGAGCTCCCAGTTGTCGCGCTCCTCCGGTGTGGCGTGGAGCAGCCTGGGGTACCAGGCCAGGGGCACGGAGATGGTGCGGCCGTCCGTGAGATCAGCGGTCAGCGTGTCCTCGGTGGCGCTCACGGCGGTCGCCCCCGGCACGTCCAGCTCAACGATTGAAGTAGTCATTCCACTCCTCCAGGAACAGTGATTGATTCTGCTCCACTATGCGATGAATCCTCCGAATCTCCGGTCTGCGGAGATTGCCGCTGGTCTGCAACTCCACGGGGTTGAGCCAGAACTTTGCGAAGCCATCGTCACGCCGCACGTGGATATGGGGCGGCTCAACTCCATCGGCTGACACGAAATAGAACTGGTACGGCCCCTCCCTGAGTATCGTGGGCATCGTCTGATTGTAGCCTTGCCGACAGGGTGGCGGCTGCGGGTGTGCTCCAAGCGGAAAGGCCCGAGAGGCGCAAGTGGTTGCGACACCCATCAGAGTGCTACTCTGCGGGGCCTTTGGATGTTGTGGCCGACTCCCGCACGTCGATCTTTCCGGTGACGGCCGCTGTGATGAGCGCGGTCCGATACTCCTGTAGGCGCTCGATGGCCGACTCAGCCCTGGCAGTCAGTTCGTCCAGTTGGTGTGTCGCTGTGTCCAGGAAGTCCCCGATCAGAACCTGCTCTGGCACAGCGGGGGCGGGGATCCGGAGTGCGCGGAGGTCCTGTTGGCTGAGGTTTGGCTGCCCACCGCCAGCAGAGTGCGAGACAAGGACATCTCGAAAGGCCATCAGCCAGTGGTAAACAAATTTCGTTTCCAGCCTCGTCGGCTCGGCGAATACGCAGCAGGCCTGGTTGACGGTCGCTGGGATCCCGAGAATCCCAAGCCGCCCGATCGTTGCTCCGTACATAGCGATCACCAGGGCGCCAACCGGGAAGAGGGAAAGCGCAGAGTGGTCACGTAGCGCCACTGCGGTTACTGATTTCGCTGTCACCAGGATGATCGATTCCCTCAGTTCGGAGGTCGTGACCCAAGGTGTCTCGCCGTCGTAGTACTCGTCAGAGTCGCTCTGTGGAGTAGTTCCGCTTCCAATGCGGCCAAAGCCAATGGACGGTTGGATAACCTCCCAGTGCTCGGGTACGTCGCCGAGCCATTCGACGCCCGAGGGCTTGAGGCGGGGCGAGGGGTCGAGGCCGGCGGCGTGGGCGGCGTCGGGCGGGAGGCCGCGCGTCACGGTGCGGGTGATGAGCGCGGTCCGGTACTCTTGCAGCCGCTCGATAAGCTGTCGCTTCTTCGCGACGAGTGCGTCGATGCGCTCCGTCTCCCGGTCGAGGAACGCGGCGATCGCGCGCTGCTCGTCGAGGGGCGGGAGGGGGAGGAGCAAGTGGCTAAGCGCCTGTGTGTAGATGTGCATGACCGTCACCCCGCGGCCCATGCAAGCCTTCTGGTAGATGCTGGTCGAGCAGTCTGCTGCGTATCCGAGAAACGCTGCGTCAGCCTTGACGAGAGGGCGGAACACGATGATGTCCCCGCCGCAGTAGGCCGGGTCTTCGATCAGATTGACGGCTGACTTCCCGATCTCCTCAAGCGTCTCGCCAGACCCGGCGAACAGGATGTCCCCGTATTGGATCTGCGTGTAGCGCCTCGCGCTCTCCTCCGTGATGTTTGCGCGTGTCTCCCGGATGAAGAACTGGTGCTGCGTGTAGAGGTCCCCGTACCTAACGCAGGGAACACCGTCCTCGACCTCGTCTTCCTTCGTCCCGCCGCTGCCCTTGAAGAATGAACCAATGGACCCCAGTTGCCTCACCCCCCAGTGCTCCGGCACATCGCCGAGCCATGGGGCACCGGAGGGGCGGTAGCTGGGGTAGGGGGAAGCCTTCATGCGCCCGCCTGGTAGAGATCGATCATCTTCGCGACATGGGCGAGGCTGTTTCTGTTCATCCCCTTGATTGCGAAGATGCCAACAGCATCCTTGAGCAACTCGTTGAGCCGTTCCCTATCCGCTTGGGTTCTTTGCGAGAATGCGTTCTCGGGCAGGGCGCCAGGCTTTCCACGAATAGCGGGGTCAGTGAGGTACTTCCATGCAGGTCCTGCCTCCACGCAGTACAGGTTGAGTTCTATGGTCTTCAACACATTTTCTTCTGCTTTGACACCGGCTGATAGTTCGGGGAGGTTTCGCTCAAAGCAGTCCACCACCTCTCGCGCGCTACACTCCCTGTTGATGAATTTCCTGTAGAGCTCGCGATCGATGAGCTTGAGGGACAGGATCGAGACAAGCAGTGGAGGATAGATGTAGTGACGAGGCTCAAGGCCCTTCCCAAGTAGTGCAATCATCCTCACGATGTGGTCAACGTCACGGAGGGAAAAACCGAGGGCTCGAACTAAGTATGGCGCGCTTAGGGTCATCTCGTGGAATTCGTCGGTATGCACTCTGTTCCCTGCATGGCGAGACATCTCATCCAGAAATTGCTTTATCCCGAATGCATCGAACAGCCAGTGACAATACGTCTCCGTATCTGCCTCGGGTAGGACAAACTCCATGTCGAAGAAGCGCCGGAGATAGATTCCGGCGTCAATCTCCCCGTAGACCGACTTGAGCGATTTCACGAGCTCGCTCCGATTGATGCCGAAGACGAACACGATGTTGGGCACGTCGAAGATGTGCTTGACTCGCTCCAGGAGCTCAATGGCGAACGTCGGGCGACACCGGTCAAGCTCGTCGATGATGAAGATGAGGGGCTGGCCGGTGTCCCTCTGCACTTCCGACGCCAAGCGCCCAAGAGCCTTTCTCAAGTCGTCCTTCGCTGATCGCTTCTGCTGGTAGTCGTCGAGTTTCTCCGCGGGGGAGTCATCGCTATCCAGGGGGAGCGGCGGAAGCGGGATTCCGGCCCCGACAAGCGTGGCGACCGAAGCCCCGTGGTACAGAAGAGGGCCCGCCAGCTCAATGAGCTTGCCGACTCGTTCCCCGAAGCTCTCTCCGAGGTGCTCGGTGAGCTGGGCGATGATCGCGAGCAGGGGATCCGCGGCGAAGTCGTCCTCCCAGGCGTTGTAGTAGATCGCCTGCCAACCTGGATCCTGAATTCGTAGGTCTTGCGCCCAGCGCTTGAGCAGGAACGTCTTCCCCGTCCCCCAACGGCCATCGAGGCTGATGACGAACGGCGCTTCCTGGCCCTCAATGATCCTGGTCAGGCGGTCGCCGGTCTCCTTGCGGCCGAGCACATCGCCGGTCCACGGTTCCACTGGGTCGGGTTCCTGTTCGACGAGCTTGAGCGGCGGCGGCTTGGGGCGCGGCTTGGTGGACTCGGGCTCCTGGGTCATGCGTCAGCTTCTCACGACATCCGACAACAGGTCCGTGATCTCTTGCTCCAGTGCCTGCAGGTCCGACTCGATCTCCTCGAGGGGGCGCGGCGGCTCGTAAACGTAGAAGTGGCGGTTTAGCGGGATCTCGTAGCCGATCTTCGTCTTGCTCTTGTCCACCCAGGCGTCGGGGACATGCGGCAGTACCTCTCGCTCGATATAGGCGTCGACGTCCTCGCGGAGGGGCACCGTCTCGGTGTCACGCAACTCCGTATCCGGCTCGGGCTTGCCCTTGCGGTCGCGGCAGACCTCCGCGTCCGGGTCGCGCTCGCCCAGCGCCGACAGCACCGCGTTGCGCTCCGCCGCGGCCAGCTTCACATCCGCGGCCGCCTCGGCGCCGCGCAGCACCTCGACGAACGCCTCCCGGTCGCGCACCACCTCTCCGGCAGTCTGGTCGACGAGCGAGCGCAGCAGGCCGCGGATTGCCTCCTGGCGCGCCTGCCTCTCCGCGACCTCGGCGTCGTGCGCCGGACCCGCACGCTTCTTGCTCTTCGCGAGGTTCTGGAACGCCTTCTGCTCCTCAATGCGGGCGATGCGCTCCTCGGTGGCCGCGAAGTTCATGCGCAATGGACGCTCGACCGTGACCTTGCGGTAGCCGAAGTCCTCGTTGTCGAACACCTTGCTCACGACGCGTGGCCGCGTGCGCTGCTCGTGCGTGACCGGATCCTCGTACGGCAACTCGCGCGTCTCGCCGTCCTCTAGAGCCCCGTGGATGCGGGTGAGGTCGTCGATCTGTTCGGGAGAGAGTTCGTTTCGCTTGTTGCCGAGGCTCTTGCGCATCTTCACGAAGAACTGCCGTCCGTCGATGAGCTGCACCTTGCCGCGCCGGCGCGGCTCCTTGCGGTTCGTGAGCACCCAGATGTAGGTGGAGATGCCGGTGTTGTAGAAGAGTTGGTCCGGCAGCGCCACGATCGCCTCAAGCCAGTCACTCTCGATGATCCACTGGCGGATGTTGCTCTCGCCACCACCGGCGTCGCCGGTGAACAGAGGCGAGCCGTTGAAGACGATGGCGATACGGCTGCCGCCGGTGCCGTCCTCGGCGACAGGCTGCATCTTCGACAGCATGTGCTGCAGGAACAGCAGCGAGCCGTCGTTGATCCTCGGCGTCCCCGCGCCGAAGCGCCCCTGGTCGCCGAGGGTGTCGCGCTCGTGCTCGATAGCCTGCTTCTGCTGCTTCCACTCCACGCCGAAGGGCGGATTGGCGAGCATGTAGTCGAACCGCGATGGCCGGCCTTCGCTGTTTGCGGACGCATAGCCGTCCCGGGTGAAGCTGTCGCCAAGGATGATGTTGTCGGCGTTCGCGCCCTTGATGAGCATGTCGGCCTTGCAGACTGCCCACGCCTCGTCGTTCCAGTCCTGCCCGAAGAGGTGCGGGCGGGCCTCGCGGTTGTGTTCGAGTAGATAGTCCTCGGAGACCGAGAGCATGCCGCCGGTCCCGCACGCCGGGTCGTAGATCGTCTTGATAAGGTGGCCCTTGCCGAGGTCTGGCTCGGGTGAGAGCAGCAAGCTCACCATCAGCCTGATCACCTCGCGTGGCGTGAAGTGCTCCCCAGCCTCCTCGTTCGCCTGCTCGGCGCCAACGCGGATGAGCTCCTCGAAAACGTACCCCATCTGCACGTTGTCGACGCGCTCCGGGGAGAGGTCGACGTTGGAGAACGCCTGAACAACCTGGAACAGCAGGTTTCGCTCGTTCATGCGTGCGATGTGTTCCTCGAAGCCGAAGCGCTGCATGATCTCGCGCACGTTGGGCGAGAACGTGTTGATGTAGCGACCGAGGTTCTGCGCGATCTGGTTCGGGTCGTCCAGCAGGCGCGCGAAGTCGAGCTTCGAGGTGTTGTAGAACGGCCGCCCGGCAGCGTCCTCAAGCAGCCGACGGCGCACGTTCGGGCTGTCGCCGGGGTATCCCTCGTCGGCAGCGAGCACTGCCTCCTTCGTCCGGGCGAGGACGCAGTCGAAGCGCCGGAGCACGGTGAGCGGAAGGATGACCTTGCGGTATTCATTGCGCTTGTAGGGGCCTCGGAGCAAGTTGCAGATGCTCCATATGAAGGTCGCCAACTCGCCGTGCGTCCGTGCGTTCATGCGTGCCTCGCCTCAGTCTTCGGGCCGGCTGAAGGATACCCGCGTCCAGGCCAAAGAACAGTTCGCGGAGGCTAGGAGGCGACTTCACGCCGCGTTCCCTACGGGGCCCCAGCAACGTAGGCCCTGGCTTGAGCGGAAACCTCTGGCACTCGGCATGAGTCGCCGGGCACCACGCAGACCTCAGAGAGCCACCGGCCAGCGGGAAGTTCGCAGTACGGTGCGCGTGGGTTCACCAGGCTGGACAAGAGCGAGAACCTTCTCGCTCGCCCTCCAACAACTCGACCGGTGAGTCGACCCGGGCGCATCGAGCTTGCGGCCAGTTGGAAGAGCACAATCAATCGAACTTCCTGGCATAAGCCGCCGCTCTGTTGGCAACGTTCCCCGGCGGTTCCAATACCATGCGCAGGTCGGTCAGCCCGTCTAACTCGACGGATGCGGAAGGAGCCAGTGCCGTGCCGAGTCAGCGCGACAAGCCACAGGTGATCTCATATGTCAGGGAGTTTCTCCGAGGATTCCGACCCAGCGAAAGGCCGACCGAGGAGTCCAGCAACAGCGGCTTTCCTTGGATACGGCGTGAAGGAATGCTATATCCCACCCGTGAGGAGAAGGGCAAATATCAGGAGGTGTTGACTCGGCTCCACCATGAGGTCGCCGACAAGGAAGACCTCTCCTCAGCCGCCCTGGACACGGCGCTTCGAGCCGCCGTGTTCCAAGTCGTAGACCTGTCAGGCAAGCGAGGGGGGAAACGAAGCGACCGAGTTCGCAGTGCAGCCGAGGAGCTAGAGTCATTCGTAGGCCGCCCCGCACGCGACTTCGTGCTCGGGATCGAGGTACGTGGGTTCGATGTAGACACGATTCCGTTTGACTTCGGCCGGGTGCGGTTCGAGCGCATGAGCGATGTCGATGCGCGGATCATCGGAAAGCCAAGTTCCTCCACCGCTGCGGAATCTGCCAAAGCCAGCCCGGGAGGCTCCGGGGAGGCCTCTAACGACCACGACGCGGTAGTCGGTTCAATCAAGATTCGAGCCCATGATCGGATAGCAGCGGAGAGACTCGGCGAGCGCGTAGTGCGTGAGACTGTCGAGTGCCTCAACCACTTTCTCGCAAATGTCCATCCAGTTAGCTCGGCCCTGTACGTACTCACGGAGCGAACTGGGGCAAGCTCTTTCATTCGGTTCATCTGGGATTCGGATGGCGAGGACAGTTCCTATCAACATGCACCGAGCCCTAGTCTGTATTCGATAGATATCGTGCGTGAAAGGCAAGGTCCTGCCGTAGAGAGGGTTCAGGACCTGCTGAAGTCAGAGTCCAGAAACGAAGTCGAGGAACTCCTGCTTCAAGGTGTGAGGTGGGGCGGCCGGGCATTGGCTGCGCACACTGCCGAGGACTCCATCGCATTCGCCTTCACTGCGCTCGAGTGCGTCCTGGTCCCGAGCGGCAGGGATGACGTAATTCAGCGCCTGGCGGCGCGTGTGGGGTGTCTCGCTTCGGAAGACGCGAGCGTACGAGACGGCGTTTCAAGATGGACTAAAGGGGCCTACGACGTCCGGTCTCGAATAGTGCATGACGGTCGAATCGAGGTTGGCGTTAGCGAACGAGACCGGGTGATGGAAGTAATGCTGTTCGTGCTCAACGAGCTCTTGACGAGTCCAGATATCGAGGGATTGGTCACAGCAAAGGACCTCGAGAAGCATCTGGCCAACATGACCAGCAAGCCAGCTTCCACATGACAGGACGAGATCAACACCAGCCCATGTCGCCTATTGTCCCGCTATCTTCCCGGTGCCAAACCCCCTCCCGTTGGGTCGGCATCATTGGGCAACATCCTGACGGAGGGTCATGCCCCCTGAGGGGATTCGAACCGTTACCCGCCGAGAGGAAGTAGCCTTCTGGGCATTACCCCCAACGGCCGAACGGCAGGACATTCGCCACTCAGAAGGTCAGCACGACGTGGAAGCTAGCGCATCCCTTTTCGCACGAGCGCATAGACATGCCTATGTTCTTGTGCTGGTGCGAAGAGTCTCGGCAACAGTCGAGCGGCCCCGGTAGGCACGTCGTGAACGAGCCCCGGCTAGAGGCTGAACAGCAGGTCGAAGGCGGTACTGCCTACCGTCACGTACGGCCTACCACCTCCCCGACCGCGACGTTACGGCGCTGCGAACTCCCGCAGCCGCCCCGCCATCGTGACGTAGCCCCCGGTCCGCCGCCGTGTTTCCTGGCGGCCGGTCCCGAACACCCGCGCCGTTGCTGGCGGCTGCCTGATCATGGGGTGCTCGCCATCCACCGGATGGGCGTGGAAGTAGATGCACGAACCGCGTCTCAACCCCAGGTCCCACGCGGGGTCCTCGCGATGGGTAACCGGCCAGGCCGACTGGCCAGGGATCTGTTGTGTAGGCCACGTGCACTCGCGTATCGGGGTAGGTGTAGTTGTTGTGTGCCTGACCCGAAACCGCGAAACTGGGCGGGCGTGGCGACAGGCGGCCGCCCGCGAAGGGGATCCGATGAGCGAATCCTCCAACCTGCAGCGGGAAAACGAGGACCTGCGCCAGCGCCTCGCGAAGCTGAGCGAGGCCGCCCTGCGCATCACCGAGGATCTGGACCTGGATACCGTGCTGCAGGGCGTGGTGGACGGCGCCTGCTCGCTGACCGGCGCGCGCGTCGGCGCCGCCACCGTCCTCGACGGGACGGGGCGCCGCCAGCTCTTCATCACCTCGGGGTTGCCGGCGGAGCAGCGCGAAATGCTGCTTGCCATCCCGGAGGGTCACGACATCTGCGTCTACCTCGGCCTGCGCCCGGAACCGCTGCGGCTTCCCAACCTCGCGGCGCACCTGTCCGAGCAGGGCCTTGCGCCCTTCGAAGCCCCCAGCGGCCCGGTCGGCGCCTACCTGCAGGCGCCCATCCTCCTCCAATCCCAGCACGTCGGCACCATTTACCTGGGAGATAAGGAGGGGGGCACCGAGTTCACGGCGGACGACGAGGAAATCCTCGCGATGCTGGCGTCGCAGGCGGCGCTGGCAATCGTGAACGCCCGCAGGCACCGCGACGAACGGCGGGCGAGGGCCGACCTGGAGACCCTCATCGACACCTCTCCCGTCGGCGTGGTGGTCTTCGATGCCCTCACGGGAGCGCCCGTGTCGCTCAACCGGGAAGCGCAGAGGATTTTCGACAGCCTGTCCAGTCCCGGCCAGTCGGTGGAGGAGCTCCAGGACGTGCTGACGTACCGGCTGTCCGACGGGCGGGAGTTCGCCCTGCGGGAGTTCCCGATCGCCAAACTACTCGCCGACGCGGTGACGGTGCGCGCCGAGGAGATCGTGTTGACCGCGCCCCACGGGCGGAGCGCCACATTGCTGGTGAACGCCACCCCCATCTCCTCCGGCAGCGAGGTCGAGACTGTGGTCGTGACCCTCCAGGACCTCGCTGATCTGGAGGATCTGCAGCGGCTGCGGGCGGAGTTCCTGGCGATGGTCAGCCACGAGCTGCGCGCGCCCCTCACCTCCATCAAGGGCTCCGCCTCCACCCTCATCCGCTCCGGTTCGGCGCTCGACCCCGCGGAGACCCTCCAGTTCCACCACATCATCGAGGACCAGGCCGACAACATGCAGGGACTCATCACCGACCTGCTGGATGTCGCCCGCATCGAGGCGGGGGCCCTGTCCGTCTCGCCTCAACCCACGGAAGTCAGGGTGCTGGTGGACCAGGCGAGGAACATCTTCCTCAGCGGCGGCGGCCGCGACAAGATTCACATCGACATGCCCCCCGACCTCCCCCGGGTGATGGCCGACCGTCAGCGCATCGTCCAGGTGCTGGGCAACCTCCTGACCAACGCGGCCCGCCACTCCTCGGAATCGACGGTGATCCGGGTCGTCGCCGAGCACAAGGACGTGCACCTGCAATTCTCCGTCGCCGACGACGGAGTAGGAATCGCCGCCGACCACCTGCCGGACCTCTTCCGCAAGTTCTCCCGCATCCAGGGCGAGGGAGAGAGCGAACGGCCGGACTCGGGCCTGGGACTCGCCATCGCGAAGGGGATCGTGGAGGCGCACGGCGGGCGCATCTGGGCCGAGAGCGAGGGACTCGGCCTCGGGGCGACCGTCACCTTCACCCTTCCCGCAGTCGAGGAGGTGCACTACACCCCCGCGCGGCCCCACGTCCTCCCCAGCCCCACCCCAACCGGAAGAGGCCGCATTCGCGTCCTCGTGGTCGACGACGACCCGCAGACGCTCAGGTACGTTCGCGACTCGCTCAGCGCCGAAGGGTTCGCGCCCATCGTCACCGTCGAGCCGGATGCGGTCGGCCGCCTCATCCTCGAAGAGCGCCCCCACCTGGTGTTGCTCGACCTCGTGCTTCCGGGGACCGACGGCATCGAGCTGCTGCAGCGTGTTCCCGAGCTTCAGGACGTCCCCGTGATCTTCCTCTCCGCCTACGGGCGGGACCAGGTCGTGGCGCGGGCGCTGGAGGCGGGCGCCGAGGACTACATCGTCAAGCCCTTCTCCCCGACCGAGCTGGTCGCGAGGATCAACGCCGTGCTGCGCAGGCGCGTGGCGAGCGCTTCGACCGAACCGTCGGAGCCCTACAGGCTCGGGAATCTGACCATCAGCTACGCCGAGCACCGGGTGTTCCGCGACGGCGACATCGTGCCCCTGACCGACATCGAGTACCGGTTGCTCGTGGAGCTCGCTGCCCACGCCGGCCGCGTGCTGTCCCACACCGACCTGCTGCAGCGGGTCTGGGGTCCGGGGCACTCCGGCCGCCCGGGGGCCGTTCGCACCGTCGTGAAGAACATCCGCCGCAAGCTCGGAGACGACGCCGGCGCCCCCACCTGGATCTTCAGCGAACCGCGCGTCGGCTACCGGATGGCGAAGGCCGAGACGGACGAAGACGAAGGCTGACCGCGGTTTGTCCAGTGCCGCCGGGGGGCGTCGGTTTGCCTCCCCAGCGCGGTGCTTGCCCGGCGAACTAGACCCTATCCCGCTGTCCTGCAAGGCTGGCTGAAGCGCCGGGTCAGTAGTCCTTTCCGAACTGTTCTCCATCCGTCGGGGCCTCCTCGACGGGCGGGATTCGTGGTTCCCCAGACAGGGGAGCCGGGCTACGCGTCTTTCAGAGAAGGGAGCGTCATGGGCCACCTGTACGCACTCCAGGGAGCCTTCCTGCAGCAGTGGCGCGTCACTGCCAGCCGCTACCAGATCTTCCTCATCGCGATCAGCCAGATACCGACCGCGGCCGCCGCCGCCTGGATCGCCCGCGCCAGCGCCGAGCAGGGCATCTCCCTCGCGATTGCCGTCGGCGCCGCGTTCGTCGTCGTCTGGAACGTCTGCGTGTTCCGAACCGGCTTCTCGCTCCTGGACGAACGCTGGGCGGGCACGCTCGAGCTGAACCTGCTCTCCCGTTCGCCCCTCACGCTCGTGATGCTGGGGAAGTCGCTCGCGTTCGTCGTCTTCTTCGCCATGGTGGGGCTGCTGTCGTTCGCCGCCGCCCTGCTGGTGGCGCGGGAAGTTGCCAGCATCGAGCACGAGGCCGCCTTCGCCCTGTCGCTCACGCTGGTCGTGCTGGCCGTGGTGGCGCTGCAGTTCCTGTTCGCCCCGCTCAGCTTTCTCGTCGGCGCCCAGGGCGGGTTCTTCAACGCGATCATGCCGCTGGGTGTCGTCCTGAGCGGCTTCTTCTACCCCATCTCGCTCCTCCCCAACTGGTTCGAGTGGCTGGCTCGCCTCCTGCCGACCTCCTGGGCGATGGAGGCCCTGGTCTGGTCCATCAACGGCAAGGAAGACCTCGGGCGCGTCGCCCTCAACTGGGTGCCGGCCGTCGGGCTCCTGGTCGTGTTCGCCCTGCTCGAGTTCGGGCTGTTCGTGCGCGCGGAGCGGCGCGCCCGCCTGTCCGGCGGACTGTCGGAGGGCTGAGATGGTCGACCGGGTGCAGAACTTCTACCTGCAGGCGTACCTCTCCTACCGGGGCCTCTTCCACTGGCTGACGCCGTTCCCCTACTTCAGCAACATCGTCCTCGCGCCGTTCCTCACCCTGCTCAACTTCATCCTCATCGGGCGCTTCGCCTCGGTCGGGGATGTCGACCGCTTCGGCATCGGGATGGTCGTATACGCCATCGTCTGGATCTACGTCGGAGGCGTGACGCAGTCGTTCTCCAACGACCGTTCGGGGGGGACGCTGCACCTGCTCTTCGGATCACCGGCGAGCAGGGCGTCGGCCTACTTCGCCCGTGGGCTGGGGCACTTCTACAACGGGCCCCTCACCGCCATCAGCACGACGATCCTCGCCGTCCTCGTCATCGACCTGAGCGTGGGGGATCTCAACTACCTGACCTACATCGTCGCGATCGTCGTGGTCTCGATCGGGATCCTCATGGTCTCGCTGCTGCTCGGCAATTTCGCCGCGCTCTTCCACGACTGGTTCCTCTTCTCCTCCATCGGCTACGGCAGCCTGCTCGGCCTGACGGGGATGATCATCCCCGTCGACCGGCTGCCGCGCGCGCTCGAGGTCATTGCCAACGGGCTCCCCATCACGCACGGCCTGAAGGCCCTCCGCGGGGCCTTCGCGGGAGAGTCGGTGGCGAGCGTCTCCTCTGACCTCCTGCTCGAACTCGCAGTCGCCGCCGCCTATGCAGCGGTCGGCCTGGCCGTCTTCATAGCCATCGACCGGGCCGCCCGGCAGCGCGGCATCCTCGCGGGAGGTGAGGAATGACCATGGATGCTCCGATGATCGAGTGCCGAAACCTGCGACGGGTCTTCCAGCGAGGCGGTCCCCTGCGGCGCGGAGGCGAGATCGTGGCGGTCAGCGACATCTCGTTCGACGTGCAGCCGGGAACGATCTTCGGTCTGCTCGGACCGAACGGCGCGGGCAAGACGACCACCGTGCGCATGCTCTCGACCCTGCTGCTGCCCACCGAGGGCAGCGCGCGCGTCGCCGGCTTCGACGTGGCCTCGCAGCCGCGCGAGGTGCGCCGGCGGACGGGTCTCGCCCTGGGCGGCGATCGCGGGCTCTTCGGTCGCCTCACCGGCGAGCAGAACCTGCAGTACTTCGCCGCCATCAACCACCTCTCGCCCCGCGAGGCGAGCCGGCGCGCCGATGAGCTCCTCGAGCTCGTCGGCCTGGGCGAGCGGCGAGGCTCGAAGGTGTTCGAGTACTCGCGCGGCATGAAGCAGCGCCTCCACCTGGCCCGCGCCCTGCTCACCGAGCCCGACGTGCTCTTCCTGGACGAACCCACGTCGGGCCTCGACCCGCTGGGCGCCTTCGAGTTCCGCCACCTGGTAAGCGAGCTGAAGGCGCGCGGCCGCACGATCCTGCTGACCACCCACTTCATGCTCGAGGCGGACGAGCTTTGCGACGAGCTGATCGTGATCGACCGCGGCGAGGTCGTCGCGCAGGGGAGCCCCGCCACGATCAAGCGGCAGTTCGGCAGCGCGACCGTCGTCGAGATCTCCCTGCGCGAGCCGCGGGAGGGCCTGCAGGCGTCGCTGGCGGAGCTTCCCCAGGTTCAGCACGTGGAGGTGGGCGTCGAGGGGATGCTCCAGACCGTGCGCGTTCACATCCCCTCGGACCAGGACGCCGGCCCCATCGTCGCGCACATCGGCGCCGAGCACGTCGACCACATGACCACGCGCACCTCCTCGCTCGAGGAGGCGTACCTCACGCTCATCGGCCGGGAGCAGTAGTCGTGGGCTCGACCTCACTCGAGGGGGTCCATGGGATGACCACGGCCTCAGCTGCCGGGACCCGAAGGCGGGTTAGGAATGGCGTGGGTCCCTCGGCCCCCCGGATCACCCCGTGCCGCTCTCCCGGATCAGGCTGAGGTAAGCCTCCTCCAGGGTCGGCTCGCGTGTCACCAGGCTCTGCAGCGTGTCCGCTCCTGCCAGGTTCCGCAGCGAGGTGGCAACGTCCCGCCCGACATCCGAGTGCACCTTGACGCGCTGGGCCGCGCCCTCCATCTCCGACTCGACCGCGGTCACGCCGCGCACCGCACGCAGGCGCTCGATGAGGTCGGGGCTCGCGTGGCGCAGCGTCGCCTCCGTCACCTGCCCTGCCCCAAAGCGCTGCTTCAACCCGTCCGGGGTGTCGAGCGCCACCAGGCTGCCGTGGTCGATGACGGCGATGCGCTCGCAGAGGAGGTCCGCTTCGAGCATGTAGTGGGTCGTGAGCAGGACCGTCTTCCCCCGCTCCCGCAGCTCCGGGACGAGCCTCCGGAAGTCCTGCGCGGCTTCGGGGTCGAGGCCGATGGTCGGCTCGTCCATGAAGATGACGTCCGGGTCCGGCAGTAGCCCCCGCGCCACGTGGAGCCGCTGGCGCATCCCCCGCGAGTACTGCTCCACCCTGCGGTCGCCGGCGTGGGCGAGTCCTACCTGCTCCAGCACCGCCTGCGCGCGCTCACGCCCGCGGCGTGGGTTCATCAGGTAGAGCGAGGCGAAGTACTCGAGGTTCTGACGCCCCGTGAGGCGCTCGTACATTCCCCGCTCGCCGCCGAGGATGAGGCCGATGCGCCGCCGAACCTCCCCGGCCGACCCCACCACGTCGTGGCCCATCACGTGTGCCGATCCCGCCGTCGGGATGAGCAACGTCGAGAAGATGCGGATGGCGGTCGTCTTCCCCGCCCCGTTGGGGCCGAGCACTCCGTACACCTCGCCGGGGCGCACCTGCAGGCTGAGCGAGTCGAGCGCCACGACCTCCTCGACCTGACCGGTCAGGCGCCGCGAGCGGAACACTCGTCGCAGCTCCTCGCACTCGATCGCGTATTCGTTCGTCACCACGTCCCCCTACCCCGCTCTCGCGAGCACCCCGCGTCGCTTCGCCTGGAACTCGGCCAGCCGGAACAGCAGCAACCCCGCGATGCCGTACACCACACCGAGGATCGCCTCCCTGCCCAGGTCGGGCCAGTATCCCGACGCCGGACCGCCCGCGAACGCCTCGCGCAACCCGTCCAGCCCATGGGTAACCGGCAGGATCTGCCCGAGCTCGAACAGCACGACGGGAAGTTCCCCGGTGGGGATGATGACACCCGTCAGGCTGAGGAGCAGGCCGTCCAGGATGATGATCCAGTTTGCCCACCCCGTCCCCGAAAGCAGGATGAGCGTGGCCACGAACAGCGAGAACAGCATCGTCGAGAAGGTCATCACCGTGAAGGCGGCGATGAGCCCGCCCCAGTCCACCTGCGCGAAGCCAAGGTCGAGGAACAGCGCCGCCGAGACGAGCACGCTGGCCGCCACGAGGGCAGCGTTGGGCACGTGCAGGGCGCAGCGACTGAAGTAGAGCATCCCCCGGTTCACCGGCGACGCATACACCGCCGCCAGCGTGCCGAAGGCGGCGTCGCGGTACAGCGACTGCATCACCCCGCCTGCGATGATCCGTCCCACCGAGTACCCCGCCAGTCCCACGGCGTAGCCCCGCGCCGTTTCCTGGTCGAGCGCGTACTGGGCGAGGAAACCGAACATCATCACCGCCAGCACCGGGCGCAGGAGGATGTTCGAGGTGTAGCTCACGGGCGTGAGCCACAGGAACAGCCCCCGGTAGGCGAGGTACGACTGCAAGGCGAAGCGGTGCACGGAGCTCAGCATCACTACACCGCCAGATCGCCCGAGCGGCGGACCTTCCGCTCGACGAGGCGCAGGAGCGCCTGGGCGATGCCGAGAAACACCACCATCAGCAGCAGGCCGAGCGCAAGCTGCCCGACGATCTCCGCCGCCCCCGTGCCTCGGATGGAGCCGTCGACCGCCCGCATCGCCCACGCGGTCGGCCAGAACCAGGTGAAGACCTCGAGGCCCAGCGGCAGCACCGGCGCCGCGAACGTGAAGCCGCTGATGACGGCGGCGAAGGGACGCACCGCGTTCGTGAAGCCGCTGCGCTCGCGCGAGAGCACCATCAGTGGCGAGAGGACGAGGCCGAGACAGAGCAGGGTCACGTAGCCGAAGACCGCCGACAGGGCGAACAGCGGCACGCTCGCGACGTGCAGGGGCACGTCCGCGATAGCCAGGATCGTGAGCACCACACCGATGGCGGCGACGAGCCCGAGCACGAGGTCGGAGGCGACCCGCCCCGCGAGGATCACGAACAGCGGGGTGCGCGTGAGAAGGCTCGGCCCGAGGGTCCCGAGGAAGAACTCCGTCTGCAGCGAGAACCCGGTTCGGAAGGCGGCTCCGTTCCAGACGCCGAACAGCACCACGCCCACGCAGAGGTAGGTGAAGATGGCCTCGTCGCCCCGCGAGTTCGCCACCCACGCCACGACCGCCGCCGTCGGGACGCCCGTGGCCAGCCCCATGAGGAACGTGTCGAAGTCGCGCCCTTCCCGGAGGCCCTTCACAAAGGCGCCCCGGAATGCATGCACGTAGCCGAGCTCGATCACCGGCGCCCGCGTCCCCCTGGTACCGAGTAAACCGTGAATCCGCCCAACGCGCCCATCCTGGACCGCGAGGGCACGACGCTCGACCCGCGTGCAGCAGTTCGAACTGGACCTGGCGCCGTCCCTGCCAGGACCCCGGCAACCACTCCAGGACGTGAACCCCAGGCTGGTTCACGACATTACTTCGCGAAAGTGTGAGAGTACGTGTCCCCTAGAGGGAACCTGAGAAGAGATAAAGAAAGGGAAAGTGAACTTACCTTTCGTGACACAAATTTGCCCATGACTACCGACCAGAACTCCGTAAAATGTTGTGTAGAAGTGAAGCCTGATGTCGGGAGTCGTTCGATCCTTGCCGCGCAAGGGAGCCCGGCAGCCATCGCACCAACCACGCCGAGTCGTCAGTAAGGCCAGGTGGGAACCATGGAAGAGAAGAACAGGCAAGAGTTGGCCGATCGCTGTCTTGAGGCGGTCCAGTTCCTGGAGCGTGAGGTTCGCACCTACGACCTCGACAGCTGGCAGGCCATGGAGGTCACGATGTCCCAGGCGAAGACCCTCGCGCTCCTCGGGAACCTCGGACCCCTCCGCATGGGAGTGATAGCCGGCCACCTCGGCAGTGGCCTCTCCGCCACCACCGCTCTCGTCGAACGGCTGGTCGACAAGGATCTCGTGCGCCGCAGTTCCGATCCCGCGGATCGAAGGGTCGTCATCTGCGAGCTCACCGACTCCGGCCGGGAGGCGATCGAGCGGGCAATGTGCATCGACCCCATCCGACTGCAGGAGGTGCTGGCCCTGCTGAGGGACGAGCAGCTCGAGGTCGTGGTAGCGGGCCTGGAGCTGCTGCGCACCGCCGGGAGCCAGCTCCGGCAGGGAAGCGCTTCGATCTAGCCTCGGATGCGGGGCCCGCTCCCCCTCCCCGGCCCTGCGGCCGCCCCCCGGCGACTGCTGATCGCACCCCGCCCCTCCCGATCGCTGCGGTCAAGGCGGGGGCCTCCGCCTCCCGCTATCCTCGCAGCAGGAATGAGGCCGCACGCACGGGGCCGGAGGCAGGCATGGCGAGCGTTCTGATCCTCGGCGCCTCCGGGTACGTCGGCAGCCACCTCGTGCCACGTCTGCTCGAACGGGGGCACACCGTCCGGGCGGCCGGTCGCCGACGCGAGACCCTCGAGGCGCGCGAGTGGGAAGGCGTCGAGATCGTCGAGGCCGACGCCCTCGCCCCCGAGACCCTTCCCGGGGCCTTTGCCGGTGTGGACGTCGTCTACTATCTCGTCCACTCCATGGCTTCGGGCCCGGACTTCCCCGAGCGTGACCGCCGCGCTGCCGACAACGCGCGCCGAGCGGCCGAAGAGGCCGGCGTCTCCCGCATCATCTACCTCGGCGGCCTGCAACCCCGCGGAGCCGCCTCCACTCACCTCGCCTCCCGCCGGGAAACGGGAGACGTGCTCCGCGAGGGCGCGGTGCCCGTCACCGAGGTCCGCGCCGGCATCGTCGTCGGGCCCGGCTCCGCTGCTTTCGAGGTCATCCGCGACCTCGTCTACCACCTCCCCGTCATGGTCACGCCCCGCTGGGTGCGTTCCCTCACCCAGCCCATCGCCCTCGACGACCTGATCGAGTACCTCGTCCGCCTGCCGGGGGCGGAGCCCGCGGGCAGCCACACCTATGACGTCGGCGGCCCCGAGGTCGTCCGCTACCAGGACCTGCTCTCCCGCTTCGCCCGCGCCGTCGGGAGGCGGCTCGCCATCGTCCCCGTCTCCGTGCTCAGCCCCCGCCTCTCCTCTTACTGGCTCGACCTCGTCACCGCCGTCCCCTCGAGCGTCGCCCGCCCCCTCATCGACGGCCTCCGGCACGACCTCGTGGTCGACCCCGAAGCCGACCTGCAGGCCCGCATCCCCATCGAGCTTCGCACCTACGAACAGGCCGTGCGCGATGCCCTCGAGGCCGAGCGCACCGCCAGGCTCCCCGCCCGCTGGACCGAGGGCTCCTTCGCCATGCGCGACAACCGGCCCGAGATCTCCTTCTACAGCCGCGGCGAGCGCGTCGAGCGAACCTGTGACGCCCCGCCGGAGGCGGTCTGGGATGTCGTGTCGGCGATCGGCGGGCGAAGGGGCTGGTACTACGCCAACTGGCTCTGGAACCTCCGCGGCCTGCTCGACCGCCTCGTCGGAGGCGCGGGCCGCCGCCGCGGGCGGCGCCACCCCACCGACGTGCGCCTCGGCGACGCGCTCGACTTCTGGCGCGTCGCCGGCGTCGAGCCCGGCCGCCGGCTCACGCTGCTCGCGGAGATGAAGCTCCCCGGCATCGCCGTCCTCGAGTTCGAGGTCACGCCCGCCGGCGCGGGAGCCCGCATCGTCACCTCCGCCCACTTCCACCCCGCCGGCGCCGCCGGACTGCTCTACTGGTACGCCCTCTGGCCCATCCACAAGCGCATCTTCGCCGGCCTCACCGACGCCATCGTGAACCGCGCGGGTGGAGCGTCACCGCCCTAGTCGAGCCAGTGCTCGCCTGCCAGGTCACGCCGCTCGCTGAGCAGGGCGTCCAATACCTGAACCAGCCGACCGATGCGATGCGCGCTTCCTCTCGGCCACGCACGGCTGCTGGTCAAGAGAAGCACGGGCGCCTCACGTCCGGCGCGTCTGGCCTCCGTGGCGAGCCTTCGGAAGTCGGCGACGTTCTGAGTCACGATGGCCCGCTCCTCAGCGAGCGCTTGCTCGAAGATGGCGCGGTCGGATCTCCCCCGAAGCTCCCGCCGTTCCGCCACCGCACTCACGTCGTGGCCACGGCCCCGAAGCGCCTCGGCAACAGCGGGAGGCAACATCTCATCCAGGAGCAGCCTCACGCCCTGGGGGCTGCTTGCTGGCGTTTCCACTCCGCAAATGCTCGGTCGGCTTCCTCGTCCATGCGGTCGATCCAGGCGTCGATCTCCTCACGGAACTCGTCGTAATACCGTTCCGCTGCCTGAACCTGGTCGGCCCGGAGCGCCATGTCTTCGATGAGGAACGAGAGCTTCTCTTCCTCCGGCGCCTCCGGATTGCGGAAGATACGAGCCACCTCCCACACGTCGGGTCCATCCACCAGGGCGGGCCGGCGGCCGGCGGGGCCAGGGCGGAACACGATCCTCGGGTGCCGCTCCATGCGAAGCCCTTCCTCGAGGAAGCGCTTCGCGACTGCCGAGCGCGACTGCCCGCTCTTGCGGCACTCCTCCTCCAGGTCCTGGAGGAGTTCGTCGTTGATGCGCACTGAGAGGTGCTTGCTCACCATCGGGCACACTCCGCTTTGGCCGTGCCGAACAGCGTACCACCCGACACAAGACGGTTGCAGCGGGAAAGGGCTCAGGCGGAGACTTCGCGGCTCAGGGAGCGCTCGTAGGCGCTCAGCAGCGACAGCAGGATCTCCTCGACCTGCCCGCGCCGCCAGTGCCGCACGCGCTTCTCTTCGGGGGCTTCTCCCGCTTCGCCGTCCGCCGCCACCCGGGCCACCACCTGCCACCCCGGCCGGTCCTCGCTGCCCCGGTCGACGAGCTCGAACGATGCCCGCTGGCCGGCGCCCACCGCGATCGCGAAGCGGGACTGCTGCGCGAGTGGATCGATGGTGACCGGGAGCGACTCGCCGTACACGTGCCGGACGTCTTCGATGCACTCGCTGGCCCAGCGGTGGATGTTGGCGAGGACACGCTGCTGCGAGTCGAAGTCGTGGGCGCGGGCCAGGAGCCAGGACTCCCGGCGCTCCAGCCACCCTTCGTGGAGGCTTCGAACGCGCGCCTGGAAAGGCGTTCCCTCCACGGCCTCACCTCCTGGAATGGCGGGCTTCTTGTCCCTTTCGTGTCTATCCGCATATGGAGAGGGGCCGGGCGCAGTCTGCGCCCGGCCCCTCAGCCGGGGGACCTGGGAGGCTAGAGCGCCTCGTCGCCGCGTTCGCGGGTGCGAACGCGAACGGCGTCCTCCACGTTCGAGATGAACACCTTGCCGTCTCCGATCTCGCCCGAACTGGCGTTATCGAGGATGGCGTCCACCACGGGGTCGGCCTTGTCGTCCGCGACGACGAGCGTCAGGAACACCTTGGAGAGGTACTCCACGCGGTACTCGCGGCCACGCCACTGCTCGGTGATGCCACGCTGTTTGCCGTGGCCCTTGACCTCCCAGACGGTGATGCCGCCGGAGAAGCCGAGCTCGTCGAGCGCGTCCTTCACGGGTTCGAGTGCGCTCGGCCGGATGATGGCTTCGATCTTTTTCACCGGGTACTCCTTTCCGGACTCAGGGTCGGATGCGGGATGTGGCCTGCGCTCACCTGCCGCCTCCGCCGATCTCGGACGATCCGAAGATGCCGGAGCCCGAAGGACCGAAGTCCGGGTAGGCGTCGACGCCGTGCTCGATGAGGTCGAGCCCGCGCATCTCTTCTTCCTCGCTCACCCGGAGTCCGACGGTGAACTTGATAGCGAAGAAGAGAATCCCGGCCGTCAGGGCCGTCCAGGCCACGATCGACGCGATACCGATGATCTGCATCAGCAGCTGCTCGCCGCCTCCACCAAGGAAGAGGCCGTAGTGCCCGGATTCTGCTCCGATGCCCGCCTCCGAGGCGAACAGCCCGACGGCGATGACTCCCCAGATGCCCGAGAAGGCATGCACGGAAACCGCGCCCACCGGGTCGTCGATGCGGAATACGCTGTCCAGCACCTGCACGCCGTAGTACATCACTAGCGCGCCGATGCCGCCGATGATGACCGACGCCCACGGGTCGACCGCCGCGGTGCCGGCGGTGATGGCCACCAGGCCCGCGAGGATGCCGTTGATGGTGAGGCCGGTGTCGTAGCGCCCCGTGCGGAAGCGCGACCAGAGCATAGCGGTAATGCCGCCTGCCGCTGCTGCCAGCGTCGTGGTGACGGCGACATGCGCAGCGACGTCGGCGTTCCCCTCCGAAAGGCCGAGCGTGGAACCCGGGTTGAACCCGTACCAGCCGAACCAGAGGATGAACATGCCCATCGTGGCGATCGAGATGTTGTGGCCGGGAATGGCCCGGACCTCGCCGTTGGGACCGTACTTGCCCAGGCGCGCCCCCACGGCGATGGCGCCCATGAGGCCGGCGATGCCGCCCACGGTGTGGACGATGCCAGAGCCCGCGAAGTCGACGTAGCTGTTGCCGAGGCCGAGGTTGTCGAACCAGGTAATGCCCGACCAGCCCCAGTGCACCACCACGGGGTAGATAAAGCCCGTGATGACGACCGTGTAGATCAGGTAGGCCGAGTACTTGGTGCGCCCCGCAAGAGCGCCCGCCACGATCGTCGCGGCGGCGGCAGCGAAGGCGAACTGGAAGAACCAGCCGGCCCAGCCATCAACTTCGTTCGGGAATGCGTTCAGGGCGAAGTTGCCCAGCCCGATGAAGTCGTTCGTGGCGCTGCTGGAGCCGTAAGCGAAGGCCCAGCCTACGAGCCAGAAGGAAATGCCTCCCACGCAGGCGTCGATCATGTTCTTCATCAGGATGTTCGCCGTCTCTTGCGACCGGACGAATCCGGCCGTGAGCATGGCGAAACCGGCCTGCATGAAGAACACGAGGAAGCCCGCGATCAGCAGCCAGGCGGTGTCGACCGCGCTGATGATGTCAGCGAGGTCCGCAGCACTGTCCTGGGCGGAGACCACGGAAATGATGCCGAGCGCGAGCAGACCGCCTGCAAGCAAGGCGGTCGGCCGGCGCAGGGCCGGTAGGGCACGTTTCATGCAATCCTCCTCGATGCCCCCACTTCGGGGCGAAACGTTGCCCGCGAACCTATGGCCGGTTGGTTTCCCGCAGATTGCAGCCCTGTTTCAGGCACGTTTCGAAACACAACGTTCATTTGACTTGCTCCCTCGGCTGCTTCGCTTCGCTCCGCGCTCACTCGCGGGCCTTGCGGCCTGTACTTGCTCCTTCGGCTGCTCCGCTGTGCTGCGCGCTCACTCGCCGGGCTGTCGCCCCGTCTTGCTCCCTCGGCTGCTCCGCTGACGCTTCGCGCTCACTCGCGGGGCTGTCGCCCCGTCTTGCTCCTTCGGCTGCTCCGCTGTGCTTCGCGCTCACTCGCGGGGCTGTCGCCCCGTCTTGCTCCTTCGGCTGCTTCGCTTCATCCGCGCTCGCTGGCGGGCTGTTGCCCGGTCTCGCGCTCGACCGCTTCGCAATCGCTCCGCGTCCCCCAGCCGGGGCCGCCGGCTCTGCGCAGGGGCCGGTGTCACTGGCGGAATCGGTCCGTGCCAGATTTCACAAGCCCCGCGATCGTGCTACGCTGGCCGGCGCAGCGGCGCACGGCTGGCCCTGCCCCGCTCCATCGATTCCCGACCCGTCTGTAAACAAGGAGTTGGCGTCAGCGTGAACATTGTCGTCTGCGTCAAGCAGATCCCCGACCCGGAGACGCCGGCCTCGCAATTCGCCGTCGATGAAGCGGCGAAGCGCGTGATCCCCGCCCAGGGCATCGCGCCGGTGGTCAACCCCTACGACCCCCAGGCCACGGAGGCCGCCCTTCGCCTGAAGGACGCCGCCGGCGAAGGCAAGATCACCGTCGTCAGCCTCGGCGAGGACTCCGCCCGCGACGCCATCAAGCACGCCCTCGCCATGGGCGCCGACGAGGGCGTCCTGCTGAGCGATCCCGACTTCGAGAACATCGATAACTTCCAGACCGCCGTGGCCCTCTCCCGCGCCATCGAGAAGATCGGCGATGTCGACCTCGTCCTCATGGGCCGCGCCTCCGCCGACTGGGACATGGGCGTCGCCCCCCTGGGCGTCGCCGGCCAGCTCGGCATCCCTTGCGTCACCATCGCCAAGTCGATGGAGCTTGACGGCGACACCCTCACCGTCGAGCGCGTCCTCGACGACGGCTTCCAGACGGTCGAGGT
>JAJDUR010000102.1 GCA_022826585.1 Dehalococcoidia bacterium
GGGCTACGCGCAGCCGGAGAGCGACACCCAGGTGATCGGGGACGTGCGAGGTCGCGCGGCGGAATCGTTCAGCGGCGAGGAGGTGACCAACGAGACGGCGCCGCCGCCGCTGACGGCGAGCGCGCGCAAGGCGCCGGCGTCACACGACGGCAGCACGGTGTTCACGTTCGAGCTGCACTTCAGCGAGGAGCCCGACGTGGGGTACCGGACGCTGCGGGACCACGCCTTCAGGGAGACGGGGGGCGAGGTGCCGAAGGCCAGGCGGCTGACGGCGGGGAGCAACCTGGGGTGGGAGATCACGGTGCGGCCGTCCGGGGCCGGGCCCGTGACCCTGTCGCTGCCGGCGACGGCGGACTGCGGGGCGCAGGGAGCGATCTGCACGGGCGGGGGGAAGGCGCTGGCGGAGGCGCTCGAGGTGGTGGTGCCCGGCCAGGGCAGGACGCAGGGGTGGCTGAAGCCCATCCGGCCCCCGCGGAACACGCCCGCGAGGGGAGCGCCGGCGATCAGCGGGACGGCCCGCGTGGGCGAGACGCTGAGGGCGTCGACGGGCGGCATCGCCGACGCGGACGGGCTGCGCCGGGCGCGCTTCCGCTACCGCTGGCTGGCGGACGGGGAGGCGATCGCGGGGGCGAGCGGTTCGAGCTACACGCTGGTCGCGTCGGACGAGGGCAAGGCGATCGCAGTGCGGGTGTCGTTCAGCGACGACGCGGGGCACGCCGAGACGCTGACGAGCGCGGCCACGGGGGCGGTGGCGCCGCCGCTCGGGGCGAGCGTGCGGGAGGCGCCGGCAGCGCACGACGGCGGCACGGCGTTCACGTTCGAGCTGCATTTCAGCGAGGAGCCGGAGCTGAGCTACGTGACGCTGCGGGACCACGCCCTGGAGGTGACGGGTGGCGGCGTGGTGAACGCGCGGCGGCTCACGCCAGGGAGCAACCTGGGGTGGGAGATCACGGTGCGTCCGTCGTCCGCGTCCGCGGTGACGGTGGTGCTTCCCGTGACGGCCGATTGCAGCGCCGAGGGGGCGATCTGCACCGGTGGCGGCAAGCGGCTCTCGGAGCGGCTCGAGTTCACCGTTCTCGGACCGTAGCAGTGCGGAACGGGCATTTCATCCAGATCCCGTTGCGCAGCTGGGCCTGCGCCTTCGCCCACCCGAACCAGCGCACAGCCGGCGCCCTCGCCGGGTGTCAGAGCGACTCAATGGCCAAGCGCCTGCTGATGGCGGGGTCTGCGGGAGCAGCGACTGACACGGAGGACGCGCATGGGTGCTCCCGGAGTCGCTGCGCGCCTGAGTGGCGTCGTACGACGGGTACCTGCTCGGCCCCGGCTGGCGCGGCCACGATCCCCGGTGACCCTCGATGCCGGCGACGCTTTCTCGTCGAGCATGGCCGGTACCCCGGACCTGCGCCCGATGGGGTAGACCCGTCGCCGGAAGAAGCCACCCGGCGATACGCTGCCGGCCGCCGACTGGCGAGTCGAGACCGCGTACGCCCGCATCCCGGCGACTCCCAAGCCCGCTTAACGAGAAGAAGCGCCCACACATGGACTGCGGTGGCGAAGACCGTCGCGGACTGCTTCAAGTTCCCCAACGCGCGTCGGGAGTCTCCGTTAGCCTTCGAGCACTTGCGGCCCCGATACTGGACGCGGGTGGGAGCTTGGGTCACATTCGCCGCCCACGGGGTCGCCGCCACCCTTAGTCAGACCTGATGGAGCCTGGACATGGACGAACTGGCGGAGCTGCTGGGCGCGGCTGTAGACGCAACAACCTTCGATCTCGGGCGGCGCCGGACGGTGAATGGGCAGACGACGACATCCTTCGCTTCCAGACCGGAGGAGGTCATCTCGTCAGAGCAGTTCCGCGACCTCCACCGCCGTTACTCATGGCAAGACGAGGAGTTTGCGAGCGCCGCAGGAGCACGAGTGGTCGTTCCTGACGAACGGCTTTCCCACCTGAGCACCTACGTGCGTAGGGAGCTCGCGGAGTTCGTCGACCCATCCACCGATCGGATAGGGCATGCCTTCTCAGTCGGAAGCGAGGCGCAAAGCCGCATGACGTCCCACGCCAACGGTGTGAAGAGCTTTGAATGGGCGTCTCGGGTGGAAACGTTCGCCCGAGCCCTCGTTCGGGGCGCCACGGTCCTCGGTTCCGAGAGTGTGGCGAGCCTTGTGTCCGAGTGGGCGTGTGGCCAGCCTGTGGAATACCAGACCAGGTCGATCCTCAACGACGCAGGGATTCTCAGTGAGCCGCTCAACCCAGTAGCCGGCATCCGCATTGAGTCCCTTCCCCTCGCCACGGATCAATTTCGGGACTACGTGCCAATGACGGCGGGAATGTCCATGAGCGCCTACCTGGGTCGCATGGTACTGACGATCGTTCACTCCGCTGCTCCTGCTCTGTTCCGTCCGCAGGGTGGAGCGACGGTACAGGCTGCCCGAGCAACCGGTCTGGAAGCGTTAGGCTTTGCTGAGATTTGCGAAGCTCTGTCACTCGAGGCTGACACCCACCTGGAGCCCACCTTCTTCTGGACAGACTACGGCGACCTCTCGGCGTTCTGCCTTACACGTTCAGAGGGGACGTGGTCGGTTGGACGTGGGCACTTCAGAGGCCGTTCGCTGAAGAGCTACGCGTTGCAAAGGCCGAGGCCTGGAGTAAGGGCCCTGGAGCCCCTTGGCGACTATGAGCTGTCGGTTAGTGAAGAGCAGTTAGGCGCGACACTGGCTGCCCTCGCCGACAGGAACTCCGACAAGCTTCGAGGCGCCTTGTCGCGGTGGTCCAGGTCAATGGACAGCGGTGCTGGCATCGAAGACCAGTTCATCGACTTGCGAATCGCGTTGGAGTCGCTGTACCTGAAGGACTTCCTCGATGAAAAGGCAACGCAGGAGATGAGGTTCAGGTTGTCGATCTTCGGCGCCTGGCACTTGGGGGCTGACTTTCAGGAGAGACAGCGCACTCGGAAGCGACTCCGGGACGCGTACGACGCGGCATCCGCGGCGGTGCACGCGGGACGCATCGACTCTTCTCCTGAGCGGAGGGATCTCCTCAGGGACGCTCAGGTCCTCTGCCGCCGGGGAATTCTCAAGCTAATCAAGGAAGGCGAGCCCCGCGACTGGGGCGACCTCATCCTGGGAGAGGGCGCCGATAGAGGTGCCGTCCGCCGATGAAGAGTTGACGCTGGCTCGAAGCACTCCGCCTAGTGCTTGTCGTGATAGATGTCTCCGACCGTGCGCGACTCACCTCCGTCATTCGCCACTAGATTCCGACGGGCTGTATCCCGAAGGATTGTCCACCCATAGGCATAGGCCGTCAGAACGCACGAAAGGCCTCACACATGAGGAGTTGGGGGCGTCGCTTCCTGGACGACGCCCCCACCTCCTTCCGGCGAATCAGCCTGCGGCGGCCAACTCGGCCTCCCGCTCGCGGTCGAGCGCCCACTCGAACAGCGAGAGCGTTGGAGCCTCGCGCCGGCGTCCGTTGCGGGGCTGGTCCGGCTCGTCGGGCTCCCCGGCCATGAACTCCGCCCACGAGAACAGCGTCCGCTGCCGCTCGTGAGCCTCGTCCCGGCCCTCGTCCGCACCGGCCCCGACGGCGACCGGCTCCGCTGTGACCGGCTCGGGCTCGGGCGCGTGCCAGCCCACGTCGACGAGCAGCGCCTCGGCCTCGGCCGCGACCTGCCGGGCCTGATCGAAGACCGACTCGACCGAGCCGCCGTCCTCCTCGCCGGCGACGATCTTCCGCGCCAGGGCGAGCATGAGGTCGTCGCCGTCTTCCCCGTAGGCGGCGAGGCCGTCCTCGGGCAGCTCCCCCTCGACGGCGAGGGAGGACTGGAGCTTTTGCGCCACGAGCTTGAGCGCGTCCGCCTGCAGGGTGTTCCGGTAGGCCATGAAGACGACCTGGACGGGCTCGGTCTGGCCGATGCGCCACGAGCGGCGCGAGGCCTGCCGCATCACGTACACGCTGTAATCCGTCTCGTACCAGCACACCGTCTGGAACTCCACGAGGTCGAGTCCCGTCTGCACGAGCCGGGGGTGGCAGACGAGTACGTCGACGCCCTCCTCGACCCGCTTCGCCACCCACGCCTCGCGGCGCTCGGGCGGCACGGCGTCGGCCTTCATCACCGCGACGCGGAAGCCGTGGCGGGAGAGGAAGTCCTCCATCCGCCCCGTGATGTCGCGCGTCCCCGTGTGGGTGACGTAGACGAGCACCCGGCGGCCCTGAAGCCGCTCGGCGGCGACGAGGTCGACCAGCGCCTGCTCCTTGGGGTAGAGCTTCCCCTCGGGGAGGGGCGGCACCTGCACGAGCAGTTCCTCGCTCTCCGGGTCGAAGACCGTCTCGCCGTTCGTGCAGGCGTCGGGGTAGGCGAGCAGCGTCTGCAGGTAGGTGGCGAGCAGCCGCCTGGAGCCCCGTGAGAGGGCATCGGCGAGCGCCGCCCGCAGCGTCCCGTAGAGCTCGTCGTAGCCGCTCCGCTGCGACACGCCATTCCCGTCCGGCTCCGTGTCCATCGAGGAGAGCAGCACGCGCTCCTCGTAGGGCGGGAGCCCGGCGGCCACGTCGGCGAGCCGCAGGAAGACGCTGTTGCCGATGAGGTGGAACAGGGCGGCGGGGGCGAGCCCCGGGCGCTCCCGCACCACCTTCCGGAACTTCTTGCGGCGGCTCGTGCGCCCGTCCTCCTCGGCGATGCCGTCGTCGCGCCCGACGGTGTGCTCGACGAAGCCGTAGCGCTCGATCCAGCGGCTCTCCTCGCCGCGCCCGAACTCCCCCCGGATCTCCGGGCTGAACCGGTAGAGGAGATGGAAGAGCGTCGAGGAGTAGCCGCCCATGAGCGTGCCCGAGAGGCTGAGCGACTTGCCGCAGGCGTCCGCCAGCACACCGGCGGCGATGCCCTGGGCGGAGCCTCGCGCCTTGAACTCGTGAATCTCGTCGCCGATGAGCAGGTCGAAGAAGCCCCGCAGGCGGAGCTTCACGTAGTCGGCCAGCGGGTAGCGCTTCGGCCCCGTGCGGTCGGCCTGCCAGAGTGCGGCGCCGCACTCGTCGCAGGTGCGCTTGCGGCGGGCGAGGTCGCGAGCCGTCAGCGGCACGCCGTCCTTGTCGACGATCTGCTCGTGGCAGTCGGGGCAGCACGGCACCCGGAAGGGCTCACCCGTCTCCTCGTCCCGCACGAGCCTCGTGCCCGCCGTCGCCCAGCGCTCCACCACGGCCGGCTGCCAGCGGTAGGAGAGCTTGGCGCGCTCGCGCGACATCACTGCGAAGAGCGGCCCCGCGCCGGTGGCCGTACGCAGCCGCTCCAGGTCGGTGATCGAGGCGGCGATGACGGCGCGGGCGCCGGGCACCGTCTCCTCCACCTCGCGCTTCCACTTGCGGGTCAGGTGGGGCGGGCAGAGCACGAGCACGCGCCGGAAGCCCGCCATGTAGGCCGCCGAGGCGGCGATGAAGGTCTTGCCCGTGCCCATCTCGCCGACGACGGTCGTGCCGCGCTGCGCCTCGAGCGAGAGCGCCGCGCCGCGGATGGCGTCGGCCTGCGCGCCCAGGGGGGAGCGCAGCAGGTGGGGGAGCGGCCGTCCGTTGGCGGAGGGCCGGTAGCGGGGCGGGTAGGACTCCACCACCCGCTGGGCGATGGCCTCGCGGTAGGTGTCGATGAACTCAGCCAGGTCCATGGTTCCGTTCCTTTCTTCCTGTAGGGTTGCGGGGCGGCCGCGTACTGCGGCTGTTGATATGAAGCGAGGCCCCGCCTACCGATGGGTGGCAGGCGGGGCCTCGTGTTTGCGGCTCCGGAGAGCCGTCAGGCGGGTTCGGCGTTGCGCTGCGCGCGCTCGCAGCCGTCCCTGAGATGCTCGGCCGTCACCGGGGAGGAGACGGCCCGTCCGTCGGGGGCGAGGTCCACGGACGCGGTCCGCATGACGGGCTCGCCGGGGCGGATGGGGCGACCGCAGCAGACGCAGGTCTCCGGGTCGAGGGGCATCTGCATCGTCCCGTCTCCCTGCGTCATGCGGCGATGTCGGTGATCTCGCCGAGGTCGAGGTCGAGCGCGACGACGGTCGTGCGCAGCCGCTCCCGGTAGGTCTCCTTCTCGGGCGTGGACTCGACGAGCAGCATCTCCTTCGAGGTGCGGCCCTTGACGAGGATGCGCCCGCCCTCGCCCTCGAGCTGGAGGTTGTCGAGGAAGCCCGCCGCCACCAGCATCGCCAGGTGCCCGCGCCGCAGCGGCATGAGCGGCCTGGTGCGGGCGTCCTCGGACGGCCAGAGCGCGTCCGTAACGGTCGTGCTGACCCAGAGCCCCGAGCGCCGTGACTCTTCGGCCGCCGCCACGGGGTCGACCGTGCGTGTGGCGAAGAGCACCTCCCCACCCGCCGTCGCCGGGGCGTTGTAGAGCGGGTAGCGGTGCGGAGTCAGCTCCTCGAGGTTGCCCTCGATCGCCTCCTGCAGCGCGACGGCGGCGTACTGGTCGTACTGGAACTCCGCCTTGCGGATGCCCGTGACGACCACCTGGCCGAACGCCTCCCGCTCCGGCTCGGGGAACGACCAGACGCGCAGGCTCCGGTAGTGGGAGGCGAGGTAGCGCGCCGACTCCGCCAGCCGCCGCCTGGGAATGACGAACACCAGCAGCCCCTGCTCCGCGAGGTAGCGCGTGCAGTGGCGCAGGAAGCGCATCTCGGTGCGCTGCTCGTCGTCGGCGTCCTGGTCGTAGGGCGGGTTCAGGTAGAGCAGCCCGAAGGCCCCGTTGGCGATCGCCGTCTGGAAGAGGTCCGTGCCCAGCGCGTGGTCGAGGCGGCTCTCCGCCTCCTTCGCGCGCTCGGCGTGGAGCTCCACCCCGAAGGTCTCGACCGAGGCCCCGTCGGGGCGCTCGATGCACTCTGCGAACTGCGCCAGCGCCTCCCCGGCCCCGCAGCAGGGGTCGAGGATGCGCAGCGTGGTCTCGCCGCGCCCGCCGGAGCGGGCCTGCATGAGGCTCGCCACCATCTCCACCACGCGGGGCGGGGTCGGGTAGAACCCGCCCTTGAACTGCGCGGCCAGTCTCATCTCGTGTCTCCTTCCGTTGCGTTCGTGTGGATGGGCTGCGCGCCCTCCGGCGGCAGCGTGAGCAGTCCCGAGCCGACGGCCACCGAGAGGTCCTCCCGGAGGGAGTCGGCGTCGGGGTGGCAGCGCCAGGCGTGGACGCCTGCTGCCTGCAGGGGAGCGATCTCGCCCTTGGCCAGCCCCCGGCGCCACAGCCACTCCGCCCAGTCGCGGTGCAGGGGCAGGGGGCTGCGGCGGTCGAGGAAGCGGTGGTGCAGGGCCGGAGCCTCCTCCTCGCCGGGGGCGAGCAGCAGGAACGCGTCGCGCTCGAAGGCGTACTCGGCCATGCGCGTGTAGACCATCGCGTGCCAGCCGCCCGAGACGGGCAGGCGCGCCATCTTGGTCGTCCACGTGCCGATGGTCTCGTGCGGCACCTCGCAGCGGTGGAAGCCGCCGGAGAGGGCGAGCCCGTCGGCGCCGGCGAGCAGGTGGGCGCTC
>JAJDUR010000037.1 GCA_022826585.1 Dehalococcoidia bacterium
ACGTGGATGGGGTCGCCCGTGCCGCCCTCGCGGTCGAGGCCGCGGACGAGCACGTGGCGCGATTCCTTCTCGCCGTCGATGGCGAGCTCGAACATGCTGCGGATGCCGGCCTGGCGGATGGCACGGCGGAAGTCGCGGCCGTCGAGCTGGATGGCCGTGGAGTCGACGCCGCGGCCGTAGACGTTGGCAGGCAGGATGCCCTCGCGGCGAAGGCGCTTGACCTTCTTGCCGAGCACGGTGCGGTTGGTTGCGGAGAGGGTAAGTCGGTCTGGCATGGCGCCTCCTGGGCGGCGCGCTTGATACGCGCCTACGCGCTCACTGACCGGGGAGCGGTGGCCGGGTGGTGGTTCAGGCGGGCTTCAGCTCGTTGATGCGAGCGCGGACGCCGTCCTTGTCCTCGAACCAGTTGGCATTGAGGGCGGTGTACTCGGTTTCTTCCTCGGGGACGTCGTCCTCGGCGAAGATGGCCGTAACCGGGCAGGCAGGCTCGCAGGCGCCACAGTCGATGCACTCGTCGGGCTGGATGTAGAGCATGCGGTCGCCGTCTTCATCGAAGTAGATGCAGTCGACTGGACAGACCTCGACGCAGGACTGGTCCTGGACATCGATACACGGCGTCGTAATGACGTAGGTCATGCTCTGGAACCTCTCGGCTTCTGCTGCGGGCCGCCCTCAGCGACCGTCACGCATAGTACAACCCGTTCCGGTATGTGTGAAGCGAAGCGCAAGCGGCGGCGGCGGCCCTAGACCGCGGCCGGCTCCGAGACGAAGGGCACCGGGGCCCCCGTGCGCAGGTCGACCGCATAGAAGCGCCCCGCCTTGATCTCCTCGATCAGCTGGCGCTCATCCTCGATGTTTCGCTCGAAATAGGTGGCGCACTTGCCGATGTCGCCGATCGCGTGCGAGTCCGTCCCCGAGGTCCCCGGCATCTCCATCCGCTCGCAGAGGCGGCGCGAGAACTCGTTCTCCTTCTCGCTACCCCGGCCGTTCAGCGACTCAAGCGCCGTGCAGTACTCGTAGGCGGGATTGCGGCTCGCCTTCTCAAGCGCCGCGTCGTACTTGTCCTCGCTGCTCGTGAACCACGGCATCTGGCGCCGGTACGGGTGCGCCGCGACCATCACGCCGTCGCCCTGCTCCACGTACTTCGCCAGCTCCGGCGCACGGTGCATCCCGAACACGTAGCGGTCGATCCCAAAGGTGAGGATGTGCCCGTCGTCGGTGCTGATCTCGACGCCCGCCATGACGAGGAAGTCGTGCTTGGCCCGCATCTCCTCTACTTCGCTCTGGCTCCACACGGTGTCGTGCTCGGTGAAGCAGATGCCGTCGAGGCCGGCAGCCTTGGCGCGAACTACGAGGTCGTCGGGGTTGAGAACGCTGTCGTGCGACTTGGGCCACGTGTGGGAGTGGAGGTCGATCAACATCGGCGTGACTCTACCACGTTTGGCGGTTTCGCTTAGCGTAGTAAAAGCAACCGGCGAGAGGACGGTCATGAGGTTCCGGCGAGCCCTGCGACTTGGACGGACAAAGGAGGCGCCTGCCGCCTGGCTCGTGGTGGGCCTGGGCAATCCCGGAGAGCAGTACAGCCGCAACCGGCACAACGCGGGCGCCTGGACCGTGAACGAGCTTGCGCGGCGGCTGGGAGCGCAACTGAAGGCGCAGGGGCGCTCGATCCGGATCGGGTACGGGCAGATGGCGGGCGAGCGGGTCGCGCTGGTGCGCCCGCGCACGTACGTGAACGAGAGCGGGCGGGCGGTGGACCAGGCGCTGCGGGCCTGCGGGGCGGAGCTGGAACGGACGATCGTCGTGTACGACGAACTCGACCTGCCGCTGGGGGCGGTGCGGCTGCGGGAGGGAGGGGGCGCCGGGGGGCACAACGGGCTGAAGTCGATCATCGCCGTGACAAGCTCGGAGTTCGCCCGGGTTCGCATCGGCATCGGGAGGCCGCTCGACGGCGAGGAGCCGACGCGCGACCCCGACCTCGTCGCCGACTACGTGCTCACGGACCCCGTGGGGCAGGAGCGCGCAACGCTGGAGGAGACCGCCCGGTACGCAGCGGATGCGGTCGAGGCGATCGTGGCGGAGGGGGTCGAGCGCGCCAGCTCGCGGTTCAACCGGCGAGGGCCCGAGGGCGGGCCTGACGGGTAACGGGGAGGCGTGTACATTCGCTCCCGGCCCGCCGTGACGGCGGATGTTCGTGCACGAGGAGTGAGAGATGGCAGGACGGCTCGAAGGCAAGGTCGCGATCGTGACGGGCGCGGGGCGCGGGATCGGGCGGGGCGAGGCGCTGCTGCTCGCGGAGGAGGGCGCGAAGGTGGTCGTGAACGACCTCGGCGGCTCGGAGGCGGGCGAGGGCGCCGACTCCCGTCCGGCGGACGAGGTGGTGGCGGAGATCGTGGCCGCGGGCGGGGAAGCCGTCGCGAACTACGACTCGGTGGCCACGATGGAGGGCGGCGAGCGCATCGTGCAGACGGCGATCGACAGCTTCGGGCGGCTCGACATCCTCATCAACAACGCAGGCATCCTGCGCGACCGCATGGTCTTCAACATGACGGAGGCGGAGTGGGACTCGGTGATCGACGTCCACCTCAAGGGGCACTTCACCACGACCAAGTTCGCCAGCCTGGTCTTCCGCCAGCAGCGTTCGGGACGGATCGTGAACACGTCGTCCGAATCGGGGCTGGGGAACATGGGGCAGGCGAACTACGCGGCGGCGAAGGAGGGGATCGTGGGGCTGACGCGGACCTGCGCGCTCGACCTGGGGCGGTACGGGGTGACGGTGAACGCGATCCGGCCGCGGGCGGGCACGCGGCTTACGCTCTCGCCGGAGCTGCGAGAGGCGATGCAGCGCGCCCGGGCCTCGCGGCGGAGCGGCGACAGTAGTGGCGGTGGGAGCGGAACCGGCGCCGAGCAGGCCATGTCACAGATGGACGCGCAGGCGCCGGAAATGGTGGCTCCGCTGGTGGTCTATCTCTGCACGGACTCCGCGTCCAACGTGAACGGGCGGGACTTCGTGGTCGGTGGCGACGAAGTGTCGCTGATGACGATGCCAACGAAGCAGGCGTCGATTCACCAGGAGGGCGGCTGGGACCTGGCGTCGCTGGAGCGGGTGTTCCCGCGCGTGATCGGCGCGAAAGTGACGAACCCGGCTCCGGCACACCCGCCGAACACCGGCAGCTAACGAGAGCGCGGGCGCACACGCTGCCGTAGGCTCGCGGGCATGGCGCCGGAGCGGATCGTCTCGCTCGTCCCGAGCCTCACGGAGCTCGTGTGGTGGTTGGGTTGCGGCGACACGCTGCACGGGCGCACGCGCTTCTGCGAGGAACCGGCGGGGAAGATCGAGCGGGTTCCGACGATCGGCGGGACGAAGAACCCGGACATCGAGGCAATCGGGGCGATCGCGCCCGACCTCGTCATCGCGAACCGGGAGGAGAACCGGCGCGAGGATGTGGAGGCGCTGCGGGCGGCGGGCATCGAGGTACTGGTGACGGACCCGAACAGCGTCGAGGAAGCGCTGGCGATGATCGTCGAGCTGGGGGAGGCGCTGGGACGGGAGGCGGAGGCGGGAGGCCTGGTCGGGGAGGTCCGGGAGGCGGTCGCGGAGGGGGAGGGAGAGCCCCGGACGGCGCTGTTCGTGCCGATCTGGCGGAACCCGCTCATGGGGCTGGCGAGTGGCACCTACGGGGACTCGGTCCTGGAAGCGGCGGGCGGGGTGAACGTGCTCGGCGGGCAGTCCCGGTACCCCGAGGTCACGCTGGAGGAAGTGGCGGCGCTCGGGCCGGAAGCGATCCTGCTGCCCGACGAGCCGTACCGCTTCAACGAGCGGCACGTCCCGGAGTTCGCCAGCATCGCGCCGACGGCGGTAGTCGATGGGAAGCTGCTGTGGTGGTACGGCCCGCGGATGCCGGAGGCCATCCGCGAGCTGCGCCGGAT
The DNA here is from genome assembly GCA_022826585.1 of Dehalococcoidia bacterium. Taxonomy (GTDB): domain Bacteria; phylum Chloroflexota; class Dehalococcoidia; order Tepidiformales; family Tepidiformaceae; genus UBA2991. The sequence goes on from JAJDUR010000037.1 coordinate 3,931, forward strand.
CGTGCGGGAGCTCGCCGGCTAGAGGCGGCTAGCGACCCTGGAAGTTGGGCTCGCGCTTCTCGACGAAGGCGAGGCGCCCCTCCTTCACGTCCTCGGTCTGCTGCATGAAGCCCTGGTAGAAGTTCTCCAGCTCCGTCTGCTCCTCGATGTTCCGGTGGACGCTCTCGCGCACCAGCTTCTTGGAGACCTCGATGGCGACGGAGGGGCCGCGGGCGATCTCGCGGGCAAGGGCGCCGGCGCGGTCCATGAGCTCCTCGGGCGGAGCGACTTCGCTGACGAGGCCGATCTCCTTCGCTTCCTCGGCGCCGACCATGCGGCCGGTGTACATCATGCGGAGGGCGTGCTCCATTCCGACACGGCGGGGCAGGAGCCAGCTCGCGCCGGAGTCGGGGACGATGGCGCGCTTCACGAAGATGGCGCTGAAACGCGCTTCGGTGGAGGCAATGCGGATGTCGGCGGCGAGGGCGAAGGAGAAGCCGGCGCCGACGCAGACGCCGTTGACGGCGCAGACGCTGGGCTTGTTGGAGTTGTAGAGGTAGGCGGGCCAGAGCATGGTGCTGCGGGTGATGCCGTTTCGACCGGGGAAGGGCCGCTCAACGCGGTTGCCGCCGCGGGCGGTGAGGTCGGTGCCGGAGCTGAAGCCGCGGCCTGCCCCCGTGATCAGGATGCAGCGCACGTTGTCATCGTCGTTGGCGCCGGCGATAGCCTGCTCGACCTCGGCCAGGGTATCGAGGCTGATGGCGTTCAGCTTCTCGGGCCTGTTGATGGTGAGGTGGGCGACGCCATCCTCGTCGACTTCCCAGAGGATGTCCTGAAACTCCATGCTCGGCCTCCGCTCAAGAGAGTGGCGCTAGCGTACGGGAGCAGGGGCGTGGGGACTACGGCAGGACGGTGACGCGCAGGCGCATCTGGGGGTGGTAGTCACAGGTGACGACGTGCTCACCGGGGGTTGAGAAGCTCCAGACGAAGATGTCGCCGGCCTCCATGTCCGGGGAGCGGGCGGACTTGTCGAAGACGAGGTTGTGGATGGCAGTCTCGCCGTTCCAGAAATAGATGCGCTCGCCGACCTCCACGCGGAGCTCCTTCGGGGAGAAGGTAAGCCGGTCCTGCGAGACGAAGGGCGCACCCTCGGGGACGCCCCGGGGGGCGGGAACGCCGGGATCGGCGCATCCCGCGACGGCGAAGGCGATCACCGCCAGGGTCGGGAGGCTGAGCGCGAGGAGGCGAGGCACCTCACGATTGTGACGCAGGCGGCCCGTGCGGGCAGATCGCCCGGGACCCGGAACCACCAGCGTCAATTGCTCAGGCGCATACGCAGATGCACTTTGGTCCCGGAAGCTGGTATAAGTTCCCAGGGGGGAAGCAGAGTGGCTGACATACCGTTGCAGGCCTGCCCGAGATGTCAGGCGCCGCTCTCCGCGATCAAGGGGTCGCGGCTCGCGGTCTGCCGGCGCTGCGGCTACAAGGACGACTGCTGCTAGGGGCTGCGGGTCAGGACTTGCTGACGCCGGTCACGCGGAACTGAATCACGCCGGACGGGACCGAGACGGTAACTTCGTCGCCGGGCCGGCGGCCCAGAAGTTCCTTGCCCACGGGGGACTCGACCGAGATCTTGCTGTCGGCGGCGTTCGCCTCCCGGGCGCTCACGAGCTTGTATTCGACGTCGCGCTCGTTATCAAGGCGGGTGACCTGCACGGTCGAGCCGATGGTGGAGCGATCGTCGGCGGAGTCGGCCTCGTCGACGGCGACGGCGCGGCGGAGGGTGGCGTTGATCTCGCGACGGCGAGTCTCGTTGAAGGCGAGCGCTTCGCGGGCGGCCTCGAGGGGCGCGTTCTCGCGGAAGTCCTTGTCTTCGCGGGCGAGGGAGATGGCCTTCACGAGGTCGGGAACGTCTCCCTCAAGCCGGTCGAGCTCGCCCTTGAGGTTCGTGATGCCCTCGGCGGTCATCTCGATGGGGGCTTCGTTGACCGTCTGGGCGGCAATGGCGCGGCCCGCGGAACGACGCAGGCGGATGTGGACGCCGTAGTTCTTCTCGGCGTAGCTCCGCTTCTTGAGGTACTGGAACCAGGCCTTGAGCGCGGCCACGCGCCTGGGGGCGGCGGGGTCGGAGAGCTGGATCTGGGACTCCGCGTAGGACTCCACGCGCGCGCCGGTGAGAGCCGAGACGGTGGTGTCGTGGCCTGCGTGCTCGACGTAGCGGCGGACAAAGGGAGAGGCGTTGTTGTGAACCTCGGGCGAGAGCGTCTGAAGGTACTCTTCAAGCGCCTCGCCAAGGGTTATGGAGGCGCTTTCGCCCGGTTGGTCACTCATACGGAGATCGTACCATGCGCCCGCGCAAGGGACCGGATATCCGGTCCAAAATTGCCGCCCTGGACGCGACATTGACGTGGGAATCGCTGCCCGAGCTGTTTCCGCGGATCGAGGAGCCCGCGCGCTGGCTGCCGGTGCTGCGCCGGCACGCCGAGCTGCTGGCGGCAGCGCCCGTGCAGACGACGACGGTGAGGGGAGAAGAGGTGGTCGCGCGGCACTACGCGGAGTCGCTCGAGGCGTACCGGCTGGCGGGCGCCCCGCAGGCGGGGTTGGTGGCGGACGTGGGGAGCGGGGGCGGCTTTCCAGGACTCGCGATCGCAGTGGTCGCGCCGGGGGTGGAGGTCCACCTGGTGGAGGCGCGCAAGAAGCGCGCGGAACTCCTGGTGGAGCTCGCGGAACGGCTCGGGCTCTCCAACGTCACCGTCCACGGGGAGCGGGCGGAGGAGGCCGGGCGGGGCCGGTTACGCGACGGCGCCGACCTCGCAATCGCGCGGGCGGTGGCGCCTCTGCCGGTCCTGCTGGAGTACCTCGCGCCGCTGACGGCCACGGGCGGAACCATCGCCGCCGTGAAGGGTTCCCGGGGCGAGGCCGAGCTCATGGAGGCCGAGGCCGCCATCGAGGCGCTCAACTGCGAACGCACGGGCACGGAAGCGATGCGCGCCGAGGTGGGCGGAAGGATGCGCGTGCTTCTGTTTCGGAAGAGGGGAGCCACGCCGCCCCGCTATCCGAGGCGGCCGGGAATGCCCCGCAAGCGGCCCATCGCCTCCCCCTGAGCGGGCGCCGCAGGGGGCCTGTGCTAGAGTGCAAAGCTGTCAGTGGGCACCGTTCCCGCGACTGAATACGCTCGTTCGCCGAACGGCGAGCGAATGCAGGAGTACGAGACCTGAGGGTTGTGGGGTTTCTCTCCGACGTCCTGCAACGGATCCGGTACGGGATCGGGAATGTTTCGTACCGGGTGCGGAGCGCCTCGTACTGGGTGCGGAGCATCGACGCCCGGCCGGCAAGACTCGTGCTGGACCGGCTCCAGCGGATGCTGATCCTCGACACATCCGTGTTCGAGGAGGTGCGGGACGACGAGCGAGAGCTGAAGTCGGCCCTGGTGGTGGCCGCGAGCGCCTGCCTGCTGGCAGGGTTCGGCTCGTGGCTGCACTGGGAAGTCTCGGCCTTCACGCCGGAGAACGCGTTCGTCAACACGTTCATCCTGGGCTCGCTCTTCCTCGCCCTGATGTACGGAGCGACGGTCCTGCTGATCTACGTCCTGATGGTGCAGTTCCTGCGTGTGCAGGTGGACCTGCTGGCGATCGTGCGGACGATGGGCTACGCGGCGGCGCCGCTGGCCCTCTCGGTGGGGATGTTCATCCCCGTCCTGTACCCCCTGTTCGCCCTGATGCCGCTGGCGCTGTTGCTGGTCGCGATGATCTACGCCGTGCAGTCGGCGACCGGAGCGGAACCAGTCAAGGTGGTGGTGTCGTGCCTGATCGGATTCGGGTTCATGGTGCTGGTGCTGGGGGTGGTGGCGATCTCCTCGTCGGGGCCGGAGGCGCCCATCGGGGCGGGGCAGTTCGGGCTCTACTACGAGTTCCCGGGGAACTGACCCAGCCGCGAACGGGAGGCGGGGCTCTGCTAGGCTGAGAGCCGGTGGTCTACCTCGATCATGCCGCAACGACGCCGCTGCGCGCGGAGGCGCGCGAGTCGATGCTGCCCTTCCTCGGCACGCACTTCGGCAACCCCAGCGGGCACTACGAGGCGGGACGCATCGCGCAGGAGGCGGTCGACGAGGCGCGGGACACCGTCGCCCACTGCCTGAACGCGCGCACCTCGGAGATCCTGTTCACAAGCGGGGGCACGGAGGCGATCAACACGGCGATGGTCGGCATCGCCTACGCGATGCGGCGAGCAGGCGCGGGCTCGCACGTCGTGACGACGGCGATCGAGCACCACGCGGGCCTGCACGCCGCGCAGTTCCTGGAGGAGCTCGGGTTCGAGGTCACGACCCTCGGGTGTGACGGATTCGGGCACGTGAGCCCGGCCGAGTTCGAGCGGGCGCTGCGGCCGGACACCGTGCTCGCGAGCGTGATGCTGGCGAACAACGAGGTGGGCACGATCGAGCCTGTGGCGGATCTGGCGGGCATCCTGCGGGAGTACGCGGCTCGCCAGCGGCACCGCGTGATGCTGCACACCGACGCCGTGCAGGCGCCCGGGTGGACGCAGGTCGACGTGCAGGCGCTGGGCATCGACGCGCTCAGCCTGTCCTCGCACAAGTTCGGAGGACCGAAGGGGAGCGGGGTGCTGTTCCTGCGCCGGGCGACCCCGTTCCACGCGCTGCTGCTGGGGGGCGGGCAGGAGATGCAGAAGCGCGCCGGCACGGAGAACGTGGCCGGCATCGTGGGGACGGCGAAGGCGCTGGAACTGGCCAACGCCGACATCGAGGCGCGGGCCTCGCGGGTGCGGTCGCTGCGTGAGCGGCTGCGGGAGGGCGTGCTGGCGGCGGTGCCGGACTCGGAGACGAACGGCTGCCAGGAAAACTGCCTGCCGAACAACCTGAACATGTCGTTCGAGGGGATCGAGGGGGACGACCTCGTGGCGCGGCTCGACGGGCGCGGGATCGCGGCGAGCACGGGCAGCGCCTGCTCCAACGCGATGTGGGAGCCATCGCACGTGCTGCTGGCGATGGGCGTCCCCATCCGGCGGGCGGCCGGAAGCGTACGCTTCAGCCTGGGCGAGGGCACAACGGAAGCCGACATCGACGCGGTGCTGGACGTGCTTCCGGGCGAGGTGGAGCGGGCGAGGCTCTCGGCGGTGGCGGCGCGCTAGGGGCGGTCCCTGCGCAGGGCCTCCTCGGCGGCATCGACGGCGGCAGCGGCATCGGCCTCGTAGCGGGCGCGCTCGATTGCAGCGCAGTGCCGGCAGCTCCGTTCTCCTCCGACAAGCCGGAACAGGAGGTGCAGGTTGTACCGTCCGCATGGGGGCGCGTTGCGTCCTCGCGGGTCGCCGGGCGTCCCGGCCTCCCCCTCGCCACGGTCGACGGGGGAGGAGCGAGCGTCGGTGACCCTGGCATCGACGATGCGGTCACGTTCGGCTATGCGCATCGACATCCAGGCGCGAAGCACCAGCCCGAAGAGGGACAGCAGTCCCGGGAGCAGGAGGATGAGGAGCAACCGCACGGATCGATCGTAGCGGCTGGAGACGGGCGCGGCTACGAGATGATGGGCTCCGGGTCGGGAACCACGGAGAGGCCGCCACGAGCGACGGCGAGGTCCTGCAAGCTGCCGAAGATGGTGACGATGTCACCCAGCTGCAGCTCCGTGCGGCCGTTGGGGATGACCGAGTCGTTCCCGCGGGTGACAAGCACGACGAGCGTTCCGCGAAGCTCGGGGATGGACTGGATGGCGCGCTGGGCGGAGGCGGACGTGACCACGACGCGGGCGACGGTCACGTCCTCGGCGACCTGGGCGAGGATGTCCTGGAACATGGGGCCAGCGACCATGCGGGCGAGCTCGGAGGCAACCGCCTCGGACTGGCTCACGGGGACGACGCCCAGCTTCTGGAACGCCTCGATGTTGGCGACGTCGTTCACGCGGACGAAGACGGACTCGCAGTTGAACTTGGAGCGGGCGAGCTGGGCGGCGAGCAGGTTGCGGGCGTCGTCGGGGGTGGCGAGGAGGAGGGCCTTCGCCTCGTCGAGGCGGATCTTCTCCAGCACGGCGGTATCGGAGATATCGCCGATGAGAACCTCGAGCCCCTCTTCGCGGGCGCGCACGACCGCCTCTTCGTCGGTCTCGACAACGAGGACCGGCTCGCCCGAGCCGGCGAGCAGGGTAGCGACGCGGCGGCCGACCTCGCCGGCGCCGGCCACGACGGTGGTCATGGGCTGAACCCGGAGGAGTCGCGCCAGGGCTCCCGCATAGGCGGATTGTATTCCGATGGTGAGCAGGATGACGACGAAGACCATGGCGACGAGGCGCTGGGCGTCTCCGCCGGCGATGGAGCTGGCCTCGACAGCGACGACGCCGGCAAGGGAGGCGGCCACCACGCCCCGGGGGGCGACGGCGGAGAGGAAGGCCTGCTCCCGCCAGTTGAGTCCCGAGCGGATGCTGGCGAGGACGATGAGGAGGGGCCGTCCGACCAGGGCGAGGATGGCGACGACAATGAGGCCCTCGGGCCAGAGGCCGGTGAGGTCGTCGATGCTGATGCCGGCGGCCAGCAGCACGTAGACGCTGGCGATAAGCCAGACCGTGACGGACTCCTGCAGGTCGTCGACGCGCTCGCGCTGGGGCAGGCGGAGGTTCCCGATGGCGATGGCCATGAGGACCATCGCGACGAGGCCGGACTCGTGCGCCAGCGACTCGGCCACGGCGAATGCCGCCACCGCGGCGCCGATCACGAACAACGCCATCTCGCGGCCGCTCAGGCGCTTCACGAAGCGCGAGAGTATCCAGACCAGCAGGGCTCCACCCGCACCGACGGCAAGCCCGATGAGGAGGCGTTCGATTACCCACCAGGTGGGACCCGCGACGCTGAGGGTCTGGGCGAGGACGATCTCGAGCAGGAAGAGGGTGAGGAGGGCCCCGAAGGGATCGATGATGACGCCTTCGCTCGCGAGGATGTCGCGCAGGCGGTCGTCGACGCGGATGGATCGGAGGAGGGGGGTGAGCACGCTCGGGCCGGTGACGGTCACGAGGGCGCCGAAGAGGAAGGACATGCGCCAGTCGAAGTCGAGGAAGAGCCAGGCGGCGAAGGCCCCGACGGCCGGGGTGATGAGGAGGCCGAGCACGATGACGTTGCGGACGACGGGCGCGAGGGTGCGCAGGGAGGCGAGCCGCAGGGCCGTGCCGCCCTCGAAGACGATGAGGGCAACGGCGATCACGACGACGATGCGGATGAGGTCCTCGAGCTCGTGCGTGCGGACGACGTTGAGGCCGTCGCGGCCGAGAAGCAGCCCAGCGCCGAGGAGGAAGATGGGAAGAGGGATGGGGAAGCGGCGGGAGATGATCTGGCCGAGCGCGGCGGCTCCGGCAATGGCGGCTGCCGCTCGAAGGGCGACATCGATTTCCACGAGGAGGGAGTGTACGCGAGCGAAGGTTAAGGACGGTTGGGGAAGGCCATCCTGACGGTGGGGATGAGGACCGCGAGCGCCCACAGGTAGCCCCCGATGACGTCGCTGGTCCAGTGGACGCCGAGGTAGACGTTCGCGAGCCCCCCGAGCAGGAGGAACAGGGCGGCAACGACAGCCAACCCGGCCCGCAGCACCGCGGAAAGGGAAGATGCGAGGGCGGCGCTCGCGAGGAAGCCGTAGAGGTACGTCGGGCTCATGGTGTGGCCGGAGGGGAAGCTGGGGCTGGTGAAGCCCGCGCGGAGTTCGACCAGGCCTGCATCGGGGCGGGGGCGGTCGACGATCTCCTTGACCAGGAACTGGAGCAGGACCATGACCGCGAGTCCGGCGGCGAGGGCGAGGGCGGGGCGGCGGCGCCCCGCGAGCCAGGCGATCACGGCGAGCACGGCTCCGATGGCGGCGACAACCTCGGTGCCGCTGAGGAGGCGGAGAACGTCGGCGAACGGCTCGCCGGGTAAGGGCCAGTCCTGGACGGCGCCGGTGACGGCGAGGTCGCCGGGGAGGCGGGCTTCGACCCCGGCGAGGACGGCGAGCGCAACGGCGGCGGCCAGCGCCACGCCCCAGCACGCCCACGTGCCGGGGTGGGCGCGAAGCTCGTGGAGAACCGTACTAGCTGATGGCACTCAGGCTGGAGAACCGCTGGCGGTGGTGGTTGTCGACCTGCTCGCGGATGCGCGAGATGAGCCCGTCAAGCTGCTCGGCGAGCTGGCCGAGGCGGTCGGCGGCGGGCTCGATCTCCAGGAGGCGCTGCTTACCCTCTTCGTCGACCTGGAGCCAGGGCGCGACGGTGTTCACGAAGCGGTGGGGCTCGCGGGGCAGGCTGAGGTCCCGGGCCCACTGGTCGGAAAGGGCGAGGGCGAGGCGGAGGTAGACGGGGAACGTGGCGCGGGCGGTCTCGAAGGCGGCCCGGAGCTGGGCGTCGCGGGGGTCGTAGGCGTCATCGAGGAACTCGATCTCGCCGTAGGGGTAGGGGCGGGGATCGAGCATGCGCACGAGGCGGAAGCGGTCGCGGCCACGGGCGCCAAGCTGGAAGCGTCCGCCGGGAAGCTCGCGGTGCTCCTCGATGACGGCGGTGGTGCCGACGTCGTAGGGCACGGCGGAGCCGCCCACCTCGTTGCCGTGCTTGATCAGGATGACGCCGAAGACGCCACCGCTCTCGAGGAGTTCGCGGGTCATGGTCTTGTAGCGCTCCTCGAAGATCTGGAGGGGCAGCTCGTGCCCGGGAAAGAGCACCGCGCGCAGCGGGAACAGCGGAATCTCGAGGCTCGCCACGGGAGGCAGTGTACCGCTCGGGGGAGGGGCTGGGGAGCGCCGCCGCCTCGCCTAGATCGGGGTCTTGACCTCGATGCGGGAGACGACGCTGGCGCCGGCGGGGAGAGGCTCGTCGGTGAGGATGTCGTCCAGGTCGCGGCTGAGACCGTCGGAGTCGTCGAGGCCGTAGCCATGGATGTAGACATCGGGCACGAGGTAGGCCCACCAGTCGGGCAGGCGCCACAGCCTGGGGTCGATGTCGGCCTTCACGCAGAGGGTCGTACGCAGCCCGGGGATGGCCTCAAGGAGCTGGAACGTGCGGCCCGTGTCGAAAAGGGTGTCGACGACGAGGTTGTAGTCGCGGAGGACGTGCCGGGGGATGGGGTCGGGGGCCTTCGGGCGGACGTTGGTGATGCGGGAGGGACGGCCGTGCTCGCGCTCCAGCACGCCCGCGAGATCGGCGGAGAAGCGGCGGGCGGCCGTATCGACGCAGACGATGGGGATCTCGCCGGCGGGAAACCCCTCGGCGACCTGGGCGGCGAGCGCGGCGACGCCCTCCTGGATCTGCTGCTGCGACAGGAGGAGCGTCGCGGCCACTACTCGATACCAGCGAGCTGCTTCGCGTAGTTGAGGGTGCGGCGACCGTCGTAGGCGCGGGCGATCATGAGCTTCTCCGCTTCGAGGGAGCCCTCGGCGTGGATGGCCAAAACCGCATGGTAGCCGCCGAAATCGCCGGTCGTGAGGTCGCTGACCATGTTCATGGCGCGCATGCGGGTCTCGCCGTCGACACCCTCGCGGCCGCCGAGGTAGTGCCGGAGCAGATCGCCGGTCTCGTCGTTCTCGAAGTCCTCGAGGCCGGGGGCGGTGACGAGCGAGCCGCCGGCAATGTCCTGCACGTGCTGCAGGGCCTCATGGTAGTGGTGGGCGAAGTGGTACTTGGCGATGTTCGTGGTCATCGCGTCGGGGGCGTAGATCCCCTCCTCGTCGGGAGCGCCGCGGGCCGCCGCCATCTCGATGAGGGCGCGCACGGTTTCGGCGTAGCTGACGAGCCACACCAGCTTTTCGCGGATGTGGCCGGCGCGGGTGATGCCGTTCAGATCGGCCATGAGCTGCCCGGCGCCGACGAGGGCGTCGACGAGCGGGAGCTTGTAGGAGACGGCCGTGAAGCGGTGGTACTCGACGAAGCCGAGGGCAAGGGGCGCGGCGAACTCGTGCTCGCCGGCGAGGAAGACGCGCTCGTTGGGCACGAACACGTCGTCGAAGATGGTGGTCGTCTCCATCATCTTGCGGTCGGAGCTGAGGGGGTTCTCGAAGTCGTTCTTGGCC
>JAJDUR010000122.1 GCA_022826585.1 Dehalococcoidia bacterium
GGAGATGCTCACGCGGGATAACTTCCGCAGGCGGCACCAACAGGAGGACGCGGTCTACCTGCACGAGTTCCTGTACGCGCTGCTGCAGGGCTACGACGCGCTCGCGCTGGAGTGCGACGTGCAGGTGGGGGGCACGGAGCAGCTCTTCAACCTGATGGCCGGCCGAAAGCTCCAGGAGCACGCCGGGCAGCGGAAGCACGTGCCGGTGACGATGCCGATCCTGGTGGGCATCGACGGCGTGATGCGCATGTCGAAGTCCACGGGGAACTTCATCGGGCTGGATGAGGAGCCGGAGGAGCAGTACGGCAAGGCCATGTCCATACCCGACGGGGTGCTGGGGAACTACTTCCAGCTGGCGACGAACCTGGACCGGAACGACGTGGTGGCGACTATCGAGGGGCTCGCGAACAACGAACGAGACCCTATGACGGAGAAAAAGCGGTTGGCGCGCACGATCGTGACGGAGCTGCACGGGGAAGAGGCGGCGGACCGGGCGGAGGCGCACTTCGAGCGGACGGTGCAGCGGCGCGAGGAGCCGGAGGAGATGCCGGAAGCGGCGGCGCGGGAAGGGCAGCCGTTGATCGACGTGATCGTGGAGGCGGGGGCGGCGCCATCCAGGCGGGAAGCGCGGCGGCTGTTCGACCAGGGAGCGGTCACCGTCGACGGGGCGCCGGTGGGGGACGGGCGGGAACCGGCACGGATCGGGTCACGGGTCCGGGTAGGGAAGCGGCGGTGGCTGCGGATTACGGCGGCGGATAGGTAGCACGACACCCTCCAGTGAGACACGCCTCGCTGTCGTGTTATCCAGGCCTCGTTGTGCGGGCTCCCGGGGGTTGACGTAGGCGCCCCGACACGAATTTTGTGCTGCTACCAAATCTTCACCAGAACGGTGCGCTCCGGTGTGGCGAAGAGCGGCGCGCCCCCATAGGATGGGCCCTCCGCACCGAGAGCAGATACTCCTGTGTCCTGGAGGGGGGACTTTGGATGGACACCCGTATTTCCGAGTTCCTGACCTTCCTGGCTGTTGAGAAAAACGCCTCCGAGAACACGATTTCGGCCTACCGCAGCGACCTCGCCCAGTTCGAAAAGAGCGTGGCCCGCCAGGTCGATGACGCCGACGCCTCGTGGGAGGCGATCACGGACCAGATGCTGCTGACCTTCGTCGAGGAATTGCGGGCGAGGCGCTACAAGGCGGCGACGGTGGCGCGGAAGGTGGCGGCGGTGAAGTCGTTCTTCGGCTTCATGGCGGCGGAAGGCATCCTGACCTGCGACCCGACGGAGGATCTGCGCTCACCCCAGGTGGGGAAGGCCCTCCCACGGACGCTGACGCCCGAGGAAGTGGACGAACTGCTGGAGCAGCCCGCCCGCAAGAGCACGCCCGTGGCGCAGCGCGACAAGGCGATGCTGGAGCTGGCCTACCACACGGGGATGCGCGTGACCGAGCTGGTTTCACTGGACGTGAGCCACGTGGCACTCGAGAGCGACCCGGTGACGGTGCGAGGCATCGGCAAGGGCGACCAGGAGCGGGCGCTGCCGCTCCACCAGCGGGCCGTGGACGAGCTACGACAGTACATCTTCCACGTGCGGCCGAAGATGGTGCGCAACCGGAACGAGCCGGCGCTATTCGTGAACCGCCGGGGCGGGCGGCTGACGCGGCAGGGGTTCTGGCTCATCCTGAAGAACTACGCGCGGGAGGCGGGGCTGGACGGGATCACGCCCCACACCCTGCGGCACACCTACGCCACGCACATGCTCTCGGGCGGAATGCCGCTGCGGAACGTCCAGGAGGCGCTCGGGCACGCGAGCATCTCGACGACGCAGATCTACACGCAGCTCACGGACCAGCAGCGGCGGGAGCAGTACGACCGGGCCCACCCGCGGGCGTAGGCGAGGGCGGCGGTAGACTGCTCACGTGACACCCCCCAGGGAACTCCTCGAGGCGATCGCGCGTGAGGACGCGGAGGCGGCCCTGCGGGACCTGGACACCCTGGGGAAGCTGACGACCGCGCTTTTGCCCGAGCTAGAGGAGGGGCGCGGCTTTGAGCAACCCGCCCTCCACTACTACACCGTGCTGGAGCACAACCTCGCGGCGGTGGGGGCGCTGGATCGGGCGCTGGTGGAGGGGATCGAGGGCCTGCGGATGCCGGCCCACCTGGGCGACATCTCGGTCGCGGAGTGGCTGGGGAGGGAGATCGACGGACGGCCCCTGCAGCACCTGCTGCGGCTCTCGTGCCTGGTCCACGACATCGCCAAGCCCCGAACGGCGGTCGTACGGGAGGGGAAGCTGCGCTTTCCCAGGCACGGACCGGTGGGGGCGGAGCTGCTGGAGGGGCGGCTGGCGGCGCTCGGATTCGAAGGGGCGAGCATCGAGTTCGTCACGACGATGGTGCGGTACCACCTGCGGCCGGGGGAATTCGCGCGGTCGTGGCCTCCGACGGACCGGGCGCTGCGGCGTTTCGCGCGAGACCTCGGGGGTCAGACGTTGCCGCTGTTGCTGCTGCAACTGGCGGACGGGATGGCGACTCGCGGACCGACGTACCGGCGCGAGAACTTCGAGCGGCACATCGGGTTCCTAGGGCACATCGTGACCCGGACGGCGGAGGCCTTGCGCGAGGAGGAGCCGGCGCTGGTGGACGGCGAGGAGCTGATGCGGGAGCTTGGGCTGCCAAGTGGACGGCTTCTAGGGGCTGTCCTAACATCGGTTCGCGAAGCTCAGCTGGCGGGCGAAGTGGACGATCGCGCAGCCGCTCTCGCGCTGGCGCGCCAATCTCTCGAACGCCTGAACGACGAGGGCTAGGTCCGGAGTACTGCCATGGCTGTGATGTTCAGCGTCATCTTCTACACGGTGCTGGCCGTGGCAGCGTTCTACTTCATCCTGCTGCAGCCGGTCCTGAAGCAGCAGCGACAGCGCAAGAAAGCGGTCCGCGAGCTGCAGATCGGCGACGAAGTGGTGACCACCGGCGGCATCATCGCCGAGGTGAAGGACGTGCAGGCCCCGGACGACGGGCCGACGGAGCTGATCCTGGAGATCGCGCCGGGGATCCACGTGCGCGCACTGACCGACGCGATCGAGCGGCGGCTGACGACCCTGGAGCCCGCGCCCGAGGAGGCGCTCGAGACGGTGGCGGCGGGCGCCGGCGAGACCGGCGACCCGAATGCGTAATCCCACCACCAGCCTGACGTTCCTGGCGATCCTGATCGGCAGCATCTTCTGCCTGATCGCCGTCTGGCCGAGCGCCCCGACCCGCTACCTGCCCGGCGACTTCTGGCCCGAGGGCCGCGGCATCAGTATCGGCGGCTTCGAGCGCCCGGCGATGCGCCTAGGCCTGGACCTGCAGGGCGGGGCGCACCTGGTGCTCCAGGCCGAGCCGCCGGCGGACTACGAGGGAGACCTGGCGGAGTCGCTGGAGGTGGCCAAGGAGGTCATCGAGCGGCGGGTGGACGCCTTCGGCGTGGTGGAGCCCGAGATCCAGATCGCGAGCGGGAACCGGCTCGACGTGCAGGTGCCGGGGATGAGCCTTCCGGAAGCCGAGCGGCTGATCGGGCGGACCGCGTCGCTGGCGTACTTCGTCTACAACGACGACGGCCAACTCGTGCCGGCGACGGGGATCATCGACGGGGTCGAGATCGCCATGACCGGCCAGCACCTGAAGAGCAACACCTTCCCGCAGCGGCAAGGGACCTCCTTCGCGGTGGTGTTCGAAACGACAGGCGTAGGCAGCGAGCTCATGCGTCAGATCACGACCAGGGCCTACGGGAATGCCCTGGGGTCGGCGCAGAACCGGTTGCTGGTCTACCTCGACACTGAGCTGATATCCGAAGCATCGGTCCGGGGCGTCATCGAGGACGAGGGACAGATCTCGGGCCTCAACAGCTTCACGGAGGCGAGCGAGCTCTCGAGGCAGCTGAACGCGGGCGCCCTGCCGGTGCCGCTGCGGACGATCCAGGCGAACGAGGTGAGCGCCTCGCTGGGCGACGACTCGGTGAAGGCCTCGGTGAACGCGGCTGAGATCGGGCTGCTGGCCGTGCTGGCGTTCATGATCCTGTACTACCGCTTCCCCGGGGTGCTGGCCGCCTTCGCGCTCATCGTCTACGCGCTGATCACGCTGACGGTGTTCAAGATGTGGCCGGTCACGCTGACGCTCTCGGGAATTGCGGCGTTCATCCTCTCGGTGGGGATGGCGGTCGACGCGAACATCCTCATCTTCGAACGGATGAAGGAAGAGTTACGCCGGGGCCGGCCCCTGGGCACGGCGATAGAGACTGGCTTCCGCCGGGCGTGGCCTTCGATCCGGGACTCGAACGTCGCGACCTTCATCACGTGCGCGATCCTGTTCTGGTTCGGCGACCAGTTCGGGGCATCGTTCGTGCGAGGGTTCGCGATCACGCTGGCGATCGGCGTGGCCGTCAGCATGTTCTCGGCGATCGTCGTGACGCGGACGTTCCTGCGAATGTTCGTGGGCACGCGCATAGGGCGCTCGCGCTGGCTGTTCAACGCCGAAGCGCTCTCTACCGAGGCGGAAGACGGCGAGGACGAAGGAGCACCGGCGGCTACGCCGCGCTCGACGTTCATCGCCTTCGCCCAGCGGCGCTGGGTGACGCTCGGGCTGTCGCTGGTGGTCTTCATCGCGGCGGCCGTGACCCTGCTGGTGCCGCCTTCACTGAAGGCCGGCATCGAGTTCACCGGCGGCTCGACGTTCACGCTCCAGTTCGAGCAGGAGCAGGCTCCGGCGCCGCCGGAGGCGACCGGCGAAGGGGAGGATGCCGCCGCCCAGGAAGCGGAACCACCGGCCCCCGAACCGGTGCGGGTGGTGGAGGCAGACGAGCTTCGCGATGCGCTGAGCCGGCTCGGGCACGAGGAAGCGCGCGTGCAGGAAGCGGGGTTCAACACGTACCTCGTGCGGACGGTGGAGCTGGAGGGGGCGCCGCCCCTGACAGCCGCGGCGGGGCCGGTCCCGCCGGGCGAGATCGACGAGATCATCACGGCGCTGGAGGAGGAGTTCGGTACGGTGCAGCGGCTCGACTTCGCGACCGTGTCGGGGACGGTTTCCACGGAGATCGCGCGGGATGCCACCCTCGCGGTCGTGGCGGCAGCGGCGGCGATCCTGATCTACGTGGCGTTCGCGTTCCGGCGGCAACGGAGCGCGTGGCGGTACGGACTCTGCGCCGTGATCGCGCTCGTGCACGACTCGGTGGTGGTGCTGGGGCTGTTCTCGCTGCTGGCGAAGGTGGCGGGCACGGAGGTGGATACCGCCTTCATCGTGGCCATCCTGACGGTCATCGGCTTCTCCGTTCACGACACGATCGTGGTGTTCGACCGCGTGCGCGAGGTGACCTCGCGGGACGCCCTCGTGCCGTTCGCGGAGGCGGTGAACGTGAGCCTGACGGAAACGTTGGTGCGGTCCATCAACACGTCGTTCGTGACGGTGTTGACGATCATCGCGATGTTCCTGATCGGTGGCGTGACGATCCAGAACTTCCTGCTGGTGCTGCTGGTGGGGGTGATCGCGGGGATGTACAGCAGCATCTTCGTGGCGGCGCAGATCCTGGTCGCGTGGGAGAACCACGACACCGGGCGGTTCTTCCGGCGCGTCACGTCGCGGGGAGAGGGCGAGCCGCAGGAGGCGGCGGCTACCGGCAGCTAGCGTACCGCCTTCCCTTCAGGCGGAACGCAGGGAGTCGCGGGCCTGAACGACAGCGGCGAGCTTCGCCTCGGCGGCGCGGGTGGGGGCGACGGGGTTGTCGGCGAAGGTGGCGAAGCCGCAGTCGGGCGTGAGCAGCACCCGCTCCTCGCCGAAGAGGCCGACGGCGCGGGCGATGCGGGCACGGAGTTCGCCGGGGGATTCGACCGCGGGATCCTTCGGGTTCACGACTCCAACGCCGATGCGCTTCTCCTGGGGAAGCTCGCGCAACAGCTCCATCTCGCCGGCTCGGGGCGTGCAGAGCTCGAGGAAGACGGTCCCCACGGGGGCATCGCGGAGGAAGCCGAGCAGGGGCCGGTAGTCGCCGGAGAGAGCGGCGGACTCGTCGGGCGTCCAGTTGCCGCGGCAGACGTGGAGGCCGAGCCGCTCGGCGGGGAGGCCGCGGACGACCTGGCGGAGGAGGTCGGCGGCGAAGGCGAGCTCGCGCTCGGGCGCGAGCTTCTCGCCGAGGGCGCCGCACATGAAGCTGCGCTTCGCACCGCCTTCGCCGTAGACGACCTCGGTGAGCACGGGCTCGTCGAACTGCACGAGAGCGGCCCCGCCGGCGAGCAGGGCATGCACCTCCTCACGGAGCACGCGAACGACATCAACGGCGAGGTCGTCCCGGGTCTCGTAGGGACGCTCGCGGAGGCAGTTGAGCCACATGGTGCGGGTCAGCAGGTAGGGGCCCGGGAGGGCGACCTTGACCGGCGCCTCGGTGCAGGAGCGGACGAAGGCGAGCTCGTGGGCAGCGAGGGGGCGGCTGCGGCCGAGGGGGCCATGGACGACGGGGTGGCGAACGTCCTCGGCGGGCACGTCGAGCGCTCGCAGCTCGCGGTGGAACTCGTCGGGGTCGTCGACCATGGCGGTGAGGTCGCTGAGAGGGATGAGCTGGCAGTTGTCGAGGAGGCCGCCGACGAAGCTGGCGTAGTTGTCGCGCCGCTGCTCGCCGTCGGTGACGACATCGCCGCCGGCGCGCCGCTGCGCGTCGAGAGCGAGGCGGACCGCGTCATCGGCGGTCTCGTGAAAGGCGTCGGCGGCGAGGCGGCCTTCGAGGTGGTCGTGCAGGGCCTGGAGCATCCAGCGGGGGCGGGGCCAACTGCCGATGCCCATGACGGAGAGCGGCGCGATCGCGGGGGCGGGGGCAGGCGCAGGGAGCGCAGCAGGGATGTGCACCTCGATCGGGGGCGCGGCGGCGAGCGGGGCGGGGTTGGGGGCGGTCGAGGGGGGAGGAGCCTCCGTGCGGGCGGCGAGGGGACCCTTCGACACGAGGTAACTTCGCTGGTCGCCATCCTTCGTCCAGGAGACGAGCTCGTTGCCGGTGAGGCGGCACCAGGCGGGCAGCTCGACTTCGACGGTGGGTTCGGTCGAGTGGATCTCGAGGAGGCCGCCGGGGGCGAGGGGGTCGATGTGCCGGCGGATGAGCAGGAGGAGGCCTCCGCCGCAGTCAAGGTCGCCGCCGTCGAAGCCGGCGTCGGGCGCGAGGGGGTGCCGTTCGACAGGATCGCGCGTGTCCGCTCCGGGGCTCACGGCGTGGGGCTTCCGCTAGTAGGTCACGGAGGGGGCGCCGTCGGAGAGGAACTCGACGAGCATGGCGCCGCCGACGATGCTGGCGCCTTCGACGAGGTTGTTCTCATCGAGGCCGCGCTTCTTGAAGCAGGGGGCGCAGACGTAGATGAGGCCGCCGCCATCGGTGAAAGCGTCCATGAGCTCGGTAAGGGGAAGGAAGCCTTCCTCGCGGATGGCATCGGCGTAGCCCTTCTCGGCGAGACGGACGCCCTCGGTGCTGAGGAAGACGAGAGTCTCCTTCTCGGAGCCGAGGGCGGCGTTGGCAACGACGAAGCCGACGGTGGCCTTGTCGGGATCATTGCCGGAGGAGGTGAGGCTGACGCAGAACTTGCCTGGCATGGAGCGGGTGTCTCCTTCGTTCAGGGATTTTGGCGTTGTTCGATCCAGTACTGGGGATGGTCGGCACGGAGCAGGCGGCGCTCGGTCATGCGGCACCAGGCCGGCATGTCCGCGGGGGCGCCAGGGTCACGCACGGTGAGCTTGAACACCTGGCCCCCGACCAGTCCACGCATGCGCGAGCGTAGCACCACGAGCACCTCTCCGCAGCCCAGGTCACCGGCATCCCACTCGGCATCGGCGTGGGGCACGCCGCTCACGAGGGGTCCGCGGGCGGCACGGGGTCGGGGTCAGGCGAGCCGAAGAGGGCGGTGGCGGGGCTGGTCTCCTCGTGCTCGGGGAGGCCGAGACGGGCGCGCAGCGAAGCGCGGGCGGAGTCGTCGTTGGTGGCCTCGGGGGTCTGGACGACGACGGGCATGGGCAGGGCGTGACCGAAGACCAGGGCCTGGCGCTTGCTCTCGAGGGATGCGATCACCTGGCGCAGGCCGCTCCGCCCGGAGACGCCACCGACGATCGCCTCGACGTCGTTGTCGCTGTCGAGCTGGAGCGTGAACTTGGTGCCGATCTGGGAGAGGACCTCGGGATCGATCTGGCTGGGGCGCTGGTCGATGACGAGGAGGGTGACGTTGTACTTGCGCAGCTCGCGGGCGATCTGGCCAAAGATGCTCTGGCCGGCAAGGGAGCGGTCGACGAACTTGTGGGCCTCCTCGATGACGATGACGAGCCGGTTAGGAGCCTCCTGCTCGCGGGAGCGCTCGGTGCTGTCGCGGTAGCGCTCCCAGATGCGGCGGGAGAGCATGTTCGCGACGAGCATGTAGCTGGTGAGGTCGTTGCCGTAGCGGCCGAACTGGACGATGACGCTCTTGCCGCCCTGCAGGGAGCTGACGATGTGCTTGATGACGTCGCCGAACTGGGCGCCGTCGGTGCGCACGAACTCGCGACGGGTGAGCCGCTCCATGCGGCGCCGGAGGCTCTCGAGCGAGCCGGGATAACCCATCTGCGCGGCGACCTGTGACCAGTTGACGTCACCCTCGGGGGGTTCGCGCCAGAGCCTGTCGACGACGGCCGCGGCGGGCTCGTCGGCGAGGATCTCGTCGATCCAGCCGGGGCCGAAGCGGCGGCGGCAGGCGTGGGCAGCGTCGATGGCGAGGTCGGAGAGGTCGAGGGTTTCGCGCAGGACTTCGAGGTCGTCGGGCTCGATGTCGCGGGTGCCGATGAGGATCTGTCCGTCGGAGCGGGCGACGCGGGACTCGAGCGTATAGAGCTCGGCTTCGGTCTGGTGGCGCTGCTTGAGGGAGCGGAGGCGGCTGGTGGCGGGGCCCTGAAACTTCATCTCCCAGCCGTAGTCGTTATGCATGTCGAAGACGAGGGCGACGGTGCGGTCGCTGTTGGTGGAGGCGGCAGCGGAGCGGGTGAGCATGGCGTCGAGGAGGTGGAGGACGAGCACGCTCTTGCCGGTGCCGCTCTTGCCGAAGACCCCGGCGGAGCGCTCGAAGAGGCGCTCAAAGTCGACGCCGACCTCGAGCTCGTCCATGCCGAGGGGGGCGCCGACGGGGATGGCGGGGCCATCGGTGGCGAAGGCGCGGTCGAGCGTGGCCTGGTCGGCGGGGAGGACGGCGGCGAAATGGTTGGGGAGGCGGCGGGCGCGGGCAGGCTCCTCGCCGTTGGCCCCGAGCTCGAGGTAGGGGTCGACGGCGAGGGCGGTGTAGACCCCGGTGTCCTGGAGGACCTCGCGCAGGAGGGACGGCTCGTCCTCGCCGGGCGGCCAGACGGTGGGGCCCGAGTCGACGGACTTGAGGGTGATGTCGGTGACCATGCCGAGCAGGCTGAGGCCGCCGCCAACGTCGGCCATGGCGTACTGGCCGAGCTGGGCGGCCTGGTCGGGGTCGAGGCGCACCTCGAGGCCCTTCGTGAGGGAGCCCCCGACGACGACGCCGAGGGGCCGGGTGGCGCCGGAGTTCGTGTCGGTCATGGTCCCGGCTCCACGGCGCGGAGGATGCTGGTGAGGCGCGAGGGTTCGGCCTTGAGGAGGCGGGCGAGCTCCTTGCCGGCGGCGACGAGGAACGGCCTCCCGGCGGGGCCGGCGGCGCGGGCAACCTCGCGGATGGCGGCAGCGACCACGGCATCGTCGGCGGCGGGGTTGGCGAGGAGGGGAACGAGGAAGCGGCCATCGTCGGCGATGCGGACCTTCTCCTCGTCGGTGGCGGCCTGCACCTCGGCGAGGAGGGGCGGGGGCATGGGCGGGAGGAGGGGGCGGGCCAGCTCGCGGTCGATGTGGCCGCAGACGGCGACGGTGAGGGTGGTGCGAAGGAGCAGCTCGATCTCGGGGTTGCCGGCCATGACGGCGGCGGCGCTCTGGCCGGGATCGCCGCGGGGGACGAGGGGGCGGGAGGGGTCATCGGGGCCGCTCTCGCTGCCGGTGACGACGCCGAAGGTGTCGTAGCGCCCTTCGCGCACGGCGAGCATCTGGCCGAGGGCGAAGGGCTCGCTCGTGTAGCGCGCATAGGCGCAGTCGAAGGCGCGCACGCTGGCACTGACAACGCGGCAGGTCTCGCTCAAATCGACCGCCTCCGCTTGCTGTGCTGCTTGCCGTTGAGCGCCGGGCGGATGCCTGCATCCCCCGCGAGGCGGTCCAGCAGGCGCTCGAACTGCTGCCGATCCGATGCCGAGATGACGGCCTGCTCGTGCGCCTCCTGGAGGGCGCGGGGATAGCCCTCGCAGCGCTCGCACTGGTCGACGAGGGTGGCGTGCAGGCGATCGAGCTGCGCGGGGCTCGCGGCCCAGGCGGGGAGTTCCACGCGGGCAATGTCGTCGCCGACGCGGAGGTAGAAGAGGGCGACCTCGTGGCCGGGGAGGAGGGACTCGACGCTGCCGCGGCGGCTGCTGCGGGAGTGGAAGAGGGCGCTGCGCTCGCCGGGGGCGAGGAGGCCGCGAAATACGTCGCCGTCGGTGAGGGGCGGGGCGCCGGGTGGGGGCGGTGCGAGCACCTCGAGGCCGGCGACAACCTCGCGGGCAGCGGAGGCGGAGATGTAGGCGCCCATGCTGAGGGCCTCGCCGCAAGCGCGAAGGCTGTCGAGGGCCTCGATGGTGCGCGTCCGGTAGGGGGCGAGGGCCTCGTCGGAAGCCTGGCGGGTGTGGAGGTCCCAGGGAAGGAGGGTGCCATCGAGGAGGAGGACGGCGGGACCGGCCGCAGCAGCGGGGAGCGCAAGCTCGATGCCGCGTTCCAGCTCGCGGACGTCGCGGAGGATGCGGGTGGCCAGGCCGCGGGGGGCCTGGCGCATGTCGCCGGCGCCCTCGAGGAGGTCGGCGTCGAGGCCGACCTCGGCAACGGCGTCGAGGGAGGGCTCACCCCCGACGCCGTAGGGGAGCACGGCGTGCCCGATATTGATGGCGTAGCAGCGGACGGTGGAGAAGCGGTCGGGGGTGATGGAGGAGCCGTCGGCGGCGACGACGGTGACGGGGCCGAGAGGCGGGGCGGGGAAGGTGGCGGCGGGGTCGTCCTCGGCGAGGGCGTAGGGGATGGACTGGCCGGCGAGCGCCCGCTCGATGCGGGCGGAAGCGGCAACAGGATCGTCGCTCCACTGGCGGAGGGCGGCGCGGGCCCCCTCGATGGCGGCGCCCGCGGCAGCGCGGGTCTCCTCGTGGCGGGCGATGAGCGCGGGTAGCTCGGCGGCGACGGTCTCCATGCGCAGGGTCACCGGCGGGCCTCCAGGGGCGAGCGGAGCACGCGGACATCGCCGGTGCGGCGGGTGACGTGCGTGGCATCAAGGTGCTCGAGGAGTGCCTGGGCGTACTTGCGCGTGGTTCCGAAGAGGTCGCGGACCTCGGCAAGGCTCACCGAGCCGTTGGCCTCGATGTGGTCGCGAACCTGCTGAACGAGGTCGGCGTAGACCCCCGCCTCGAAGACGACCCCGGAACCGGTGTCCTCGACGAGCCCCTCGCCGGCCAGGTAGGCGAGGAGGTCGGGGGGCGGAAGGGACTCCGTTGGGGGGCTTGCGCCGCCGGCCCTCACGGCCGCGACGAAGGCGTCGGCCTGCTCCCGCTGGGCGTCGCTGAGGGCGACGGCGTAGCCGGGAGGTTGAAGGCCACCCCTCGAGCGCTCGACGAGATCGCCCGCTGCGGCGCTTTCGGCGGCAACGAGATCGAAGAGCTGGGGATCGAGCGCGAGGCGGCTGCGGAGGTGCTCGCGGGGGGCGGAGGGGCGGAGGGGGTGCTCGGCGAGGTACTCGCCGACTGCTGCCAGGAGGTCGGCGGCGGTTGCGGCGAGCCAGGGGCGGCCAGCGAGGAGGGCGCCGCGGTCTAGGGCGCGGCCAGCGGCGACGAGGTCGTCCGCGGCGGCGGCGGCGTCATCCGGCTGGAGGCCGAGGGCGGGGCCGATCGCGTTGCGGTGCTGGGGCCCGGCGGCAAGAAGGTCGGCGAGGCGCTCGGCCGGGGGCGCCTCGAGCCGGCGATCGAGGGTCTCCAGCGTCGGGGGGTGGTTGCGGCGGTGGCGGCGGGGGTTGACGGCGGCGATGGGGCCCCCGGCGACGGTCTCGTTGGGGGTGCGCACGATGCAGCTGTCGTGGGGGAGGACGGCGACGGGGGTTTCGAGCACGAGCTGGGCCCAGCCCGTCTCGCCGGGGGCGAGCTCGTCGCGGTCGAGGAAGCGCACGCGGGCCTCGGACTCGGCGGTGGCGGAGAGGAAGGTCACGCCGGCGTCGTGGGCGAGGGGGTGGGTGAGGATGCCGGTAGCCTTGAGGCGGACATCAAGCGCGTAGGCGGGTTTGAGTACGTCGCGGGCGGCGAGGACCATCCCGCGACGGAGTTGCTCGGTGCGGATACCGCTGACGTTGACGGCGGCGCGCGTTCCCGGGGCGAGGCGGTCGACCTTGCCGCCGTGGCGCTGGAGGCCGCGGATACGGCCGCGCAGACCGCCCGGCTGAATCTCGATTTCCTGGCCGACCTCGAGGCTGCCATCGAGAAGCGTGCCGGTGACGACGGCGCCGAAGCCCTGGATGCTGAAGGCGCGGTCGATGGGGAGGCGGGGCCGGCCGAGGTCGCGCTTCGCGGGCGTGGTGTCGAGGGCGGTGTCGAGGGTGGCCACGAGGTCGTCGAGGCCCTCGCCGGTGGTCGCGGAGGTGCGGACGATGGGCGCGCCTTCCAGCCGCGACCCGATGAGCGTCTCGGCCACCTCCTCGACGACGAGGTCGACGTACTCCTCCTCGGCGAGGTCGCACTTGGTGATGGCGACAACGCCGGCGGGGACGTCGAGCAGGTCGAGAATGGCGAGATGCTCGCGGGTCTGGGGCATGGGCCCCTCGTCGGCGGCGATGACGAGGAGGGCGAGATCAACCCCACCGGCGCCGGCGAGCATGTTCTTGATGAAGCGCTCGTGCCCGGGAACGTCGACGATGCTTATGTCGCGTCCAGAGGGGAGTTCGAGCCAGGCGAAGCCGAGGTCGATGGTGAGGCCGCGCTCCTTCTCCTCGCGGAGGCGGTCGGGGTCGATGTTGGTGAGGGCGCGCACGAGAGCGCTCTTGCCGTGGTCGACGTGACCAGCGGTACCAACGACGTACATGGGCGTGGGGCGATTATGCCACGCCGGAGGCGCCGCCTCGCGGGGAGGGAGCGGACTCCTCGGCACGTTCGCGGAGGTGGAGCATGACCCGCACCGCAACCTCGTTGTGGAGGAGGCGGCCGCGAGCGGTGAGCCGCAGCCTTCCGCCGGATTTCTCGAGCAGGCCGGCATCGCGGCAGGCATCGAGGGGAGGGCCAGCGACCGCCTCGAGCGGTTCGCCGAAGCACTCGGCGAACTCGGCAGCGTCGAAGCCCTCGATGAGGCGCAGGCGGAGGGCGAGCCAGTCGGACATGGAGGTGGCGGGGTCGGGGCGGACCGCCTCGGCGATGGCGCGCCCGTCGCGGCGGACGGCGTCGATATAGGCGCGCGGGTTCGCGACATTCTCGAAGCGGTGGCCGTCGAGGAAGCCGTGGGCTCCCGCGCCGATGCCGAGGTAGTCGCCCCAGGTCCAGTAGACGCGGTTGTGGCGGCTCTCATGGCCGGGACGCGCCCAGTTGGAGAGCTCGTAGTGGCGGTAGCCGGCGGCTTCGAGACGGGTGGCGGTGCTCTCGTACATGGCCGCGACGGCGTCCGGGTCGAGGGGGGTGACCTCGCCGCGTTCGACACGGCCGTCGAGGGGGGTTCCGGGCTCCACGGTGAGGGCGTAGAGGGAGAGGTGGTCGGGCGCGAGGGTGAGGGCGTGGTCGAGTGTGGCCTGCCAGGCGGCGGGGGACTGGCCGGGGAGGCCGTACATGAGGTCGAGGTTGACGCCGGGGATGCCGGCCTCGCGGGCGAGGTGCAGCGAGGCGGCGGTGGCCTCGGGGGTGTGGACGCGGTCGAGGAAGGCGAGCTCGCCGGCGTCGAAGCTCTGGGCGCCGAAGGAGATGCGGTTGACGCCCGCGCCGGCGAGCGCGCGGAGGTCGGCGAGGGAGGTCGTGCCGGGGTTAGCCTCGAGGCTGACCTCGGCGTCGGGGGCAAGAGGGGCGGCGGCACGGACGGCCTCGATGACGGCGACGAGCGAGTCGGGGGGCATTTCGCCCGGTGTGCCGCCACCGAAGGCGATGGACGTGACGCTCCGCCCGGCGATGTCGGGCGCCCAGGACTCGATCTCCGCGACGACGGCGGCGGTGTAGGCGCCCTTGAGGGCATCCATGCCGGCGTAGGTGTTGAAGTCGCAGTACCCGCAGACACGGACGCAGAAGGGGATGTGCACGTAAACCGCGACTGGAGGCGGGGCGCTCATGGGCCGGCGGCGAGGGCGGCGCGAATCCTCTCGACCTGGTTGGTGGTGATGGCGTCGACACCCCAGCCGGCGAGCTCGCGAGCACGGTCCGGGTCGTCGACCGTCCAGGCGGCGACGGCGAGACCGCCGTCGTGGAAGTCGGCGACGACGCTCCGGTCGAGAAGGGTGTGGCGGATCGAGACGCCGGCGGGAAGGGGGTCGTGCAGCATGACGGACTGGAAGAGGTCGAACTGGTCGGGGGTGTCGATCGAGTAGTAGAGGCCGAGATGCGGGCAGGCCATCTTGACCTCGCGAAGGAGGGGCCAGTTCTGCGAGGAGGCGATCACCTCAACGCCTTCCCCATACGCGGCCAGGATGCGCCGAAGGACCTGGGGAACCTTGCCGAGGCCGTTCTTGAGGTCGAGGAGGACGGCGGCACGGCCCTGGCAGTCCATCAGCAGGTCCTCAAGGTGGTAGGGCGGGCGGGGGGCGGTCCTGAGGTACCAGAGCTCGTAGAGGATGGGGAAGGGGCCGGGGAGGCGGCGTTCGTGGCGGGCCTCGAGGCGCCCGCGATGGAGCCAGAGGTCGACCTCGACGAAGGCAGGGCCGGAGGCGAGCGCCTCGCGGGCCTGGGAGAAACCGTTTCCGCCGCCGTGGGCAATGATCGCGGGGGGCGTGGGGGAGTCCGGGGAGGGGGGAGAGCTGCCGCTTCGGGGGGCGGTCAAGACTTCGGAGCGGTCGGCTGGCCTCGCACGGGATGGCGGGGGGAGACGGTGACCGCGCCGGTGGAAATCTCGCGCAGCAGCTCCTCGTTGGCGAGACGGTAGCCATCGGAGGCGGGCTCGATGGCGCCGAGGGTGACGAAGCGGCTGAGCAGGGCGGTGACGGTCTCGCGGCTGGTGCCGATTGTCTGGCCGAGCTCCTCGTGGGTGAGGCCGAGCCTGAGGTCGTCGCCGTCGACGCGGTCGAGGAGGGCATCGGCGAGGCGGCCGGAGACCGGCTTGGAGACGAGGTTCATGAGGGTGCGCTGCACGCCGGTAAGGCGGCGGGCCATGAGCTCGGCCATGGTGAAGGCGAGCCGGGGAGAGCGCTGAACGAGGTAGAAGAAGTCGTCCCAGCAGATGGTGACGACGACGACTTCTTCCAGGGAGCGCGCGTAGATGGTGTGGTCCTCGCCCTCAAGGATGGCCACGTCTCCCACGAGATCGCCCTTCCCGGCGATATCGATGATGACTTCCTTGCCGTTGCTGGAGGTGTGATAGAGCTTGACGCGCCCCTTGAGGATGAGGAAGACGCGCTCGGGCACTTCGCCGGCGGCGAAGAGGAGCTGCCGAGCATCGAAGCGCCGCTCGCTGAGCAAAGGGATGAGGCGGTCGAGCTCATCGTCGGTGAGGACGTTCATGAGCTGGGAGATGCGCCGCAAGGAACGGGCGATGCGGAGATAGGTATCGATCTGGAACTGGCGGCGAAGGGGAGGCTTCCCGCCCGACGGGGCACACGGGATCACGCCTGTCACGATTCGCCCCCTTCCCGTCCAAGCCGCAATCGGAGGTGGTCCAGTATCCGCAGCGCCCGAGGGCTCAGATCCGCTTCTCCACTGCCAACGTACCGTTCGAGATCAGCCAAGGCAAGCGCCTCCTCGCCCTGCTGGAAGTAGAGGAGGCCGCGCTCCAGGTAGAGGGCGGCGTTCCAGGGTTCGAGGCGGAGGCGAAAGCCGAGGGCCTCGATCCAGCGGGGAGCGTCGCCCTCGCTCTGGTAGGCGCCGCAGAGGTTGACGAGCATGCGCTGCAGGATCTGGCGGCGGGTGACGGCGGCGAGCAGGGAATCGACGCTGGGGAGGTCGGACGTGAAGCCCTCGAGGCGTTCCTCGAGGGCCTTGCGGGAAGGCTGCTCGCCGGCGTTGAACGGGTCGAGGTAGAAGCCGTCGTCGCCGCCGCAGCGGACGAGGAAGTGGCCCGGGAAGCCGATGCCGTCGCACTCGAGGCCGACGCGCTGGGCAATCTCCATGTAGACGAGGGAGAGGGTGATGGGGATGCCGAGGCGACGCTCGATGACGCGGTCGATGTAGCTGTTCTCGGGGTCGGTGTAGCGCTCGCGGTTGCCGCGAAAGCCGAGGTTCTCGAACAACTCGGCGGTGATGACGCCGGCCAGGGCGTCCGCGGCGGGACGGTCGCCGCCACGCTCGCGGACGGTCTCGGCGATGAGATCGAGCTCGCGGGCAAGGGCGTGGGCGTCGACATCGTCGCGTCCGAGACGGGCGATGGCTACGGCGCCGCCAAAGAGGTCGACCTCGTGGTCGTGTCCAGCGATCGCCTCGGCAAATTCGCTCTCGGGGGTGTGTTCCACCGCGGGGGTCAGGATAGGCGGGGGGCCGGCAAGGGACCAGCGTTCGGGGAGGCGCAGGGCTCACAGCGGGGCGTCCCGTTAGAGTCTCAGGATGCGCTTGTGGCTGGCGGCGCGCGAGTGGCTGTCGGGGGCGCCGCACGCCCTGGGATTCGGGATCTTCTGCGCGCAGGTGGCGCTGGGGATCGTGATCTTCGCAATCTTCCAGGAGTTCGTGCCGAACAACCTGGGGGCGAGCGACGGGTTCGGCGGCTACCTGCTGGCGCTCTACGGGGGCGCGCGCTTCCTCTCGGAGACGCCGGCGGGAGCGATCAGCGACCGGACCGAGCGAAAAAACGCGCTGTTGATCGGCTTCGCGCTCATGATCCCGGCGCTGGCGCTGATGGGGATCATCCAGCAGGAGTGGGCGTACCTGGGCTTCTCGGCCCTGCTGGGAGTCTCGACGGCGTTTATCTGGCCGGCCACGTACGCGATCGGGGCGGACCTGTATCCCCCGGCGGAGCGGGGCAAGGTGGTGGGGTTCCTGAACGTGGGCCAGCTGCTCGGGTTCGGGCTGGGGGCACTGGTGGGGGCGTTGCTGGTGGAGACGGTGCCGAACTCCCTGTTCATCATCGCGATCGTGGCGGTCGTGGGGGCGCTGATAACCGGGCAGGTGGGCGTTCCCGCCTACCGGCGGGAGCTGGGCATCACGCACGAGCAGCGGCCGCCGCTGCGAAGCGTCCTCTCCAAACGGCTGGTGTTCCTGAGCGCACTGATCCTCGCGGCGACGGTGGGGATCAGCTCGCTGGTGCCGGCGATCCGGCCCTACGGCGACAACGTGCTGGGCATCTCCTTCGCGCAGCTGACGGTGTTCCTGATTCCCGCGGTGGTGGTGGGCGGCATCCTGTACGTGCCCTCGGGACATCTCTCGGACCGGATCGGGCGAACGATCCCGCTCCTGCTGGGACAGTTCCTGATCATCGCCGGGGCGCTGACGGCGGCGGCGACGGTCAACATCTTCCTGGCGGCGGCGGCGACGGCCGTCATCTTCAGCGGCCACGTGCAGCAGGTGCCGGCGCTGAACGCCTCGATGATGGACCTGGCGCCGGAGTCGTACCGGGGCACGCTGATCGGGTGGTCCGTGGCGCTCAGCGGGCTGGGGCTGGCGCTGGGCCCGGCCCTCGGGGGCGCGGTGGTGGACGCCTACGACGCACCGATGGCCTTCCGCACCGGAGCGATGGTGGCGGGGTTCACCGCGTTCCTGACGGTCGCCTACGGGCTCGTGTACGGGTACGCGCGACCGGCTCACGCCGACGACGCGGACGGAGCGGGGGAAGCGCCGGAGAGCTGAGGGTCAGCCCTCGGCGATGGTGACGCCGCTGATGACGACGGGCTCGACGGGGCGGTCGTTGGGCCCGGTCTGGGCGCCGGCGATGGCGTCGACGACATCCTCGCCCGAGGTGAGCTTGCCGAAGATGGTGTAGTTGGGGGGCAGCGGGTAGTCGGCGTGCATGATGAAGAACTGGCTGCCGTTGGTGTTGGGACCGGCGTTGGCCATGGCGAGCGTGCCGCGGTCGTAGGAGCGGGTGACGGGCTCGTCGTTGAAGCGGTAGCCCGGGCCACCCCGGCCGGTGCCGGTGGGGTCGCCGCCCTGGATCATGAAGCCGCTGATGACGCGGTGGAAGATGACGTCGTCGTAGAACCCGTCGTTGGCGAGGAAGACGAAGTTGTTGACGGTGTTGGGGGCGTCATCGGCGAAGAGCTCGGCGACCATGGAGCCGGCCGAGGTCTGGATGGTGGCGGTGTACGCCTTTGCGGCGTCGATGCTGAGGGCGGGGGGCGCGTCGTACTGCTTCACGGGTGCTCCGATCAGTCTGGGGGTGGGGCAAGCATACGAGAGCGCGGCCTTTCGCTCGCGCCCCGGGGGTCAGGGGTTCTCCGAAATCCAGCGCTCGGTGTCGCGGGACCAGGCGACCAGTTCGTCGGGGGTGAAGAAGAGGGCGGTCTCACGCTCTCCGCTCTCGGGACTGTCGCTGGCGTGGACGAGGTTGCGCCCGACCTCGAGGCCGAAGTCGCCGCGGATCGTGCCGGCGGCCGCCTGCGAGGGATTGGTGGCGCCGACGCTGTTGCGGACGGCGCCCGTGGCGGAGTCGCCTTCGAAGACGGCGGCGATGATGGGGCTGCTGGTGATGTAGTCGACGAGGCCGGCGAAGAAGGGCTTGCCTTCGTGCTCGGCGTAGTGCCGGCGGGCGAGGGCCTGGTCGACCTGCATGAGCTTGAGGCCGATGAGCCGGAGGCCACGGTTCTCCAGCCGCTGGAGGACGGTGCCGGCGAGGCCGCGCTGCATGGCGTCGGGCTTGACGAGGACGAGGGTGCGTTCAGTTGCCATGGCGCTATCGTGCTGGCAGACGGTCCTGCGCGCCAGCGGGCCCGAAGGGGCGGCGCGGGGCGGTGATGCTGGGTTCGCGAAGGTAGATGGCGGTCAGCTCGGAGACGGGTTCGAGGGCTCCGGCGCGGTAGCAGGCGAGCGCGGCGGCGGCGCGTTCGCGAGGCAGGACCTCGCGGCCGCCGAGGGCGCCCGCACCCTCGCCAACGAGCACGAGTCCGGCAAGCTCTTCCGGCGAGGCGATCCGCATGGGGCTGTCGGGGGGGGCGGCGCGGACGTCCTGGACGGCGAACTCGCCCCGGCCGGCGGGGTGGATGGCGGTCAGGTCGCGGCTGTCGTGGCAGGCGGCGACCGCTTCGAGGGTGGGGATACCCGCGAGCACGCAGCCCTGCGCAAGGGCCAGTCCCTGGGCGGTGGCGATGCCGGCGCGCAGGCCCGAGTAGCTGCCCGGTCCGCAGACGGCGACGACGGCCTCGAGGGAAGCGCCCCGCAGCTCCTCCTCGACGGCGGCGAGAAGGGATGCATGGCTGAAGTCGGCGGCGCTCTCGACGATCCGGGGCTCCGCGCGGGAGCCGCCGTCGATGGCGAGCGCGAAGGCCGGGGAGGCAGTGTCGATGGCGAGGACGGCGCTCACGCGAGGTCCAGGGCGGCGAGCACTTCGCGGCCGCGGTCGTCGCCGGCACGGAGGCGGAAGGTGCGTTCGTCGGCAGGCCCGGTCCCGATCTCGACCGTGACGGTGGCAGCGGGGAGCCCGCCCTCGGCGCGCTCAGGCCACTCGACGACGAGGACGCCGCGCTCGGCTTCCTCCCAGAGACCAAGCTCGGAGAGGTCACCGGCGCCGGCGATGCGATAGAGGTCGGCGTGGAAGAGGCGCTCGCGGCCGACGTGCTCGTTGACGAGGACGAAGGTCGGGCTGGTGACGGGGCCGGGGCAGTCGAGCCCCCGGCCGATGCCCTGGGCGAGGCGCGTCTTACCGCTGCCGAGGTCGCCGCGGAGGAGGACGACATCGCCGGCCTGGAGGCAGCGGCCAAGGCGCTCACCCAGCGCGCGGGTGTCCTCCTCGCTCTTCGTGGCGGCGGTGGTCTCGACGGCGGCAGTCATGGCTGGTCCAGTATAGGGAGGGGCGTGGCTGCGCCCCACGGTTCCCGAGGGAGGGGCTCGTGCGGATCGCGATCATCTCGGACGTGCACTCCAACCTGGTGGCGCTGGAGGCCGTGCTGGCGGACGCGGAGGGGCGGGGGGCGGAGGCGATCTGGAACCTGGGGGACACGGTCGGGTACGGGCCCGACCCCAACGGGGTTGTGGCGCGAGTGGCGGAAGCGGGGGCCGTCTCGGTGCTGGGCAACCACGACGCGGCGGCGATGGGACGGATCGGGACGGAGTGGTTCAACCGGCTGGCGGCGGAGGCGGCGGAGTGGACGCGCGACCAGCTGGCGCCGGAGACGGCCGCCTACCTGGGCGGGCTGGGCGAGGTGGCGCGGGAGGGGGAGTGGAGCCTGGTGCACGGAACGCTGCGCGAGCCGATGTGGGAGTACCTGATCACGGAGGAGGCGGCGGAGGGACACTTCCAGCGGCAGGAGACGCCCTACAGCGCGGTCGGGCACACGCACGTCCCGCTGCTGGTGCGCCGGGGGGACCAGGGCGTGGAGGGGAGCACGCCGGTCGAAGGGGAGGCGGCGGCGCTGGGAGAGGGGCCGCTGTGCCTCAACCCGGGATCGGTGGGGCAGCCACGGGACGGCGATCCGCGGGCTTCGTACGCGCTCCTGGACGGCGACCGGGGAACCGTGACGCATCACCGGGTGGTCTACGACATCGGGGAGACGCAGCGGCGGATGGCCGACGCGGGGCTCCCGCGGGAACTGGCGGCTCGGCTGTCGGCGGGAAGATAGCGCAGGCGGGGGCGATGATTTGACCGTAGCGAGGTGATTTGTACCCTATTTCACAATCTTTCCTACCCCCGTACGCGAATGAGCCGGAAGGCAAAGCGCGGTCGGGGCGCGACGGTGAATGTTGTGAACGAGAACGGCAACGACAGGACTTCGGCGGTACTTGGCAGCCGCATCCGGCAGGCGCGCAAGGACGCTGGGTTGAGCCAGGTACGACTGGCGCAACTGCTGAACACGACGCAGAGCGCCATCAGCCTGTACGAAGCGGGGCAGCGGGCAGTGGGCATCGACATGC
>JAJDUR010000089.1 GCA_022826585.1 Dehalococcoidia bacterium
GGCCCACCTCACGTTCGGGGCGGGCATCCACTACTGCCTGGGCGCGCCGCTCGCGCGCCGCGAGCTGTACTACAGCTTCAAGACCCTGGTGGAGCGAGTCGACGAGATGTGGTTCGCGCCAGGGAAGAACGACTTCAAGCACCATCCGCACATGTTCCTTCGGGCGCTGAAGGAGCTCCACATCGAGTTCAGGCTGAAGTAGATGGCTGGGAGTTGGCCGCGCCTTGCGATTCTCCTCGGTGGAGCAGCCCTGCTCCTTGCAGGGGCGCTCGCGGCCTGCGGTGGGGACGAGGAGCAGCCGGGGCCGCTGAAAATCGGACTGATGCTGTCCTTCGGAGACAGCCCCTCCGAGACGACCCTCGGGCGGCAGCGGGCCTTCGAACTCGCCATCAAGCACATCAATGAAGGTGGCGGCGTGTTCGGGCAACCCGTGGCGATCGCGGTGGGAGACGCTTCCGCTGCCGGTGGGCCGGCAGCGGAAGCCCGCCGCCTGATCGAAGAGGAGGGTGTCCACGCCATCGTTGGACCCAGCAGCAGCGCCGACTCGCTGCTTGTCATCGAAGTGACCGGTCCGGCCGGCATCCCGGCAATCAGCCCGTCCGCTTCCTCGCCCCGGCTCACCGCCGCCAGCGACCGCGACTTCTTCTTCCGCACGGTCCTCTCCGACGTCGCCCAGGGGCCCGTACTGGCGCAGCTCGCGCTCGATCGGGGATACGAGCGAGTGGGCCTGCTCTACCGCGATGACGCGTGGGGGCAAGGGCTCGCCACGACCTTCCAGGAAGCCTGGACGGGCGAACTCACTGCCGTCCCGGTCGCGCCCGACCAGGAGAGCTACCTCTCCGAACTCGAGCAGAGCGCAAGCGGAAATCCCGAAGCGCTCGTCCTCATCACCTTCGGCACCGAAGGGGCGATCATCGTGGCCGAAGCGATCGAGGCAGGACTGTACGACCAGTTCGTGTTCGGCGACGCGCTCCGGCGTCCCGAACTCATCGACACGATCGGCGGGGCCCACCTTGGCGGCATGTACGGGGTCGCGGGCGCACATCTTCGCGACACCGCCGCCGCCCGGGCCTGGGAGGCAGCGGCGCTCGCGGAATACGGCGAGGTTCCGGAGCTCACCTACATTCGCCAGACCTACGACGCCACCATCGCCATCGCGCTTGCGGCGCAGGCCGCCGGGAGCGTCGACGGCGCTGCCATACGGGACGAACTGCGGGCGATCGGCTCGGCGCCCGGCGAGGCCGTGATCGCGGGTCCAGAGGGCATAGCGGAGGCACTTCGCATCCTCAGGGACGGCGGCGAGGTCGACTACCAGGGGGCGGCCGGCACGGTCGACTGGGACGCGAACGGCGATCTCGTACGGGGAGCGGTCGCCATCTGGCGCTTCACCCCCGACGGCGCCATCGAGGACGTCGACGTGGTCGCCTACGAACCATAGGAAGAGCGAACATGACCGGTATCTGGCGCAAGGACGGCGACAAGTGGAGCCTCGCAAGGCCGAGTGACTACCAGGATGAGAATGAACTCCACGACCGAATCGTGGAAGCGCCCGAGATGCTGCCACTCTCGGGGCAGCCCGAAATCGTGGCCAAGTACCGCGAAGTACCGCTCGGCGGTGGATCTGCCGACGTACTGGCCTTCGAAGCGAGCGGCCGCCCAGTAGTCATCGAGGTCAAGCTCTCGAAGAATCCCGAGGCGAAGCGCGCCGTGGTAGCGCAGACCCTCGCCTACGCCGCATGGCTCCACGGTGCGACGATAGCCGACCTTGAAGGGGGGATTCTCGGCCGGCACCTCGCCGGCAAGAGCCTCACGGACGACATTGAGGAGACCCACGGCGAGGAGACAATCGAACGCGAAGAGTTCCATGATGCGCTCGCGACTGATCTCGACCGCGGTAGCTTCCGTCTCGTCATCGTGCTCGACGACGCGCCCACGCAGCTGGTCCGGCTGATGGGCTACCTGGAGACGATCACAACCGACCAGATCACGGTCGACCTCGTGACGGTGACCGCCTACGAGGTGAACGGCACCCAGATTCTCGTGCCACAACGCATTGATCCCGGACGCGAGCCGGAACTGGAACCGGACAAGGGAACGGAGCGGCCCCGACGTTCACGCCGAACCGGTTCTGTTACGACGCAGGGTTCCGGGGCGTTTCTGGAAGTGGCCGCTGAATCGACAGACGAAGAACTGGCTGAACTCTTGAGAAGGTGCGCTGACTGGGCGGACGGTCTCGAGGAAGAAGGACTCGCCCGGGTTTACACCGCCAGGGGATCCGTCTACACGAGTCTCCAGCCTCGCCTGTTGAACGAGAAGGCTTCACTAGCGAATCCCCAAACGAGTTCTGGACGCGCGTACGTGACACTCAACCCTACAGTCATCGAGCGAAGAGCTCCCACCTCGCTAGCCGCGATCGAGCAAGCCCCGAACGCCAAGGAAGGGACGGGTAGCACGAAGGCAATCACCTCAGAACTCTTGGCCGCCCTCACCCAAGCGTACCGCGAAGCAGCGGGAAAGGACTAAGACATGCGTATCGGGATATCGGTGGCGACGGCGCTGCAGGCGCCGGACGCGCGCACGGGGGCGCGCTGGGCCGTGGAGCGGGCCGCGGCCGCCCGCGAGGCGGGACTCGACAGCCTCTTCGTGGGGGATCACCACAGCACGAGGCCGATGCTCTACTACCAGAACGTGCCGCTGCTGGGGCGGATGCTGGCGGAGTGGAGCGGCGCACCGGCGGGGGCGCTCTTCCTGCTGCCGCTGTGGCACCCGGTGCTGCTGGCCGAGCTGATCGCGACTACGGCGGCGCTGCACGACGACCGCTTCATCATGCAGTGCGCGGTCGGGCCGGACGACAACCAGTTCCCGGCCCTGGGCGTGAACGTGAAGCACCGGCCCTCCCGCTTCGAGGAGTCGCTCGACATCATGCGGCGGCTGTGGGCGGGGGACACGGTGAGCTCGGAGGGGCGCTGGACGTTCGAGAACGCCCGGATCATGCCGGACCCGCCCGAGGGGGTGGAGGTCTGGATCGGGGCGGTGGCGAGCCAGGCCCTGGACCGCGCCGCCCGGCTCGGGGACGGCTGGCTGGCTGCGCCGGGGCTCACCCCCGAGGGGGCGGCGGCGCAGTCGGCGGAGTATCACGAGCGCCGGCAGGCCCACGGTCACGCGAACCCGGGCATTGTCGCCATCCGGCGCGACATCTACGTCGGGGAGAGCGACGCGGAGGCGGAGGAGACGACGCGCGCCGTGCTGGAGGCGGGGCACCGCGGGTTCGACCGCTCGGCGATGGCGATCGGCAGCCCGGAAACGGTCGCGGCGGAGTTCCGGGCGCTCGGGGAGGCGGGCTACACGGACGTCATCGTGCGCAACCTGATGCCCACGCAGGAGCACGCGCTGGCGTCGATCGGGCGGCTGGCCGAGGTGCGGGCCAGCCTGGCGTAGGGCCCCAGTCAGTCGAAAATCAGGTCCATGTCCGTCTCGCTGTAGCCGAAGAGCACGAGTAGACGAGCAGCGCGGCGCTTCAAGTCACTCGCGCTAGCGTGGCACTCCAGCCAGTACGCAGAGTTGGCCACTTGGCGTGGAGCCCTGAGGGAGCCCTGCGTGGTTTCCACATACGATCGCCTGCCCGCTGGGCTTCCAACCGCCTCAGGAAACCGATCGGCGTGGCGTTCGTACAGCGCTTCCGCCACAAGAACAAAGACATCCACCCACCGCTCGACTTGACGTTCGCGGCCCCAGAGCCGAAGGGTGGTCGGGGGAACAGCCGCCTTCGCTTTCTTCGAGCCTTTCGTTGACGGCTCTGGCTGCCCATCCGCCTGCTTCGGCGGCGACGGCACAGCAGCGAGGTCTGCCTCAACCACAGAGCCTGTCTGTGCCTGAAGGAAGTCCGCCACCTGCTCTCGCGATGGCCGGAGCCGTATGGAGTTGAACACGCGCCCCTCAACGAGATCGATCAGTTCCTGTGGTGGAACGTTGAGCATGGACCTCCACACACGCGGAAGTTCGCCCTTGAGCCTTTCGGAGTCCAACCTTGCGGCCAGTACCTGCCGCGCGTGGCGTTCGGACTTGTGGTCCACCAAAGCCCGGTAGTCCAAGAACGTCTCAAAGTCGTCGACCAGTTGATCAACCGAATCTGTCTTGATGGACAGTTCAGCAAAACGTCTCTCGTCCGGACGCCCTTTCTCTCGGGGCAGGTACAACCACCACTCCCATCCCGTCGTCAGCACGCAGATGTCAACACCTTCGTTGAACGCATAGCCGAGCACTTGATCCACGTGATCGTCTAGCCGCGCACCAGCAGTCTTCACTTCGACAAGGGCAACCGCTCCCCTTCGCGGAGCCATCAGGGCGAGATCGACTCTTCCGGTCTTCTTTGTGCCAACGGGGTATTCGGGGGTTACTCGCGACTGGTCAAAAGCGTCCCACTCCAGCTCTCTCAAGATAGGAAGAACTGCCTGGAATTTCGTCGCTTCTTCGTTAGGGGGCACCGCGAGCCCACGAATACGCTCAATTACATCCCGTAGGGGCATGGCCCGGAATCCTACAGCATGGCCTCAGGCGTACTGGCTCGCGGGGGCGGGATCGCGTAGCGTGCGCGGGCACTTTGAACGCACGGAAGAGAGACTCATGACCATCCACACCGGAAAGCCCGTCATGCACCACCTCGGGTTCGTCGTGAAGGACGCCGACGAGATGGCGAACACGTACACGAACCTGCTGGGCGCCGAGTTCCGCCTGATGCCGCCCTACATGGTCCACTCGATGGCGGGCGAGGAAGCCGAGCTGCGCGTCTACTACGGCGCCATCGCCGGGAGCATCGCCGAGATCATCCAGCCCGTGCGGGGCGATACGCCCCATCAGCAGTGGCTCGACGAGCGGGGCGAGGGCGTCCAGCACCTCGGCCTGTACGTGGACGACGTGGTGTCCGCGACGAAGGACCTGCTGGAGAAGGGCGGCGAAATCCGCTGGGTCTACCCGAACGCGGGCGTCGTGCAACTGAACTTCGACAGCTCGCTCGACGAAATCATGGGCGAGACGCTTCCGGGCAGCCTGACCTACCTGCACGCGGCGGGCGGCGGCCCCATCCTCGAGCTGCTGGGTCCGCCCATCCACACGGGCGTGGTCGGAGGGGCCGTGGCCGGTCTCGACGAGCTCTGGGAGACAACGTTCCCGCCGGTCGAGCCGCTCCAGCAAGGGTAGGCCAGCCGACCGTTCAGTCTTCGGTTTCGCGCGGCGTGAAGGCATCCTGCGTGAGCGAGGCGATGTCCGCCTCGACGATATCGGCGTGCTCGCGGAAGGCCTTCGCGGCGTCGGCGAGGGCGGCGTTGTAGAGGTCGGGACCGGCGAGGTCGAGCACGAAATCGAGGAGGAACCCGGCGGCGAGCTCGCCCACGTCCTCGCCTCGTTCCTCGAGCAGCCAGGCCTGGAGCTCGCGCACCATGGCGCGGCGGCGCCTCGCGTCGAGGCGCTCCGACAATCCCCGGCCCTTGTCCGCCATGGCGTTCCCCCGCGGGAAGGGTAACGGTCTTCCCACAAACCGCCGAACGCGCTGGCTATACTCGATGGAGATGCCGCACCTCCGGATGGTCCGTCGCGCCTTCCTGCTGATCCTGATCGCGGTCGGGATCGGGGCGGCGTGCGGCAGCGACGACGCCGAGCGCGACGCTGTCCACCTGCTGGAGATCGACGGCGGCATCGGGCCGATCACGGAGCGCTACATCGACCGGGGCATCAGCAAGGCTGAGGACGACGGCGCGAGGCTCATCGTCATCGAGATCGACACGCCCGGCGGGTTCAGCTCGTCCATGCGCGAGATCGTGCAGCGTATCGAGGCCTCGAACGTGCCGGTGGTGGTGTACGTGTCGCCCTACGGGGCACGGGCGGCGAGCGCGGGGACGTTCATCACGATGTCGGCGCACATTGCGGTGATGGCGCCGAACACGTCGATCGGGGCCGCCTCGGCGGTGAATGCGGACGGGAGCGACATCGAGGGCAACCTGGGGAAGAAGGTCGAGAACGACGCCGTCAGCTTCATCCGCGGGATCGCGGAGCTGCGGGGCCGGAACGCGGACTGGGCGGAGGATGCGGTGCGGGAGGCGGTGTCGGCGACGCAGACGGAAGCAGTCGAGCTGAACGTCGTCGACTTCGTGGCGGGCAGCCTGGACGAGATCCTGGACCATATCGAGGGGTCCACGGTCGAGCTGAAGCCGGGGCTGATGGTGACGCTGACGGGGCTGCCGGAGGCGGAGCGGGTGCGCACGGACATGACCGTCTGGGAGCGCATGCTGGAGCATCTGGCCAACCCGACGCTGGCGACGATCCTGCTCTCGCTCGGGATGATCGGCCTCTTCATCGAGCTCTCGAACCCGGGGACGATCTTCCCGGGCGTGGCCGGGGTGCTGGCGATCGCGATCGGGTTCCTGGCGCTGGGCGTCCTGCCGGTCGACACGATCGGGCTGGTCCTGATCGGGATCGCGCTGCTCTTCTTTGCGCTGGAGCTGTTCGTGCCGTCCGGGGGGATACTCGCCGGGGGCGGCCTGGTGGCGCTCGTTCTGGGAGCGATCATCGCCTTCCGGGACACTCCCACGGAGTTCCAGCCGAACCGCATCGTCGTCGGCATCCTGGGGTTCCTGCTGGTGGTGGTGTTCACCTCCATGGCGATCGGGCTGGCGCGGATGCGGAAGAATCGCTCGGAAACCGGAGCGGAGGCGCTTGTCGGTAGAATGGCGGTCGCACGCACGCCGCTTTCACCGGACGGCATGGTGTTTATCCAGGGCGAGCGCTGGCGGGCGGAACTGGAAGACGGCTCCGCCTCGGAGGGCGAAGAGGTGCGCGTGGTGAGCGCAGACGGCTTGATGCTCAGGGTACGGAAGGAGAACCATCCATGACCCAGGAATTGCCACAACCGGAACAGTTCGACCAGGAGCCGCCTAGCAGCATGCTCGCCACCATCATTCGCGTCTTCCTGCTGGGGTTGAGCGCGATCCTGTTGATCCCGCTCCTGCCGTTCCAGGTGCGCGTGGTGGCGGAGTACGAGCGGGGCGTGATCTTCCGGCTCGGACGCCTCCAGGGCGCGAAGGGGCCGGGCCTCTTCGTGCTGCTGCCGTTCATCGACCGAATGGTGAAGGTCGACCTTCGCACGATCACGCTGGACGTGCCCTCGCAGGAAGCAATCACGCGCGACAACGTGACGGTGAAGGTGAACGCGGTCGTCTACTTCCGCGTGGTCGAGCCGACCATGGCGGTGGTACGCATCCTCGATTTCGTCCGCGCCACCTCGCAGATCTCGCAGACGACGCTGCGCTCGGTGATGGGCCAGACGGACCTCGACGGCCTGCTCTCCCAGCGCGAGGAAGTGAACCAGGAGCTACAGTCGATCATCGACGAAGAGACCGAGCCGTGGGGCATCAAGGTGAGCACGGTCGAGGTGAAGGACGTCGAGCTGCCGCCGCAGATGCAGCGCGCCATGGCCGCGCAGGCCGAGGCGGAACGCGACCGGCGCGCCAAGATCATCGCCGCCGACGGCGAGTTCCAGGCGAGCGAGCGGCTGCGTGAAGCGGCGGACGTCATGGCCGCCCAGCCGATCACGCTCCAGCTGCGCTACCTGCAGACGCTCGGCGAGATATCGGTGGAGAACAACTCGACGATCGTGTTCCCGCTCCCGATGGACCTGATCCGCATGTTCATCGAGGAAGGCGACGACGAGGACGACGAGGACTAGCGAGCGGCGCTACGCCTCGGGACGGACGGAAACATCGGCGGCGAGCACCGTGAGGCGCTCGCCGCCGTCGCGTTCGACGAGGAGGGCGCCATCGGGCGCGACGTCGAGGGCGCGAGCGTCGTAGGCGCCTTCCGACTCCTCGACGGTGACGCGGCGGCCGAGCACGAGGCTCACCGCGCGATAGGCCGCGACGAGCTCGGCTTCGGGGGCGGCGATCGCGGCCTCGAGCTCGTCGCAGATGCGAGCGAGCAACTCTTCGCGGGCAACCTCGCGACCAAGCTCGCGGAAGAGGCTGGTGGCGACCTCGTGCAGGGTGGGGTCGGCGGTTGGGTCGGCGTTCACGTTGATACCGATGCCGGCGTAGGCGGTAGGGCCGGCGGGGCCGGTCTCGCCGTCGATGAGCATGCCACAGAGCTTGCGCTCGCTCACCCAGATGTCGTTCGGCCACTTGATGCGGGCGTCGACGGCCTCGTGCGCGCAGGCGCGACAGACGGCGAGGGGGACGGCGAGGGGGAGGCGGGCGTACTGCTCGCGCGAGGGCCGGAGGATGAGGGTGAAGTAGAGGCTGCCGCCCGGTGGACTGAAGAAGCCGCGCCCGCGCCGCCCGCGACCGGCGGTCTGCTGCTCGGCGAGGATGAGGGAGCCGTTGGGCGCACCTGCTGCGGCGGCATCGCGGGCGAGGTCCATGGTCGAGGACGTCTCGCGCACGTAGCGGAAGTCGCGGCCGAGGGAGGCGGTGTGGAGGGCGGCGGCGAAGCGGTCGGCGTCGAAGGCTGGGGAGTCGGGCATCGCTCGGGAATCCGGGAATGAAAAAGGGGCCTGGCGGCAATCGCACCGCGCAGGCCCCGTTCGTAGCTCAACGCTTTTCTAGGAGGAGGTCACCTCCTGCGCTAGATGGGGTTGGCTACTACTGTGGTCTTCCATGCGCATCACCTCCTTCCTTGTCGCTCACGATAAAGGCCCGCCCGCGCGATGGCTAGAGGTGAGGGTCTGGGAGGCCCGCGCTTCCGCGTGTGGGGGAGCCGCTTTATTCTGAGCGGGCGCGCGGCGCCTGGCGTCATCCGTCAAATCTATGCGTCGCGCAGAAAGGGGCGGACCTTGGTCACGCCCGTCACGATGAAGCAGCTCCTCGAAGCCGGTGTTCACTTCGGCCACCAGACACGGCGCTGGAACCCGAAGATGCAGCACTTCATCTTCACCGAGCGCAACGGCATCCACATCATCGACCTGCAGCAAACGGTCACGCGGCTGGACGAAGCGATCGACTTCGTACGCGACGTGGTGGCCGGCGGCAACGACGTTCTCATCATCGGCACGAAGAAGCAGGCCCGCGAGACGGTCGAGCAGGAGGCGCAGCGCGCCGGCCTTCCCTACGTCAACAATCGCTGGCTTGGCGGCACGCTCACGAACTTCCGCACGATCCAGGCGCGCATCCGGCACATGCGCGACCTGGAGGATCGCACGGAGCGCGGCGAATTCGCCCGGCGCGCCAAGAAGGAGCAGCTCGACATCGCGAACGAGATCGAGCGGCTCAACCGCTACTTCGGCGGCATCAAGTACCTGGACCGGCTTCCCGGAGCCGTCTTCGTCATCGACACGATGAAGGAGGCGATCGCGGTGGCCGAGTGCGAGCGGCTGGGCGTTCCCATCGTGTCGCTGGTCGACACGAACTGCGACCCGGACCCGATCGCCTACCCGATCCCGAGCAACGACGACGCCATCCGCGCGATCAAGCTCATCCTGGGCAAGATCGCCGACGGGGCGATCGAGGGGCGCGCGGCCCGCGAAGCGGGTGTCGGCGCGGAGGCCTATAGCGAGGAGATGGCGCAGCTGGCGGCAGCCGAAGAGACGGAAGCCGCCGAGAGCGCGCCGGAAGCGACAGCAGAAGAGCCGGTCGTCGCGGCGACCGCACCGGGATCAGAGGAGCAGACCACTGGCTAGCATCTCAACGGCGATGGTGAAGGAGCTGCGCGACGCAAGCGGCTCCGGGGTGATGGACGCGAAGCGCGCCCTGGAGGAGGCGAACGGCGACATGAAGGAGGCAGCGGCCATCCTGCGAGAGCGGGGACTGGCGGCGGCCGCCAAGCGCGCCGAGCGCGAGACCGGACAGGGCGTTGTCGACACCTACATCCACGCAGGCGGCCGCATCGGCGCGCTGGTGGAGGTGAACTGCGAGACAGACTTCGTGGCGAACACGGACGAGTTCCGCACGCTGGTGCACGAGATCGCGATGCAGGTCGCGGCGATGAATCCGGCCGTGGTCTCGGCCGAGGACCGCGAGGCCGGGCTGGAAGGCTCCGACGACGAGGTCGCGCTGCTGAGCCAGCCATGGGTCAAGGACGGGTCGAAGACGATCTCGGAGCTGGTCCAGGATTCGATCGCGAAGACAGGGGAGAACATCCGCGTGCGGCGTTTCGCACGCTTTGAGCTGGGATCCTAGCGAAGGGGGAGCCGTGACCGAGGCGCACCGGCGCGCGCTCGTGAAGCTCAGCGGTGAGGCCCTGATGGGCGACCGCGAGTTTGGCATCGATCCCGACACCATCACCGACCTCGCCAGCCAGATCGCGCGCGCCTCGGGCGACGGCATCGAGGTCGCGATCGTGGTGGGCGGGGGCAACTTCTGGCGGGGCCAGGCCGCCGCCGAAACGGGCATGGACCGGGCCACGGCCGACTACGCCGGCATGCTCAGCACGATGATGAACGCGCTCGCGCTGCAGGACGCGCTGGAGCACGCGGGCGCGGAGGTCCGCACGCAGACCGCCCTCACGATGGCGCAGATCGCCGAGCCCTACATCCGGCGCCGGGCCATCCGGCACCTGGAGAAGGGGCGCGTCGTGGTCTTCGCCTCGGGCACGGGCAATCCCTTCATGACGACGGACACGGCCGCCGCGCTGCGCGCCATCGAGGTCGACTGCGAGACGCTGCTGATGGCGAAGAACGGCGTCGACGGGGTGTACGACGCCGACCCGGCGACCTCGCCCGACGCCACGCGCTTCGAGCGACTGAGCCACCTGGAAGCGATCCAGCGCCGCCTGCAGGTGATGGACAGCACGGCGCTCAGCCTCTGCATGGAACACGAGCTGCCGATCGTGGTGTTCGACGTGCGGGCGCCGGACAGCATCTATCGAGCGCTCCACGGGGAGCGCATCGGAACGACCGTGAGCGCGGGAGCGCTCACCGAGCCTGCCCATCCGGGCTAGAACGAGAGCAGACGCATGGCCGACCCAGACGAGATCATGCTCGACGCGGAGCTTCGCATGGACGGCGCCGTGGAGGCGTTCCAGCGGGAACTCGCGAGCGTCCGCACGGGGCGAGCGCACCCCAGCCTGATCGAGGGGCTGCAGGTGGAGCACTACGGCCAGACGCAGCCGCTCAACCAACTCGGCACGATCAATGCCCCGGAGGCGCGGCTGCTGGCCGTGCAGGTCTGGGACGCGGGGGCGGTGCAGTCGGTGGTGAAGGCGATCCAGACCTCCGACCTGGGCCTGAACCCGAACATCGACGGGCAGCTCATCCGCCTGCCGATTCCGCAGCTGACGGAGGAGCGCCGTCGGGAGTTCGTGCGGCTCGTGCACCAGAAAGCGGAGGACGCGCGCGTGGCCGTGCGCAACGTTCGCCGGCACATTCACGACGACCTGCGCAAGGGCGAGCGGGGCGGCGACATGACGCAGGACGACCTGCGCGACTACGAGAACGACCTGCAGAAGCTGACGGACACGCACACGGGGCTCATCGACGAGGCGATGAAACGCAAGGAGGAAGAGCTCCTTGAGCTATAGGCCGGCGCAGCGCGCGGGAACGGAGCCCCAGACCGACCCGGGCGGCGATCGCATTTCGCCCCTGACGGGCGGGCGCGTGCCGGGCCACATCGCCATCATCATGGACGGCAACGGGCGCTGGGCCACGGAACGGGGCCTGCCCCGGGCCGCCGGCCACCGCGCCGGGGCGGAGAACATCCGCCGCGTGATCGAGCGCTTCTCCGAGCACGACGTGCGCTACGTAACGCTGTTCGCCTTCTCGACGGAGAACTGGAACCGGCCAGCGAGCGAGGTCTCGGTCATCTTCCAGCTCATCGACCGCTTTCTCCAGCGGGAGCTGGACAACATGCAGCGCGACAACGTGCGCGTGCGCCACTTCGGCCACCTCGAGCAGCTCCCGAGGCCGCTGGCGGAGCGCATCGTCAACGCGGTCGCGGTGACGCGCGGCAACGACGGCCTGATGCTGAACATCTGCCTGAGCTACGGGAGCCGGGACGAGATCGTGACGGCCGTCCAGCGCATCGCCGACGACGGCATCCCGGCGCAGGAAATCGACGAGGAGACGATCTCGGAGTACCTGCTCACGGGCGGGTTGCCCGACCCCGACCTCGTGATTCGCACGGCCGGGGAGCAGCGCATCTCGAACTTCCTGCTCTGGCAGAACGCCTACGCGGAGCTCTACTTCACCTCGACCTACTGGCCCGAGTTCGGGCGCGAGGATGTCGACCTGGCGCTCGCGGAGTACGGGCGCCGCAAGCGCAAGTTCGGCAAGCTCCTCCCCGAAGACCTCGACGCGTTCGAGGACGCCTAGTGCGCATCCCCCGCAACCTGGCCCTTCGTCTCGCGACGGCCGCGGTGGGGATGCCCCTCCTGCTCCTCGTCATCTGGGCGGGAGGCTGGCCGTTCGCCATCGTGGCAGGCCTGATCACGCTCGGCGGGACCATCGAGTTCGCGCACGCCTGGCTCATGCCCACGCGGCCCTACCGGGAGGTGGTGCGGCTGGGTCCGGGGCTGCTGGCGCCCGCGGTCGTGGTGGCGGGCGTTCACGCGGACCAGCGGTTCCTCATCGCCGGGGCGCTGCTGGCGGCGCTCTTCCTCGCCGCCGGGTACTCACGCACGAACCTGTTCGGACCGCGCAAGCCGCTCAAGGTGGCGGGCTGGGCGATCATCTATCCGGGCATCATCTTCTCGACGATCGTGCTGACGCGCGACCTCGACCAGGGCCGTGACTGGGTGCTGCTGCTCGTGCTCACCACGTTCACGGCCGACACGGGCGCCTACGCCGTCGGATCGCTGTTCGGACGGCACAAGCTCTGGCCGGCGATCAGCCCAAACAAGACGTGGGAAGGCGCGATCGGGGGTCTGGCGGCGGCAGTGCTCGCCGTCTGGGTGCTCTCGACGTGGTTCGACCTCGGCCTGAACCTCGCGGCGGCCATCGGGCTGGGGCTGGGCCTCGGCGTGGCGGCGAAGGCTGGGGACCTGACCGAGAGCTGGATGAAACGCAAGGCCGACATCAAGGACTCGTCGGGGCTGCTGCCGGGTCACGGCGGGCTGCTGGACCGGCTCGACTCGATCGTCGGGGTAGCGCCGGTCGTGTACCTGGTGGCGAACTTTACCTGAGCCGGGAGTCCCGCCTGCCCGTTCGGGACGCTCGCCTAAGATAGGAGCATGCCTCCCGAGGGACCGTTCGAGCCCGAGCACCGCTACGCGCAGGTAAACGGCATTCGCATGCACTACGTCGAGGCGGGCGAGGGCGAGCCCGTCGTGCTCCTGCACGGCTTCCCGGAGTTCTGGTACTCGTGGCGGAAGCAGCTGCCGGCGCTGGCGCCCGACTACCACGTGGTCGCGCCCGATCTGCGCGGCTATCACGAGACGGACGCGCGCCCTCCCTACGACA
This sequence comes from Dehalococcoidia bacterium, assembly GCA_022826585.1. Classification (GTDB taxonomy): domain Bacteria; phylum Chloroflexota; class Dehalococcoidia; order Tepidiformales; family Tepidiformaceae; genus UBA2991. Next base: position 13,373 of record JAJDUR010000089.1, read on the forward strand.
CAGGAACGCTCCAGCAGGATGTGCTCGGGCTGATCGCAGCGCTGGGCGAGGACGGGGGGCACATCGTGGGGCACGACTGGGGCGGGGCGATCGCCTGGCAGCTGGCGATGAATCACCCCGAGTCGGTGCGGTCGCTCGCGATCCTGAACATCCCCCACCCGGCCCTGTTCATCAACGGACTGAGGAGCTTCGAGCAGCTGCGGCGGAGCTGGTACATGTTCTTCTTCCAGTTGCCCTGGCTCCCCGAGCAGTACGTCGCCCGGAACCGGTACCGCGAGCTCGCGCGGGCGATCTTCCGGGGGATTCCGCCGAGCGAGGAGCGGAGCAAGGACCTAGCCTTCTACCGGGAGAGCTGGGAGACGCACGGGCTGAGCGGCGGCATCAACTGGTACCGCGCCCTGTTCCGCAACCCGCGCCGCCTTCCCAACCCGGTCCCCGTCGTGACGGCGCCCACGACCATGATCTGGGGCGAGGACGACATGGCCCTGGGCAAGGAACTGACGGTGGGAACGGAGCGCTACGTTCAGGACTTCGAGTTGCACTACCTCCCCGGAGTCGGGCATTTCGTGCAGGGGGAAGCGCCCGAGCGGGTCAACGAGCTGCTGCTGGCGCACCTGGGGCGCGTGACGGGAGGCGGGGATGGCTGAGGAGCGTCCCGCACGCACCCTGCGGAAACCCACGATCACGGACTTCGTGGCGGAAGGGGAGGAGACGCCGATCCTGCTGCGGCCGCGCGTGCTGGCCGGAATCGCGGTGGTCTTCCTCGCGCTGGTGGCGGCCTACTTCATCCTGGCCGAGGCCTTCGACATCTCCCTGAGCTTCGACGCCGAGCCGCTGCAGGACTGGGTGGAGCAGTGGGGCGTGTGGGGCCCGATCGCGTTCATGGCGGTGATGGCGTTCTCGGTGCTGTTCGCACCCGTCCCGAACGCGCCCATCTTCCTTGCCGCGGGCCTGGTCTGGGGGCCGGTGCTGGGAACGGTCTACTCGATGATCGGGATGATGTGGGGCTCGGCGATGGCCTTCTGGGTGGCGCGCTGGCTGGGGCGGCGGCACCTGCCGAAGCTGGTGGGCAGCAAGGCGGCAGCGCAGATGGACTCCCTCTCGGTCCGCATGGGGGGACGCCTCATCTTCTGGGCGCGGATGCTGCCGGTCGTGAATTTCGACTGGATCAGCTTCCTCGCGGGCCTGACGGCGATGAGCTTCTGGCGGTTCTTCTTCTTCAGCTTCCTGGGGATGCTGACGCCCACAACCGTGGGCGTAGTCGCCGGCGACAGCCTTGGACGCGACCTGCGCATCACGATCGTGATCGTTGCCATCTGGGTAGCGGCCATCATCCTGAGCGGGCTCTACCTCTGGTGGCGCCGCCGGCAGGCGCGCGCCCAGGAGGCCCCACAGGCCGCCGAGCCGCTGGCCGAAGGACAGTCCGGGCAGTAGGCGTCGAGCGCTACTGGAAGCGGTGGGGCAGCGGTTCGACGCGCGGCGGCAGCGCGATCTCGTGGTCGAGCCAGATGCCGATGTTCTCCCCGGTGCGCCCGTCCGGGCCTTCCTTGAGCAGATCCACGAGAAGGCCCGCGATCTGCTCGGGACGCATCCAGCGGTCGAGGAGCTCCTGCGGGGGCGTCATGCCGAGGGCGCCGCGGATCATCTCGGAGTCGGTAGCGTCCATGCAGAGGGCATTGACGCGGACGCCGTCGGGCTCGAGCACGCGCGACCACGCCTGGGTGAAGCCGTTGATGCCCCACTTGGAGGCGTCGTACACGTCCATGCGGGTACCGCCACCGGTGTTGTAGCCGGGCGGCGGGCAGATGTGGTCCGTGGCGATGTTGACGATGTTGCCGCCGCCCATCTCGACCATGTGGGGGGCGATGGCGCGCCCGCAGAGGAAGACGCCCCTGAGGTTGGTCCCGATGAGCGCGTCGAAGTCGTCGATGGACTTCTCCCATGCGTCGACGGGGTAGGTGGCGCGCCAGATGCCCGCGTTGCTGACCATGGTGTGGATGCGCCCGAAGCGCTCGATAGCGGCGTCGACGAAGGCGCGGACGTCGTCGGGCACGCTCACGTCGGCCTCGGCGGCCATGACGCTCGCCCCGCCGGCTTCGAGCTCCGCGGCGAGGTCGTGGACGGCGGGATGGATGTCGCAGAGGGCGAGGTCGACGCCCTCGCCGGCGAGGGCGCGGGCGATACCGTTGCCGATGCCGTGGGCGGTGCCCGTGACGATGGCGGCGGTGCCTTCGAGGTCGCTCACGAGGCGCTCACCGGCTCAAGGGGCCGGTAGAAGGCGTTCCCGGCCTCGGTCCACTCGTTCACGATCTTCATGAAGTCCTCACCCATGGGGTCGAGCCCGCGGATGAGCATGGTGCCGCGCCGGATGGTGAAGTCGTGGGGCGCGAGCTCACCGGCGCGGACGTAGTGGGGCTCGGCATCCTCGCCGTGGCCGCGCTGGGAGAGCCACCACGCGAGCGTGAACTCGGCTCGGGCCTCCTGCTCCGCTGCGGTGGGGAGCGTCTGCACGGCGCGTGCTTCCTTCGGCGTCATGGCCGGGCCTTCGCCACGCACCCAGGCCCGAAGCCGCGTCAGGTGCGCCTCGGAGTCGATGCCCGTCATCTCCTTGAAGTCATTGGACCCGAAAGCGACGTCGTTGGGGCGGGCGATACGGCCCTCTTCGTCGATCCAGAGGATGGTGGGCACGTTGATCATGCCGTAGAGGTCGGCCACCAGGTGCTCGGTGTCGATCAGGCTCGGATGCTGGGGCTTCGCCGCCTCGATCCACTCGCGCGCGTCCTCCGCCGAGCGCTCGATGGCGACGGTAATGACGCTGAATGCCTCGTCCTTGAGCTCCTCGTAGACGGACTGCCAGACCGGCAGGTCGTAGCGGCAGCCTCACCAGGAGGCGTAGGCGACGAGCAGGACCTTCTTGCCGCGCTGGTCGCTGAGCGAGTGCAGGGCGCCGTCGAGGTCAGGGAGGGTGAAGTCGGGCGCCTCCAGGGAGGCGAGGGCCTCGCCGCGCTCGTGGTGGGAGGCGCCGAGCGCGGCGACCGCATGCTTCGCGTCGGTGACGAGGGGACGCTGGAGGGCGCCGGCGAGAACCCCGAGGTCAAGTCCGTCGTCGCGCACCAGGGCCGACTGATCGACAGGGACGCAGACCGTGCCGCGGCAGAGGCCCTCGGGCTGGAGATCCCAGCCGAGGGTCTCATCGAGCGCTTCGGCGGGGATGGTGGGGCGGGCGAGGTCGGCGACAGGGATCTCGTCGCTACGGCCATCGTGCAGCAGGGTCAGGGTGGCGGACATGAAGCGGCTCCCGGGAACAGCAGGTGGCCGGGATTCTACGGGGAGGAGGAGGGGGGCGGTGGGGCGAGGGTGGGATGCGAACCCATGCGGGGTCAGCAGCGCACCCTCACGAGACGGGCTCGCTCAGCCGCCGTGGTCCCCGAACGACGGTCATGGGCTGTCCTTGATCGGGCGGTAGAGCCACAGGGACCTGCGTTTGAGGGCGGTCTTGAGGGCGACCTTCAGGAAGGCGAAGCCCATGGGGTTGAGTCCGCGGATGGGCATGGAGCCGCGCCTGATGGTGAGGTCGTGCGGGGCGAGATCGCCGGCGCGCACGTAGTGGCGTTCGGCATCGTCGGCATGGCCTTGCTGGGTGAGCCACCACGCGAGCGTGAACTCGGCGCGCGCCTCCTGGTCGGCCGCGGTCGGGAGTTCCTGGTGGGCGCGGACCTCGGAGGGCGTCATGGCGGGGCCGTGACCGCGCACCCAGGCGCGCAGGCGCTTGAGGTGGCGCTCGGAGTCGATGCCCGTCATCACCTTCAGCCTGTTGGAGCCGAAGGAGACGTCGTTGGGACGGGCGATGCGGCCGTCCTCGTCGATCCAGATGACGGTGGGCACGTTGATGATGCCGTAGAGGTCGGGCAGGAGATGCTCCGTGTCGATCAGGCTGGGATGGCTGGGCGCGGCCAGCTCGATCCAGGGGCGGGCGTCATCGGCGGAGCGGTCGATGGCAACGGTGACGACGGCGAAGCCTTCGTCCTTGAGCTCCTCGTACACCTTCTGCCAGACCGGCAGGTCATAGCGGCAGCCTCACCAGGAAGCGTAGGCGACGAGCAGCACCTTCTTGCCGCGGTGGTCGCTGAGGGAGTGCAGATTCCCTTCGAGGTCGGGGAGGGTGAAGTCGGGAGCTTCGAGCGAGGCGAGGGCCTGGCCGCGGTCGTGATGAGAGGCGCCGAGGGCGGCGACAGCGTGCCGCTCGTCGGTCACGAGGGGGCGCTCGAGCGCATCGGCGAGCGTCCGCAGGTCGAGGCCGTCCTCCCCGACGAGCACATCCTGATCAACGGGGACGCACATGGTTCCCCTGCAGAGCCCCTCGGGCTGTAGGTCCCAGCCGAGCATGGATTCGAGCGCCTCCCGGGGGATGGTGGGCCGGGAGAGGTCGGCGACGGTGATCGTGTCGGCGCGACCGTCATGCAGGAGTGTCAGCGTGGCGGACATCGAGCCCCTCCGGGGGAGCAGTCGAGGCAAATTCTACGCGGCGGAGTGGCGGAGAGGGTGGGATTCGAACCCACGGTGGGTATCAGCCACGCCCGTTTTCAAGACGGGTCCCTTCAGCCACTCGGGCACCTCTCCGCGTTCGATTGTAGTGCGGGATCGCGGCCCGGCGAGTTAGCACTCGTGATCTGAGAGTGCTAGACTGGCCGGGTCAGACTCCGCTCGGCCTGGACGGATCCGCGTGCCTACCTACGAGTACAAGTGCGATGCCTGCAAGCGCAGCTACGAGTTGCGCGAGGGGTTCGACGCGCCGAGCAGCCACCCGTGCGAGCGTTGCGAGAAGGGCACGGCCGTCCGCGTCCTGCATGCGCCAACGGTCGTCTTCAAGGGCAGCGGCTTCTACGTGAATGACAGCCGCAAGTCCGAGAAGAGCACGAGCTCGAGCGAGAAGTCCGTAAGCCTTCCCAGCGGCGACTCCGCCAAGAGCGGTAGCGGGGGCACGAGCGCCACGTCCAGCAAGAACAGCTCGAAGGGCTAGCACCCCGTGCGGGCGCTGGTCCAGCGCGTAGGCCGCGCGAGCGTACGCGTGGACGGCGAGCCCGTGGCCGCGATCGGCGCCGGTTTCCTCGTGCTGCTCGGCGTGACCCACGCGGATGACGAGGCGGTGGCCGAGGCGCTCGCGCGCAAGGTCGCCGGGCTTCGGGTCTTCGAAGACGAGAACGGGAAGATGAACCTCGACCTGGCGGCGGTCGGGGGCGAGGTTCTCTGCGTGAGCCAGTTCACCCTGTACGGCTCGGTGCGGAAGGGCCGGCGGCCTTCCTTCACGGAAGCGGCGGAGCCGGACCGGGCGGCGGCGCTCTACGAGCGCTTCTGCGCGACCGTCGAGGGGGAAGGGGTGCGCTGTGCGCGAGGACGCTTCGGCGCGCACATGGCGGTAGAGAGCGTGAACGACGGCCCCGTGACGCTGCTCGTCGACAGCGAGGAGCTCGAGCGCCCGCGCCGCGCTTGACCGGAGCGGCGGGGCGCGGAGAGTAACCCCATGACCGCACCGACCCGGATGAGCCGGTTCTTCCTGAAGACCCTGCGCGAGGCGCCCGCCGAGGCGGAGCTACCGAGCCACCGCTTGCTGCTGCGGGCGGGGCTGGTGATGCCGCTGGCGGCGGGGCTGTACTGCTTCACGCCGCTCGGGTGGCGGGCCATGCGCCGGGTGGAGGAGCTGGTGCGCGAGGAGATGAACCGGGCGGGGGCCCAGGAGCTACGGCTGCCGGCCCTGCAGCCGGTGGAGCTCTGGGAGAAGTCGGGGCGCAACGAGACGTTCGGGGGCGTGCTCTACCGCGTGGCCGACCGGCGCGAGCGCGACTTCGTGCTGGCTCCGACGCATGAGGAAGCGATCAGCGCGCTGGCCGCCTCGCAGGTGCAGAGCTACCGCGACCTGCCCGTCACCCTCTACCAGTTCCAGCAGAAGTTCCGCGACGAGCCGCGCCCGCGCGGCGGGCTCATCCGGTTGCGCGAGTTCTGCATGAAGGACGCCTACAGCTTCGACCCCGACTGGGAGACGCTGGACGACTCCTACCAGGCGATGTTCGACGCGTATGCGCGCATCTTCGAGCGGGCCGAGGTGCCGGCGCTGCCGGTCGAGGCGGACTCGGGCGCCATCGGGGGCAAGGACAGCCAGGAGTTCATCTACCTGAACGAGAACGGCGAGGACGAGGTGCTGCTCTGCCCGGGCTGCGGCTACGCGGCGAATGCGGAGAAGGCGACGTTCCGGGCGGAGCCGCCCGTGGAAGCCGAGCCCGCGCCGGCCGAGCGGGTGGACACGCCGGGCGTTGCGACGATCGCGAGCCTGGCGGCGTTCCTCGGCATCGAGGAGCGGCAGACGGTGAAGGCGGTGTTCTACGCCGCCGACGGCGAGCCCGTGTTCGTGGCCATCCGGGGCGACCTCGAGGTGAACGAGACGAAGCTCCGCAACCTGCTCAAGGCGGTTGAGCTGGAGCCGATGGACGACGCCGCCGTCGAGCGGGCGGGACTGGTGGCGGGATCGGCCTCGCCGGTCGGGCTGGAGGGGATGCGGGTCGTGGCCGACGCGAGCGCCACGGCGGCCGCGAACCTCGTCGGCGGCGCGAACGAGCGGGACGCGCACCTGCTCAACCTGAACTACGGGCGCGACTGGACAGCGGAGGTGGTCGAGGACATCGCGTTGGCGGAGGGCGGGCACGGGTGCCCGAGCTGCGAGGGGACGCTGGAAGTGCGGTCGGGGATGGAGCTCGGGCACGTGTTCAAGCTGGGCACAAGCTACGCGGAGGCGCTCGACGTGCGATACCTCGACGGCGAGGGCGAGCGGCGCCACGCGGTCATGGGCTGCTACGGCATCGGCGTCGACCGGCTGCTGGCAGCCATCCTCGAGGCGAACCACGACGAGGACGGCATCACCTGGCCGCGGACGCTGGCGCCGTTCGATGTGCACGTGGTCGTACTTGGCGGCGACAAGCCGGAGGTGGCGGAGGCGCTCTCGGAGCTGGAGGCGGCGCTGGAGGGGGCGGGGCTGGAGGCGCTGGTGGACGACCGGGACGAGTCACCGGGCGCGAAGTTCAAGGACGCGGACCTGCTGGGCATGCCGGTTCGGCTGACGGTAAGCCCGCGGGCGCTCGGTGGGGGCGGCGTCGAGCTGCGGGAACGCACCTCGGGGGAGAGCGAGGTCGTGTCAATTGGGGAGGCCGTGGAGCGGATCGTGGCGGGGGGCTCCTAGCCGCTCGCCTTGCCCCTGCGGGAGGCGCTTCCTACGATGGCCTGCGGGCTGAGGTAGCTCAGTTGGTAGAGCACTGCGCTGAAAACGCAGGTGTCCCCAGTTCGATTCTGGGCCTCAGCACCACCCTTCCTTCCCCGATTGACTACTTGGCCGCGGGCGTGAACTCCCGCTGGCGCCTTCCGCGGCGGTCCAGTTCGCCGAACTCGATCTCGGCCTCGCGCGTGCTCGTGTCCATGCGGCGGAGGGCGGGACTGAGGGAGAGGAAGACGATCGCCAGGATCATCATGAGGGCGGACGAGAGGGCCACGACGATGGGCGCCCCGAACTCCTCGGCGAGCCAGCTGATGGGGAGCGTGGCGAGGGGCGTGAGCCCGAAGGACATCATCAGCAGGCTCATCACGCGGCCGCGGACGAAGTCGGGAATGAGCACCTGGATGGCCGTGTTGTTCAGCACCATGAAGATGGTGACGAAGATATCGGCGAGCAGGATCACGGGTAAGGCGATCCAGATCCACGGGCTGTACGAGAACAGGACGAGCGTGGCCCCGAAGGCGAGAATGCTGGCCATCATGAGGCGCAGGCGCCGGTGGGAATCCCCGCTCCAGGCGACGTAAACCGAACCCAGCAACCCGCCGACGCCGGCGGCCGCGTTGAGGAAGCCCAGGCCCGCCTCTCCGGCATTCCAGACATCCTTCGCGAACACGACGAGGAGGGTCTGGAAGGGCATGGCGAGGAGGGTCGGCACGAGGCCGAAGAGGAGGAGCACCCGCACGGGCGGGTGTCGCCAGACATAGCGGAAGCCATCCGCCATGTCGCGGAACACGGTGCGCCGCTCCTCGGTCTCGTCGGGAAAGGACGGGAAGACCCGGAACATCGAGGCGAGGCCGATGCCGTAGAGCACGAGGGCGAGGCCCCATGTTTCTGCGGTGCCAATCAGCGGGATGAGCAGCCCCGCCACCGCCGGGCCGACGATGCGGGTGAAGTTCATCCCGCCCATCTGGAGGGCCATGGCATTGCCCAGCCCCTGCCTGCCGACGACGTTCGCGATGATCGCCTGGCGGGCGGGCATCATGAACGGGAAGAGAGCGCCCAGGACTCCCGTGAGCACAAGCAGGTGGAAGAACTCGAGCCGGTCCGTTAGCAGGAGCACGAAGACGAGCGCCTCGTCGATGATGACGGCGGTCTGGACGAAGAGGATGAGCTTGCGTCGGTCGACGCGGTCGGCAACCGCGCCCCCAAGCGGCGAGATGACGAGCATGGGGATGGCGACGACGAAGTTGACGATTCCGAGGGCAAAGGCGTTGTTGTCCGTCAGATCGTAGGCGAGGACAGAGCGCACGAGGAACTGCGCCATCATCGCGAACATGAAGCAGAGGTTGCTGATGTAGAGCCAGCGGAACTGCTGGTAGCGGAGCGAGGAGATCAGCCGGTCCCAGGACGAGGTGTAGTGCGCCTCGACCACATGGACGCCGGAACGGGACACGGAACGGTCCTCCGCCACGATCTTAGCGGCTCGCCCGGAGCGGCTGGCCGGAGGGGACTATGTCCAGGTGCCCTTCCAGTCCGGGTCCCGCTTCTCGGCGAAGGCACGCGGTCCCTCGACGGAGTCGGGGGACTGGCGGCGGCGCGACTCCCAGGTGAACACGGTCTGGGCGGCGTCGGGCAGGGCCATCTCGAGCCCGCGCATCGCCGTCTCCTTGGTGGAACGGACGGAGAGGGGCGCGCAGCTGAGGATATCGGCGACCCAGCGGTCGACGGCGTCGTCGAGCTCCTCCATGGGGACGACCTCGTTGACCAGGCCGAGCTCGTAGGCGCGCTGGGCGGTCATGTGGCGGCCGGTGAGCATGTGGCCCATGACGGCCTTGAGGGGCCCCTGGCGGGGAAGGCGGTGGACGCCGTTGGCGCCGGCGATGAGGCCGACCTTCGGCTCCGTCAGGCCGAAGCGGGCGTGTTCGGCGGCGACCACGATGTCGCAGGCGAGGACCATCTCGAAGCCGCCCCCGAGGGCGTACCCGTTCACCCGGGCGATGATGGGCTTGTAGAGGTTGAAGCGGCTGGTGAGACCGCCGAAGCCGGTGCCGGGCCAACGAACGGTCGGGCGCTCGGAGGCGGGCAGGCGGGACATCTCGGCGGTGAACTTGAGGTCGTTGCCGGCGCTGAAGGCGCGCGAGCCTTCGCCCGTGAAGACGGCGACCCAGAGGTCGTCGTCGTTGGCGAATTCCTCCCAGGCCTCATGCAGCTCGAGATTCGCGTAGACGTGGAGCGAGTTCATCACTTCGGGGCGGGTGATGGTGATGTAGGCGACGCGATCCTTCTTCTCGTAGCGACAAAACTCCACGGCAGCGACCCTCCGGCGGTGTGGAAGGCACTCTACCGCCCGTTCGCCTACTGCGCCCCCGCCGCCTCGCTAGACTGGACCTCGTGTCGTTCCTCATCGGGCTCGTGCTGCTGCCCTTTTTCGTGTGGTCGTGGATCAAGCACGACGCCGACGAAGACGCCGCCGCGGCCCTCTCGATCGCGGCCTGGATGGTGATCGGCCTGAGCGCGATGGGGGCCATCTGGTACGCATTCGGGTAGGCGGGGGCGCGGCTGGCCCGCTCCCGTGGAGCGCGAGAGAATGGGAGCCCATGGCGGTCGTGACCGAGGAACTCGAGGCTGCGAGGCTACGCATCTACGCGCTGCAGGACGGCGCCGTGCGCGCGCAGGCGCTCGCGTTCTGCCTGCGGATCGGGCTCTTCGAGCGGCTCGCCACCAGCCCCGGGACACCCGAGGAGCTGGGGCTGGCGCCGCGCGTCGCGCCCACGCTGCTCGCCTTCCTCGCGAGCCAGGGACTTGCCGAGCGGGACGAGCAGGGACGGTTCCGCGCAACGCCCGCGACGGAGCAGTTCCTGGTGCGATCGAGCCCCCGGTTCGCAGGGGGACGGGCGCTCCTGTTCCAGGGGTTTCACGAGCAGATCGGACGGCTCGGGGAAGCGCTCACGAGCGGGGAGCCGCTGGAGGACGCGGGGCAGGCGGACCTGTTCGGGAGCTTCGACGAGGAGGACCAGCGCTGGTTCGCCGAGGGCATGCTCGCGAACGCGATCGCCGGGGCCGAACGCCTCCGCTGCGAGGTCGACTTCTCGGGCTTCCGGCGGCTCCTCGACGTGGGCGGCAACAGCGGCGGCTACTCGCTGGCGCTGCTGGAGGCGCACCCGTCGCTGGAGGCGACGATCTTCGACCTGCCCGGGGTGCGGCCCCTGGCCGAGGAGCGGATCGAAGAGCGGGGGCTCGGCGCACGCTGCCGGTTCGTCGCGGGGTCGTTCTTCGACGATCGTCTGCCAGGGGGGCACGACGTTGTCCTGCTGGGCAACATCCTGCACGACTGGGCAACGCCGGAGTGCCGCCGGATCCTCGCCGCGTGCCACGAGGCGATCGAACCGGGAGGCACCATCGTGGTCGCGGAGCCCATGCTGGCCGAGGACCTGTCGGGGCCCGACCACGCATCCGTCAGCGGCCTGACGATGGCGCTGCTGGGTGGCGAGAACCGCACGCAGTCGCGGATCGGGGAGCTGCTGGAGGAGGCCGGTTTCGAAGGCGCGTGGCAGTCGCCGCCAGGGGAGCAGAACAGCGTGGTTACGGCGCAAAAGGCCGGAGGACGATCGTCATGCTGAAGGCGCCGATTTCGCCGTACGTGGTGGCCGGACGCATCCTCTCGATCATCGGGATGTCGTTCTTCACGGCCGCGGGCATCCTGTTCTGCATCGGAGGATTCTGGTTCTGGGGACTGGGCGCGCTCATCGGCTTCATCCCCTTCTTCGCGCTCATCGTGGCGGTTGAGCGCTACTCGACGAAACACGGATTGATCGGCCCTGAGCCGGACCCGCCGTTCGACGAAGAGTAGGGCGTCGGGAGCCCTCCTCGCACTGGGCGTGATGGCCCTGCTGGCGGCGTGCTCCGGGGGCAGCCCTGAGTCGCTGACGGAACGGGCCTGCCGGGCGGAGCACCTGCCGGAGGGATTCGAGCGCCTGACCTTCGGGAACCTCTCGCGGAGCGAGATGGGGCGCGAGGTGGGGGCGGAACGGCTGGAACGGGCAGGGGTCGACGGCGGCTATTTCGCCTACTGGAAGGAGCGTCTCGACCGGCTGGAGGATGACCTCGCTTCCGAGATCGTCTGCCAGGTGGTGGCGTTCGGAGAGGCGAGCGAGGCTTCGCGGTTCGTGGCAGAGCTGCCGGCGGAGGGGGACTGGCTGAGCGTGACCGTCGCGGGTATCGCGCTCGCGGAGGGCACGGCGCTCACGGAGGTGGAGGCGCCGGGGCAGGGGGGGACGCGGGCGTTCCGGCTGGAGGAACCAGATGGGCGGGTTCGCTACGCGGTCGTGGAGGCGCGGGGGCGGTTCATGCTGAGCGTTCATGTGGGCGGCCCGGCCGGGGAGGTGTCGGTGGGGGAGGCGGTCGCCATCCTCGAGGCGATGGGGCGGTAAGGCGCGCGGAGTGTGGTACTATTGACCGGTCAGAATAACCGGTCAGATTCGATGCAGGAAATTCAGTCCACGGAAGCCAAGGCTCGATTTGCCGAGCTGCTGCGTACGGTCGAGAGCGGCGAGACGGTCGCGATCACGCGCCACGGCAAGACGGTCGCGCACCTGGTTCCGGCGAAGGACCGTAAGCAGGCCGAGCGCGACGCGGCTGTTGAACGGCTGCTGAAGGCGCGGGCGACTTGGGAGCCAACGGGCATGACGACAGAAGAGATCCTCGCTGCCCGACACGAGGGCCACCGCCTGTGACCCTCGTGGTGCTCGACGCATCAGTAAGCGCCTCGTGGCTCCTTGATGACGAACTCAACACACAGGTTGCCACCGCGCTCGATTGGGTGAGGGCGGACGGCGGTTTGGTACCACACCTCTGGCACTACGAGGTTCGCAACGCTCTGCTGGTTGCCGAGCGCCGGGGACGGGTGGGCACAGGCCGAGCGAAGGAGCGCCTTGCCCTTCTAAAGGACCTGCCCATCGTCACGGACCAGGAACCTGACCTTGACGTAGCCATGGACATGGCGATCACGCACGGTCTGTCGTTCTACGACGCAGCCTATGTGGAGCTGGGAAGGCGGCGATCGCTGCCACTGGCGACTCTCGACGGGGATATGGTCAGGGCCGCGCTCGCCGAGGGAATCGAAGTCGTCCAAGCGGGGGCATCCGGACAGCGACGACGTCCGCCCTAGACCACGAGCAGGATGGCCGGCACGGCGACGATGACCCCCAGGAATCCTGCGAGGCGACCGGGACGCGCGGCGATCCAGCGCTCGCTGCGGAGGATGGCGGTGCGATACGGGGCGTAGAGCAGCGTGAGGACGATACCGGCGACGACCGTGATGGAGGCCATCTGGGCGAGCACGACGGCGATCGCGGCCTCACCGCCAACGAGCACACCGGCGGCGAGGGTGTCGACGAAGGTCGCGATATTGGCGCCGAGGACGTAGGGGATGATGTGCTCGCGGCGGACGTAGCCGCGCAGGGCAAGGGGCACGAGGACGGTCAGGGAGACGGCCACGCTGAGGGTCGTGAGCGTGATGACCACGCCCATCAGGAACATTAGGGGGCGGCGGTTGAGGACGTCGAGGCGCCGGCGGATGCCCTCGGCCTCACCTTCGAGCTGCGGCAGGGCACGCTCGAAGACGGCGAAGGCGAGGAGCAGTATGGCCGCTCCCACCACGAACACGAGCAGCCCAGGAAAGATGGAGTCGAGGGCATCGGTGACGGGGCCGAAGGCGGCGTCCGTGCCCTGGAGGAGGGCATCGGGGGCGGAGGGCATGGCGCCGTCGAACCAGCCCAGCTGGAGCGCGAGGAAGCCGAGAGCAACGGCGGGACCCTGCGTCGTGAAGGTGACGAGCATCGCGACGATGCCGATGGCGATCCCGTCGCCGCTGCGGCGGCCGAAGCGGAACGCGAGGAAGCCGACGGCGAGGACGACGAACGAGGCGCCGAGGCGGGAGCCGGCGACGACGGCGAAGGCCTCGGTCTCGTGGAAGACGCCCTCCGAGAGAAGCGTGACGCCGATGGCGGCGACGGGAGAGCCGCTGAGGACGACGTAGGCGAAGAGCCAGCCGAAGCCGAGGCTGTTGGCCACGCCCTCGGCGCTGATGTCGGAGAGGAGGGGCACGAGGGAGCCCGCGCCCGCGCGCGTGATCTCGAGCGCGAGCGCGAACAGCACAAGGCCCGCGACGGCCGCCCCGATGCGGAGCAGCGCGGCGGGGCGGAGCCGGCTCAGGCCGCGGGGAGCGGGCGCGTCGTCGTGCGCGACCGGACGCGCCCGCTGGTGCACGTCAGCCGCTCCGGGCGCTCTCCATCAGCACGGCCGCGACTTCGGGGCGAGTGAACTCGACGGGGAGGTCCTCGCCGTTGGCGAGCATCTCCCGCACCTTCGTCCCGGAGAGGAAGAGGCGCTCCTCGGGCGTGGCCGGGCTCGTCTTCGTGGTGGCCATGGCGCCGCTTCGCAGGCACCAGAAGGCGTGCTCGAAGAACAGGGGCTGGATGCCGAGCGCATCGAGGTCGATCTCGTCGAAGATGCGCTGGGCGTCGTAGGTCCCGTAGTAGTTGCCGACGCCGGCATGGTCCCGCCCGACGATGAAGTGGGTGCAGCCGTAGTTCTTGCGCATGATGGCGTGGAAGATCGCCTCGCGCGGGCCCGCGTAGCGCATGGCCGCCGGCAACACGGAGAGGTGCGCACGGTCCGCCGGGAAGTAGCGGTCGAGCAGCACCTGGTAGCACTGCATGCGCACGTCAGCGGGGATGTCGTCGTCCTTGGTGTCGCCCACCAGGGGGTGGATGAGGGCGCCGTCGACGCCTTCGAGGGCGACCTTGATGAGGTATTCGTGGGCACGGTGGATGGGGTTGCGTGTCTGGAATCCGACGACCGTGCGCCAGCCGCGCTCGGCGAAGACCGCGCGGGTCTGGGCAGGGGTCAGGCGGTGGTCGGGGAAGTTCTCGTGATCGGGCAGGCGGAGGGCCTTCACCGAGCCGCCGAGCACGAGATCGCCCGAGGCGTACATGGCGGCGACGCCGGGATGGGCCTCGTCGGTGGTGCGGTAGACCTGCTCGGCCAGACGGGTCTTGTCGCGCCGGTAGACCTCCTCGATGTCGATGACGCCGAGGGGGAACCCCTCCCCGTCGCGCAGGTCGGCGCGGACGCCCGGGGTCAGCTCGCCGGCGCGAGACTCGGGCACGGAGAGGGTGACCGGCATCGACCAGGGAAGGCCGTTCGCCAGCGTCATGTTCTCGACGACGGAGTGGTAGTCGGCCTCGCCCATGAAGCCGGTGAGAGGACTGAAGCCGCCGTTCGCGAGGAGTTCGAAGTCAGCGAGATGGCGCGAATCGAGCTCGATCGTGGGAAGGTCCGCGACTTCGCGGCCGATCTCGACGTGCTCTTCCTCGCCGACCAGCAGGTCGACCAGGGTTCCGCCGTACGGTTCACCAAGGTTGCTCATGACTGCCCCTTCCCGATGAGCCCGCGGGACTCGAGGAACTCGATGATCTGCTGGAGGCTGTTCTCTTCGGCGTCGAGGCCGGTCTCGCAGCGCACCTCGGGAGCGGGCGGCTCCTCGTAGGGGTCGTCGATGCCGGTGAAGCCCTTAATCTCGCCGGCGCGGGCCTTGGCGTAGAGACCCTTCACATCGCGCGCCTCGCACTGCTCGACGGTCGCGGCGGCGTGGACCTCGACGAAGACGGCGCCATCGCCCTCGACCATGGCGCGGTTCTCGTCGCGGATCTCCCGGTAGGGGGAGATGGCGGCCGTGATGACACCCACGCCGTTGCGGGCGAGGAGGCTGGCGACGAAGCCGATGCGGCGGATGTTGATGTCGCGGTCCTCCTTGCTGAAGCCGAGGCCCTTCGAGAGGTTCGTGCGGACGATGTCGCCGTCGAGGATCTCGACGTTGCGCCCGCGCTCGCGGAGGACGGGGGCAAGCGCCTCGGCGAGGGTGCTCTTGCCGGAGCCCGAAAGGCCCGTGAACCAGATGACGAATCCCTGGTTGCTCATCGGCGGTGCTCCAATGTCATGTTCCTGCTCCTTGCGACTGGTGTTGGGGTTTGCCGTGGTCGTTGCGCGTCAAGAAGGCGGCCCGGAGGCCGCCGTGCGAGGGTGATGGCCCGTGGCCGGCTCAGGTATGCAGTCCGCACTCGTCCTTGTCGAAGCCTTCCCAGCGCCCCTGGCGGCCCTGCTTGCCGGGCACGGTGCAGTTGTAGCAGCCGATGCTGACGAAGCCGTGGTCCAGCAGCGGGTTGTAGGGAACGTCGTGCTTGACGATGTAGTCCCAGGTCTCCTTCTCGGTCCAGCGGGCGAGGGGATTGACCTTGATGACGCCGAACCTGTCGTTCCAGGCGACGATGGGGACGTCGGAGCGGCCCTCGGACTGGTCGCGCCGGAGGCCGGAGATCCAGGCGGTCTTGCCGTCGAGGGCGCGGCGGTTGGGCTCGACCTTGCGAAGGTCGCAGCAGAGGTCGGGGTCGCGCATCCAGAGGGCGGCGCCATGCCGGGCGGCCTGCTCCTCGTGCGTGAGCTTTGACTTGTAGACCTGCACGTTGGTGAGGTTGAGGGCGGCGGTGGCGCGCTCGCGGGTCTGGTGCGTCTCGTCGAAGAGGTAGTCGGTATCGAGGACGAACACATGGACGTTCGGCTTGAGCGCGGCCGTCATGTGGAGGATGGCCATGCCCGTGGGGCCGCCGAAGCTGGCGCCGACGGAGAGGCCGTCGCCGAACGTCTCGACGGCCCAGCGCACGATCTCCTCGGGCGTGGCGGCCTCAAAGCGCTCGTTGAGCGAGGCGATCGCGGTCTCGTCGAGGGCGGTGGTGAGGGACACGGTGGGCGACTCCGTGCAAACCTGAGTTCGTTGCTCAACTTTATCAACAATAGGACGGAGCGGCAACGACTGGGCGCGCCCTACATGCTACAGTCGCCACACATACATGCGACCAGCGAGCGCGGGCCCGTGAACGGAACCCGTCGCGAAAGGACAGCGTAGATGCGCGCAGTCGAAACGATCGTCCAGACCAACGCCCCCGGCAAGGTGCTGCCGATCCTGACCGAGGAGCTCGACGACTTCCAGACGGAAGCGACGCGCTTCCTGGCGGGCGGCTACGAGGAAGAAGCGGTCTTCCAGGGCTACCGGCTGAAGCAGGGCGTCTACGGCCAGCGCCAGGCGAACGTGCAGATGACGCGGGTCAAGCTCCCCTTCGGCGGGGTGACGCCGGAACAGATGGACGCCTTCGGGGAGGTGGCGGACAGGTTCGCGCCGCTTCGCAAGGGGCACATCACGACGCGCCAGAACTTCCAGTTCCACCACATGCCCCTGGCGAAGATGCCGGACGTCCTGCGACTGCTGGCGAGCACGGGCCTCTCGACGCGCGAGGCGTGCGGCAACACCGTCCGCAACGTGACCGCCGACCCGTGGGCGGGCGTGACCGAGGGCGAGCTGTTCGACGTGACGCCCTATGCGGGCGCGTTCGCACGCTTCTGGCTGCGCAATCCGCTGACCCAGCTGCTGCCGCGCAAGTTCAAGGTCGCCTTCAGCGCCGACGACGCGGACGTGGCGATCACCGGCATCCACGACCTCGGCTTCATCCCGCGCATCCAGGACGGGGTGCAGGGCTTCAAGATGGTCTGCGGCGGCGGGCTCGCGATCATGCCGCGCGAAGCGATCACGGTGCGCGAGTTCGTCTCGCTGGACGAGTACCTGAAGGTGAGCGAGGCGGTCATCCGCATCTTCAACGCGGCCGACATGCTGCGGAAGAACCGGGCAATGGCCCGCATCAAAGTGCTGATCGACCGCATCGGCGTGGAGCGCTTCCTCGAGATGGTCGACGACGAGCTGGCCCAGCCATGGGCGCAGCGCGACTTCAGCCCGGAGCGGTTGCTGTTCCTCGATAACGAGGAGGAGCGGGCACCCGCACGGCGCGACTCCTACGCGCAGCCCGGGGACGACGCGGAGGCGTTCACGCAGTTCGTGGCCTCGAACGTGAAGGCGCAGAAGCAGCAGGGCTTCAGCACCGTGCAGATCAAGATCACGCGCGGCGATCTGACGCCGGCCCAGTTCCACGGCATCGCCGACCTCATGCGCGAGTACTGCGGGGGCAACGCGCGCACGACCGTGCAGCAGAACATGGTGCTGCGCTGGGTGCGCGACGAGAGCCTGTACGAGGTGTACTCGCGGCTGGTGGCGCTGGACCTCGCGGAGTCGGGGGCGGAGACGGTGCGGGACGTGGTGAGCTGCCCCGGCACCGATAGCTGCAAGCTCGGCATCACCAGCTCGATGGGGCTGAACCGCGCCATCCAGGATCGGGTGACCGACCTGGCGCTGGACGACCCGCAGGTCTCAAAGCTGCACATCAAGATGAGCGGCTGCCCGAACAGCTGCGGCCAGCACCACCTCGGCAACATCGGCTTCCACGGCGCGGCGATGAAGGTCGACGGGCACCAGCTTCCCGCGTACCACGCCTTCATCGGCGGCGGTTACGAGGAGGGGAACGGCAAGGTGCGGGTGGGCACGCAGCTGAAGCTGCGGCTGCCGGCGAAGCGCACTCCCGACGCCGTGCAGCGCTGGCTCGAGCTGTACCAGCAGGGCCGCGAGAACGGCGAGGAGTTCAACGCCTTCTTTGACCGCGTCGGCAAGGAGCCGTTCGAGGAAGCCGTGCGTGACCTGACCATTCCCGGCGAGTTCTCGGACGACAACCGCGAGATGTTCATCGACTGGACGAAGTTCGAGCTCTACGTGCTGGAGCGCGGCGAGGGCGAGTGCGCCGTCTGACGGCCTAGCTTCCCGGGAGGAGCGCCATGGAGGGGCTGGAGTTCCGGCGCCACCGGCGCCTGCGAAGCTCGCAGGCGATCCGCGGCCTCGTGCGCGAAACCGAGCTGACGTCCGCCCACCTGGTAGCGCCGCTGTTCGTGGAGGAAGGGCTCGACGGTCGCGCCCCCATCGAGGCGATGCCGGGGCAGTCGCGGCTGGGGCTGGAGGCGCTGGTGGAGGAGGCGCGGGACCTGCGGAGCGTGGGCGTGCCCGCGGTGCTCCTGTTCGGCATCCCCGTTTCCAAGGACGAGCGCGGCTCGGGGGCGTACGACGACCGCGGCGTCGTGCAGGAGGCCATCCGGCGCCTGAAGGACGCGGTCCCCGAGATGCTCGTGATCGGGGACGTGTGCCTGTGCGAGTACACCAGCCACGGGCACTGCGGCCTGCTCACGGGCGAGGGCGAGGTCGACAACGACGCGAGCCTGCCGCTGCTGGCGGACATGGCCGTAAGCCTCGCCGACGCCGGCTGCGACATCGTGGCGCCGAGCGACATGCTGGACGGGCGCGTGGCCGCCATCCGGGAGGCGCTCGACGGCTCGGGCCGGAGCGACACGGCCATCCTCTCGTACGCGGCCAAGTTCTCGAGCGCGTTCTATGGGCCCTTCCGGGAGGCGGCGGACAGCGCCCCGGCCTTCGGCGACCGGCGCGGCTACCAGATGGATCCCGCGAACGCGCGCATGGCCCGCGACGAAGCGCTCACGGACATCGAGGAAGGGGCGGACATGGTGATGGTGAAGCCGGCGCTCCCGTACCTGGACGTGCTGCGCTT
This sequence comes from Dehalococcoidia bacterium, assembly GCA_022826585.1. GTDB lineage: Bacteria > Chloroflexota > Dehalococcoidia > Tepidiformales > Tepidiformaceae > UBA2991. Next base: position 32,183 of record JAJDUR010000089.1, read on the forward strand.
GGTGCGGGAGGCGGTGGACGTTCCGGTGGCGGCCTACAACGTGAGCGGCGAGTACAGCATGTTGAAGGCGGCGGCGGCGCAGGGGTGGATCGAGGAGGAGCGCGCGATCGACGAGACGCTGACGTCGATCCGGCGCGCGGGCGCGGACATGATCATCACGTACCACGCGAAGGAGTGGGCGCAGGGTCGCTAGCCGGGCGCGGCCTCAGTCGGAGTCGAGAGCCGCGACCGCCCCTGCTTCGATGGCGGCTTCGACGGCGTCTTCGGGGAGGCCGGCCCAGGCGAGGATGTCGCGCGTCTCGGAGCGGAAGGGAGCGGGGGTGGGTGCGGGCGCGAAGCCTTCATCGTCGAGCCGGAGGGCGCTGCCAAGCACGGTGAAGGGTCCCGCCTCGGGGTGGTCACGGTGGATGAAGAGGTCGTTGGCGGCGGCCTGCTCGTTGTCGATGAGCTCGGTGGGGAAGCGCACGCGAGACACGGGGATGCCCGCCTCGCGCAGGAGCCCTTCCCAGTGGTCGGTCGTCTCGGAGGCGAAGCGCGCCTCGATCTGGTCGCGCAGGTCGGTGTCGAGGGCGTGGCGCTCCTCCTGGGGGAGGCCGGGGTCGAGGGCGGGGTCCTGGAGGCCGACGACGTCCATGAGGCGGCGGCGCAGTCCCACGCTGGGGCAGGCGATGGCGATAGCGGAGTCCCTCGTCGTGAAGGTGCGGTAGTAGATGCTGACGAGGCGCGCGACGCGGCTGCTGGGCATGTGCGAGGCCTGCTCCGCATAGGGCATGCCGCCGGCGCGGGCCTCCTCAAGCCAGTCGAGATAGGTGGCGTGCGGCTCGGCGTCCTGGTCTTCTACGCGGATGAGCAGGTTGTTCTGGAGGATGAGGGCGGACATGAGGAGAGAGGTGTCGACGCGCCCGCCGCGGCCGGTGCTGGTGCGGCGGTAGAGGGCGGAGGCAACGCCGTAGGCGAGCAGGGCGGCGCACATGAAGTCGGAGATGGGGGAGCCCTCGGCGATGGGGCGACCGTCGCGCATGCCGCCGTTCATGGCCATGAGGCCGCTGTGCGCCTGCACGACCTGGTCCATGCCCGCGAGGCCCGCATCGGGACCCTTCTCCCCGAAGGCCGTGACGTTCCCGACGATGATGCGCGGATAGCGCTCGGAGAGGCTCTCGTAATCGAGACCGAACTGGGCGGCGAGGCCGGGGCGGAGGTTCGTCAGGACGACATCGGTCTTGGCCAGGAGGGCATCGAGGATGGCGGCGGCCTTCTCGTGGCGGAGGGCGAGGGGCAGGGAGTGGGTGCCGCGGTTGCGAGCGAGGAAGTGGCGCGTGACGTCGCCCCAGCGGTAGCCCGTGTGGCGCGAAGCCTCCCCCTCGAGGGGCTCGATCTTGATGACGCGGGCGCCTCCATCGGCGAGGAGCTGGGCGCCGTACGGGACGGCTACGAACTGGCCGAACTCGAGCACGGTGATCCCGGCGAAGGGCTGCTCGTCGCTCACGAGCCGTCCTGCTGGGGTCGCTTGAAGTAGAGCATCTCGCGGAAGACGAGCTGGGTGCCAACCCAGTTCTCAACGCGGGAGTCGGAGACCATCTCCCAGCCCGCGTCGCCGAGGTCGCGGAGCGCTTCTGCGAGGTCGTTCGTGCCGTACTCGCGGTCATCCTCGGGGTTGTGGCTGAAGTTGGCGACGATGGGCTGGTCCATGCCGCTCACGACGACGCGCGCGTACTCCCAGCGCGTCAGCTCGGTCACGCGGGCACTTCTTCGGGCGGGGGCGCGTCCCAGAAGTTCTCGAGCTCGCCTTGGGGGAGGCCGCGCACCGGCCTGAAGGCGCCCCGGTGCAGGAGCTGGACGAAGTGCTCGGGGCTCTCGACGGTCTCGTCGAATTCGGTGCTGAAGTAGCCGATGCCCTGGTTCGAGTGGGCGTCGGAGCCGCCGGTGCCGGGCTTGCCGAGCGCCTTCGCGACCTGGAGGGCGAAGTAGTTTTCCCGGGGGGTGTTGCAGCCGTTGAGCACCTCGACGGCGTCGACGAGCTGGAAGACGGGGAGCTTCGCCGCTTCCTCGGGAGTCAAGGTGAAGGCGGGCTTGCCCTGGCGCTTGAAGTGAACGGGATCGAAGAAGTGACGGAAAGGGTGGGCGACGATGAGGTAGGCGCCCTGCTCGTCGGCAACCTCTCGCAGGCGCTCGAGGCGGCGGATGCCGCCCTCGTAGCCGCGCAGGCCGACGGCGATGACGTGGCCCATGTCGGTCGAGACCTCCATGCCGTTGGAGATGAAGGTCTCGGGGTGGGCCTTGCGGAAGGGCTTGAGATCCCAGGACTCCCACATGCGGTCGTGCTCGGTGATGTTCACGCCGGTGAGGCCGATGCGGTTCGCCTCTTCGATGAGGTCCTCGGGGTCGAGCATGGAGTCGGATGCACCGCGGGTGGTGTGCAGGTGCATATCGACGATGGTGCCGGCCACGTTCGCCTCCGCGCTCGTGAACAGCAGCACAAGCGCGCCAGCTATCTTATCGGCCCGCCAGGTGAGGCAGAAGCCAGCCAAAGAGAGCGAGGCAGGGCAGCGCGAGACCGACCCACATCCACCACAGGCGCGGCCAGAGGATTCCGAGCAGCAGCGCCGGTGCGATGGAGAAGACGACGGCCACGATCGTGAAGGCGGCGCTCGGGCTGCCGAGGCCATCGGGCAGGGCGCCGAGGTCGGCGACCTCGTAGATGATGGCGGCGACGAGGCCGACAAAGACCCAGGCCAGCACCGAGCCAGTGAGGATGGGGATGTAGAGGATCGGGCCGGACACGTCGCGGGCGATCCAGTGCTCGACAACTTCGGCATCGCGGGCGCCGAAGACGAGGTAGGCGACGGCCACGCTGGTGAGCATGGCCATCACGTAGCCCGCAATGGCGCCGGCGACTAGCGCCTCCATAGCGAACCGGCCGTCATGGTCGGGATGACCGCGCACTCCAGCCCTTCGGCGGCGGTGGTCACCCTCTCGACTGCTTCGCCGGGACCGATCCAGAAGAGGGTCGGACCGGCGCCGGCAAGGCGGATGGCCTCGCCCGTGCGCGCCTCGAGCCGCTCCCAGAGCTCCGCGAGACCCGGGAAGCAGTCGAAGGCGACGCGCTCGAAGCTGTTGTAGAGGTCGGCGCCGGTTACCTGGACGGGCAGCCGCCCGGCAAGCGACCTGCTCACGGCCGGCTCGTCGACCTGACCGTCGCGATCGAGGGCGGCGAAGAGGGTCGCGGTCTTGTTGGGGAGCGTGTCGGGGGGGATGAAGAGGACCACGCCGTGCTGGGGGAGGTCGGGGAGGGGGGTGACGCGCTCGCCGCGTCCCTCCACAAGGGCGGTCCCGCCAGCCAGCAGGAAGGGCTCGTCGCTGCCCACCGCCGCGGCCGCGGCCGCGAGCGCCTCCTCGCGGGCGTCGGGCCAGTGGCGGGCGAGCAGGCGGAGCACGGTGGCGGCGTCCGAGGCGCCCCCACCGAGGCCACCGGCGGGGGGGATGTGCTTCACGATGCGGATGTGGAACGGCTCCGGCTCGCGGCCAAGGGCGCCGGCGAGTGCGTCGACGGCGCGCCGGGCGAGGTTGGTGCCGTCCACCGGCGTTCCGGCGGCGAAGGGGCCGGCAACCTCCATCGACGGCGTGGAAGCGGGACGCAGGGTTACCTCGTCGGCCAGGGCGAGGGTCTGGAGGACGCTGGCGAGCTCGTGGTACCCATCGGATCGGGATGCGCCCACCTCGAGCGTGAGGTTGATCTTGGCGGGAGCGAGGGCGGAGAGCTCCTCAGGCATGGGGCGTTGCCGGCTCGAAGGCGTCCAGCAGGGCGAGCCATTCTTCAATGGCGAGCGTCTCGGGGCGGCGGTGGGAGTCGATGCCGGCGGCGGCGAGGGCCGGGCGGACGGCATCGGGAACGTGGCCCGGGGCGCGCGCGAGGGCGTTGTGGATCTGCTTGCGGGGGTTGCGGAAGGCGCCCGAGACCAGCTGGAAGAAGGCCTCGGTCCGGGGGGGCGGGACAAGGGGGGTCTCGCGCAGGGTGAGGCGCACCACCGCGGAGTGGACGGCGGGGGGAGGGTCGAAGGCGATGGGCGGCACTTCGAAGAGCGGTTCCGTGACCGCGTAGTTCTGGACGGAAATGCCGAGGAGCGAGAGCTTGCCGGGAGGGGCGGTGATCTCGCGGGCGACTTCACGCTGCACCATGACCACGAGCTCGGTGGGCAGGGGCCGGCCTTCGAGGAGGTGCCGGATGATGGGGTTGGCGGCGAAGTAGGGGAGGTTCCCGACGACGCTGAAGGGGCGTCCGGCGGGAAGGACGTCGGCCAGGTCGAGGATGCGGGCGTCGCCCTCGACGAGCGTGAGGCGTTCGCGACCGGCGAAACGCCGGCGCAGGTGGGCGAGCAAGCGGGCTTCGATCTCGAGGGCGACGACCTCGTGGCCGGCGCCGAGCAGCGCATCCGTGAGCTGACCCGTTCCGGCGCCGATCTCGAGCAGGACGCCCCCGGGGGGCACGCGCACAGCGGCCACGATGTCGGCCAGCACGCCGGTATCGACGAGGAAGTGCTGGCCGAGCGCCTTGCGGGCGCGCGGGCCCCGGGACTTCGCACTCATGCCGCGATGGTAGGCCGGGAGGCGAGCGTCAGTCGAGGATGTAGATGTGGACGTAGCCGGTGTGCCAGGGCTCGGGGGCGTGGCCCTCGGGGAAGCCGAGGTCGATGTCGTAGCCGTCGATGAGGCCGCCCGTATCGGCGGCGAGGCACTCACCGTAGCCGGGGACGTAGAACCGCGTACCGAGAGGAATGTAGTCGGGATCGACGGCGCAGATGCCGTACTCGAGGGGAACGCCGGAGAAGGTGATGCCATAGGCAGGATCGCCCGGCGGCGCCCAACCGTGCGTGGCGTTGTACCAGGTGGCCCACACGCGCAGCCTCTCCCGGTAGGGGCCGTCGTAGTCATCGACGACGATGGGAGAGACGCCGTCCTCGGCGACGGGACCGCGGAGATACTCGCCGGCGACGGGCTTCGACACGATCACGGCCGAGTGGGGATCACGCGAGACTTCGGCGCCGTTCTCGTAGACGACCTCCTCCCACACGCGCACTTCCCCGGGCGTGCCCTCGACCACACGCACCTCACCGGGGGGGAGCGTGTGGTCGTCGCGCCAGTACATCCTGGCCGATGTGTACTGGGTGTGCTCCTCGATCACCTTCTCCACCCTGAGGACGACGAGCTCCATATCGTGGGTGACGGGCGCATCGAGGCGGTGGGAGATGCGGTCGTGCTCACCCAGCTCGATCCCGAGGGATTCGAGGATCGCCCCCACGGTCGCCGCGTGGGTACCGACGGTCTCGGACCGGCCACCGACGTTCAGGTTGATCAGGCGCAGGCTGGGGAGATCGCGGAGGGCCTCGTACAGGACTCGCGCCTCGGGAGGGGTCGAGTCTCCGAAGTAGGACGAGGGGAACGGGTCGGCGAGGACGGTGAGGACGGGGTTGCCGGCCGCGCCTTCGAGCGCTGGGAGCTGCGAGGAAGGGCCCGCGAGGAGATCGCCGGTGGGCGTTCCGGCAGCCGGGAGGGACGGGAGCGCGCGGACCACCTCGATGCGAACCGGCTGCCCTTCGGCGGAGGCGGCGACAGCTCCGGAGACGACGCCGCCGAGTTCGGCGCCGGGGGCCGTGCGGGTTCCGCCCACGAAGATGCGATCGCGATCGCGCACTTCGACATCGGCGAGGGCGAGGGCGCCGGCAACGGTTCGCGCGGTGGTGCGTACCTCGATCTCGGCGCCATCGACCACGACCACAAGGGGTGTGGCGCGCTGGACGGCGAAGGCGGACTGGTCGCCCGCGCGGGCAACGTGGAGGCGATCGCCGGGCGCGAGCTCGACGGCAGCGGCATCAAGCGCGGCCTCCTGGTCCCCGAACGTCGAGCGCACCTGGACGGTCTTGTCGCCGGCGACGAGCGTGACGTCGCGGAGGGGGAACACCTGGAAGGCGGCGACGACCAGGATGGCGACCACGAGGATAGCGACGGCGTGCCGTCGACCCCGCGTGGAACGGGAATAGTCGATGACGTCGAAGGTCGGGAAGGAGCGCCCAATCGCGAGTTCGGACTCGATGGGGGGGCGTGGGCGAGGCAAGCTACGGGCCATGCGCACCCCCTCCCTCGCAGGACGCGCAATATTCCAACGACCGTGCACCCGTCTTCGAAATGAAACCCAGGCTTGCACCGCGCGAGCCAGCTCGGACCCGGCTACTCTGCGGCGCCCGGAGCGTTCTACTTATGGCTGCTTCCTTCCGGACCTGACCAGGTTCGTAGTGCTCCGCCGCGCAGGACCAGATCGTCAACGCCACTTGGCGAAGGCAGTCCCCGGAGAGACGATCCCTCGGACGGGAATTAAGCCCCGCTGGAGCGGTTTGCGGGTTACAGGGCACCGCTAGCTCCCCGCCTAGCACGGCCGGGCGCGTACCGTACGTAACCTCATCATACGGGTCAACAGATCAGGGGTGTCGACGGACTTCCCGTTCAGCCCGAGCCGTTCTTCGCTTCCCCGGCGCGAATGGCGACAAGCTCCTGGCCTTCCTCCACCTGCCCGTCGACGACCGCATCGACACGCTCGACGACGCCGCCGGCGGGGGCGCGGAGCTCGTTGTTCATCTTCATCGATTCGATCACGACGAGGACGTCGCCGGCCTCAACCTCATCGCCCGGGGCCGCCCGCACCTCGAGCACGGTGCCCGTCATGGGAGCGCGGATGCGGGCGAAACCGTCACCGCCGGCGGCAGCGCTCGCGGCCATGCTGGCAGCGCGACGACCACGCCCGATCTGGATGTGGTACGTGCGCCTGCCGATGGTGACGTCGACGGCGCTGCCGCGGCGCTCGATGTAGAGCTCGACGGGGCGGTTGTCGAGCATGACCACGTGCAGGCCGGCGCGGACGTGCTGGAGCTCGGCGTACTGCCACTCGCCACCGTCGCCCAGGCGAACGCGGGCGCCATTGCCCCCGTTGAGCCGTTCAAGCTCAGCCTCCAGGGCGCTGTCGTCGACCTGGATCAAATACTTTTCGGCCATCGTCCCATCGCTTGCTGCCGCCAGGCGGAGGGCGCCGAGCGCCGGTCTCGCCCATTGGCGGCCGTGGCCGGCGAGCGCGACTCGCCGGCGAGCGTGAGGAGGGCCGCGATGGCGGCGGCCTCACGCAACGGTTCTTCGGAGTGGTGCCCCTCGACCTGGTGACGATCGAGGAAGTCCGTATCGAGCCGCCCTTCAACAAAGGCGGGCAGGTCGAGGATCTCGAGGAGGTAGGGGATGTTGGTGGCGACGCCCACCACCCGGGATTCCTGCAGGGCGCGGAGCATGCGGGTGCGGGCATCTTCGCGGTCCGTGCCCCAGGCCGTCACCTTGGCGAGGAGGGAGTCGTAATAGGGCGTCACCTCAAACCCGTCGTGCAGGCAACTCTCCACGCGGATACCGGGGCCTGCGGGCTCGCGGGAGAAGACGATGCGCCCGACGGAGGGCAGGAAACCGTTCTGGGGGTCCTCGGCGACGATGCGGCACTCGATCGCCCAGCCGCGGGTGATGAGGTCGCTCTCGTCGTAGGGAAGCTCCAGGCCACCGGCGACGAGGATCTGGTCCTTCACGATGTCGACGCCGGTCGTCATCTCCGTCACCGGGTGCTCGACCTGGAGGCGGGCGTTGACCTCGAGGAAGTAGTAGCTCTCGTCCTCGGTGAGGAGGAATTCGACCGTGCCGGCGCTGCGGTAGCCGGCGGCGCGGGCAACGCGGACGGCGGCGCGGTTCAGGGCCCGCCGGAGTTCGGGACCGACCACGACCGAGGGCGTCTCTTCGATGATCTTCTGGTGGCGGCGCTGGATGGAGCATTCGCGTTCGCCAAGCGGGATCACATTCCCGAACGTGTCGGCGATGATCTGCACCTCGATGTGGCGGACGCCCTGCATCTGCGCTTCGAGGTAGAGGGTGCCGTCGCTGAAGGCGGCTTCCGCCTCGCGGCTGGCAAGCGAGAGGGCGCGAGGGAGGTCTTCCTCGCGCTCGACGAAGCGGATGCCCCGGCCACCGCCACCGGCCGTCGCCTTGATGGCGATGGGATAGCCAATCTCGCGCGCGAGGTCGGGGGCGCTCTCAAGTGATTCAAGCGGGCCGGTGCCGGGCACCACCGGAACTCCCACGCTCGCCGCCAGGGAACGCGCCGCGTTCTTGTCGCCGAGGAGGCGGATGGAGGCGGGCGAGGGGCCGATGAAGGTGAGCCCCGCATCCTCGCAGGCCTCGGCGAAGTCCGCGTTCTCGGCGAGGAAGCCGTAGCCGGGGTGGATGGCATCGGCGCCGCAGGCCGTGGCGACGTCGATGATGCGTTCGGCGTTGAGGTAGCTCCCCGAAGCCTCGGCGGGACCGATGAGGTAGGCCTCATCGGCGTAGCGGACGTGACGCGAGAGGCGATCGACGTCGGAGTAGATAGCGACCGACGCGATCCCGAGGTCGTGCAGGCCACGCACGATCCGCAACGCGATCTCACCACGGTTGGCAACGAGGACCTTCTTGAGCATGCACCCCCCACGCGCGCCGGGCGCTGGACAGATCAGCTTAGCGGGTTGCGAAGAGGGCCGAAACGGGCACTTCTTTCCCTTCTCTGGTCCCGCCGTGAGCGAAACCGTACGCTGGGCCCATGAACGACCACACCCTGCGCGTGCTGGAGTTCGACAAGGTCCGGGCCATGCTGGCGAGCGAGACGGCGTTCAGCCTGGGCCGGGAACTGGCGCTCGCGCTTGAGCCGGAGCGGGACCACGAAGCCGTGCTGGCGCTCCAGGCGGAGACCGCCGAGATGACCCGGATCGAGCAGATGGGGCTCGACGTGCCGCTCGGCGGGATGCGCGACCTGCGGCCGCTCATCCACTCCGCCACGATCGGGCAGGCGATCGAGCCGACCGACCTGCAGGAGGCGGCGGGGGCGCTCGACACGTCCTGGCGAGCCAGGACGCTGACGGAGCGGCTGGCAGAGCAGACGCCGCGCATCGCCGCTATCGCGGAGGGAATCGCGGACTTCCGGCCGTTCATCGCCGAGGTGCGAAAGGCGATCACGCCGCGCGGTGACGTAGACGACAACGCGAGCGTGGAGCTGGCGGCGGTGCGCCGCGAGCTGCGAGGCGCGCAGGCGCGGCTCGAGCGGCACGCCCGCGCGGCCCTCGCAGACGCGGTGCGGCGGGGAATCGCGCAGGAGGAGCTGCTGACGGAGCGGAACGGGCGGATGGTGATCCCCGTGAAGGCCGACTTCCGGGGCCAGCTCCCCGGCATCGTGCACGACGTCTCGTCGAGCGGCGCGACCGTGTTCCTGGAGCCGATGAGCGTGGTCGAGACCGGCAACGAGGTGCGGGAGCTGCAGCTTGCGGAGGAGCGCGAGGTGCGCCGCGTGCTCCTCCAGCTCTCGGCGATGGTGGGGGAGCGCGAGGCGGAGGCGCTCGCGACGCTGGAGGCGATGGCGCGGCTCGACCTGCTGCGGGCGAAGGTGCAGTTGGGGAAGCGGCTGGGGGCGGCGCTCCCGCGGGCCGACGGCGACGCCTCCTGGCTCGGGGAAGGGGGGCGCACGGCCATCGTGCGGGCGCGACACCCGCTCCTGTGGGGGGATGTCGTACCCATCGACCTCGACCTGAGCGACGAAGCGCCGGGGCTGCTGATCACGGGTCCGAACACGGGCGGGAAGACGGTGGCGCTGAAAACGGTGGGGCTGCTCACGCTGATGGCGCAGGCAGGGCTGCCCGTGCCCTGCGACGAGGGCAGCCGCCTGGTGACATACGGGGCGATCCACGCGGACATCGGCGACGAGCAGTCGATCGAGCAGTCGCTCTCCACGTTCTCGTCGCACATGCGGACGATGGGCGGGATCCTTGAGGCGGCCGCCCCGCGCACCCTCGTCCTGCTCGACGAGCTGGGGGCGGGCACGGACCCGGAGGAGGGGGCCGCGCTCTCGCGCGCCATCCTCGAAACGCTGCTCGACCGCGGCTGCACCATCATCGCGACCACGCATCACGGGGAGCTGAAGACCTTCGCGCAGGAAGAACCCCGCCTGCGCAACGCCTCGGTCGAGTTCGACCTGCAGACCCTGAGCCCGACCTACCACCTCACGATCGGGCTGCCGGGGCAGTCGAACGCAATCGCGATCGCGCGGCGGCTCGGGATCGACGAGGGAGTGCTCGAGCGGGCGGAGGAGGGCGTGGGCGCCCAGACGCGGGAGCTCGACGGGCTGCTCGACGAGGCGCGCCGCGAGCGGGCGGCGGCGGCGGAAGCACGCCAGCGAGAGGAGGCGGCGCGCGGCGAGACGGAGGATCTGCGCCTGCAATTGGCGGAACAGCACCGCACGATCGAGTCCGAGCGGGAGGCGATCCTGGGCCGGGCGCGGCGAGAGGGGGAGGCCCTCGTCGCGCGGGCGCAGCGTGAGCTGGCGCGGCTGGAACGGCGCGAGCGGGAGCGCAGCGCGGACCGGGAGGCGGCGGAGCGGCTGCAGGCCCTCGACGCGGAGATCGAGGCGGCGGGCAAGCAGGCCACCGAACGGGCAACCGCCTGGCTCGACACCGTCTCGCCCGGCGACGTGGTGCGCGTACGGGACATCCCGCAGCAGGGGGAGGCGGTGACGGGGGTGGGGCCGGACGGCCGCGTGGAGGTGCGGTTCGGCTCGATGCGGATGAAGGTGTCGGTCGACCGCATCGAGCGGACGGAGCCGAAGATCGTGCCGCCCGCGCCGGCGGCGGCCGACCTGCCCCCGGCCACCGCGGTCGCGGCCGAGCTCGACCTGCGGGGACAGCGGGCGGACGAGGCGGTACTGACCTTCGAGGGCCACCTGGACGAGGCGTTCCGGGCGGGATTGCCCTCGATCCGGATCATCCACGGGAAAGGCACGGGCGCCCTGCGAGCGGCCATCCGCGAGGCGCTCTCGCGGCACCCGCTCGTGCGCCGCTACGAGACCGCGCCCCCACAGGAAGGCGGCGACGGCGTGACCATCGCCGTGCTGGCGGGCTAACGGTGCCGAGACAGCGGGACACGCGCGCGCTCCAGGCATCGCTGGGCTTCTCCGCGGGCGAACGCGCCGACGCGCCCCTGGCGGCGCGCATGCGCCCGCGGACGCTCGCCGAGTTCGTCGGACAGCAGTCGGCCGTGGGACCGGACGCGCTGCTGGGGCGGGTAGCCGCGGGCGGGGCGCTGCCCTCGATCATCCTCTGGGGACCGCCCGGGTGCGGGAAGACGACCCTGGCGCGCATCCTCGCGAACGAGACGGAGGGCGAGTTCGTGGCGCTCTCGGCGGTCGCGTCGGGGGTAGCGGAGCTGCGGCGCGTCATCGGCGAGGCACAGCAGCGCCGGGACGCGGACGTTCGCACGGTGCTCTTCATCGACGAGATCCACCGGTTCAACAAGGCGCAGCAGGACGTCATCCTGCCTTATGTAGAGAACGGGACCGTGACGCTTATCGGGGCGACGACGGAGAACCCGTCGTTCGAGGTAGTCGCGCCGCTGCTGAGCCGCGTGCGAGTCGTGCGGCTGGAGGCGCTGGGCGAGGACGACCTGGCGCGCATCGTCGAAGGCGCGCTGGAGGACGGGGAGCGGGGGCTCGGGACGCTCGGCCTGTCGATGGCGGAGCAGGTCCGGGAGGTGCTCGTGGAGGGGGCCCACGGGGACGCGCGCGCGGCCCTGAGCGCCCTCGAGATCGCGGCGGACTCGGCGCGGGGCGACAAGCAAACGGAAATCGGCGAGCGAGACGTCAGGCGGGCGCTGCAGGAGCGCCGCCCCTACTACGACAAGGAAGGCGACTACCACTACGACGCGATCTCGGCCTTCATCACGTCGGTGCGGGGGTCGGACCCGGACGCGACGGTCTACTGGCTGGCGCGGATGGTGGAGGCAGGGGAGGACCCGCTCTTCATCGTGCGGCGGATGGTGATCCTGGCGGCCGAGGACATCGGGCTGGCGGATCCCCAGGCGCTGGGCGTGGCCACCTCGTGCCAGCAGGCGGTGCACTTCATCGGCATGCCAGAAGGGTTCCTGCCAATGGCGGAGTGCGCGCTCTACCTGGCGCTCGCGCCCAAGAGCAACTCGGCGCTGACGGCCTATGCGCGGGCGAGCGAGGACGCGCGGCGAACCTCGCACCTGCCGGTACCGCTGCACCTGCGGAACGCGGCAACGGGGCTGATGCGGGAGATGGGGTACGGCTCGGGGTATCGCTACGCCCACGACGAGCCGGAGCACTACGCCGAGGGGGAGCGCTACCTGCCCGAAGAGTTCGGCAAGACGCGGTACTATCACGCGGGCTCGCTCGGAGCGGAGGCGTCGCTGGCCGAACGCCTCGCGCGGCAGCGAGAGCCCGAGGAGGAACGTCCTGACAGCAGCGATTCAGGTTGAGGTTCTGCACGCGCGCGGACAGTCGCCGGGAGACGAGGCGGAGGAGAACCTGCGTCTCGCCATCGAGGTGACGGGTGTCGACGTCGAGATCACCTACACGGAGGTGCTGAGCCAGGAGGACGCGACCGCGAAGAAGTTCCTGGGGACCCCCAGCATCCGGGTGGAGGGGACCGACGTCGAGTACGGCAGTCGTCCGCCGGAAGAGGTGCAGACCGGGACGCGCTACTACAACACGCCCGATGGCTGGAAGCCGTTCCCCCACGCCCGCCTGATCGCGAACGCGATTCTCGAAGCGCACACCTCGCGGGAAGGCGGCTAGCCCTCGGGGGTCGTCGCCTCGCGCTCGCGGGGAGCGGCGCCCGCGTACTCGGAGAAGCGGCCCTCGCTGTCCCAGAGCAGCCACCACTCGCGCCTGGCCTCCATGTGGAGGTAACGCTCGTTCCGGCGCAGCACGACCCTGGTTTGCTGGAAACCGGCGCGCTCGAAGGAGCGGCGCGCGCGTTCGTTCCACTCCAGCGTGTGCAGGTAGATGCGGCGCAGGGGGAGCGACCTCCAGGCGAAGCGGAGGAAGGCGACTGTGGCCTCCGTGCCGAGCCCGGCGCCGCGGCTCTCGGCGGGGCCGATGGAGATGCCGTACTCGGCCGTACCGGAGGCATGGTCGGCGTTGTAGTACATGAGCGCCCCGATGTGCTCGCCCTCGACCGTCTCGATCGCGTAGGCGTGGCGGGCGGGGTTGGAGAAGCGCAGGTCGCGCTCGAACTGCTGCACGAACTCGCCGTAGGAGAGCACGAGGGGCGGGGTCGCGTCGAAGCGGGCGACCTCGGGGTCCTTGCGCCAGGCGTACTCGGCGGGAGCGTCCTCGATGCGCTTCTCCCGGATGCGGATGCGGGGCGTCTCGGCGACGACGATGGCGGGCTGGGGATCGCTCATGGCGCTTCCCCCAGGGCCACGAGGGCCTGCTCGAGGATGGAGCGCTCGGTGTCGAAGGTGATCTGCGCGAGCGCTTCGTTGGCGGGTATCCAGGTGACCTCGTCGAACTCGTGGTCGCGGTCCGCGAAGTCGCCGCCCTCAGCGGTCATGAGCCAGTGGTGGACGCGCTTGTGATAGCGGCGACCGTCCGCCGAAAACCAGTAGTCGATGACGCCCACCTTCTCGCCGAGCGCGACCACGAGGCCCGTTTCCTCGGCGACTTCGCGGAGGGCCGTGTCTTCGAGAGTTTCGCCCCGGTCGGGCGTGCCCTTCGGCAGCCCCCAGCGACGGTCTTTCGCCTGGTAGCCGATGACGACCTCGACCGCGTCGCCGGCGTCCCTGCGCCAGACGATCCCTCCGGCGGAGACGGCATCGATGACGGGAAGGCGGCGGGCGGCGCGGGTGCTCATTCGTCGAACTCCCCGTAGTCGGGCCGCACAATCGAGGCGGCCTCGATGGCCTCGCCGATGAGGTCGGCCCAGCCCTCCGGCGCATCCCCGGCGAAGTCGCGCAGGTACTCGAGTGCGACCTCGCCCCCGATCTCGCCGGCCGCCTCGATAGCGGCCCTGGCCACCTCTTCCTCGGCATCGACGAAGAGGTCGGCGAGCCGGTCGATCGCTTCTTCGGAGGCGATCTCGCCGGCGGCGATGACGGCCTCGCGGCGGAACTCGGGGTCACCGGCGTCGAACTGCTCAAGGACGTACTCGAGCCAGTCCTCACGGGCCGAGAGGCCCATGGCGCGGACGGCGGCCAGGCGCACGGTCTCGTCGTCGCCGTAGTAGGCCTCGAGCACGAGGCCCTCGATCCAGGGGGCCGAGCGAGGCGCGAGCGACTCGAGGGAGCTGGCGCGCACGACCGGGGCGCGGGCGGGGTCGGCGGCGGCGGCGCGGAGGCCGTTGACGACGGCCTCACCCTCGCGTTCGGGGAAGTGGCCCATCTCCAGGCGCATGACGAACTCCCCGAGGATGTCGGCGGCATCGGCGGCAACCTCTTCGTCGTCGTCGTCACGGAGGACGGAGGTCAGGAGGCGGGCGGTGGTTCGGTGGGTGGACTCGCGCAGGGCCTCGACGGCAGCGCCCCGTACCTCGGCGAGGGGATCGGCGATGGCCACGCCCGCGAACCGCGAGAACTCGACCTCGACGCTCTCGTCGGAGAGGCGCACGGCCTCGGTGATGACCCTCACGCGGGTGTCGTCGGGGATGCCGGGCCAGGCGGCTTCGAGGGCCTTCACCTGCTCGCGATCGAGGTCGGACAGGACCGGCAGCTCGGAAGGGAGGAGGTCAGCGCCGCCAGCGAGCCGTTCGAGCGCCTCGTTGAGCTCGGCGAGCGGCGTCGAGGTGCCGGTCATGCCTGTGATGGTACACAGCCACTAGCCCTCGGCGCGAAGGTCGCGGGAAAGGAGCGCCTCCAGGGCCTCAGTCACGGAGCGCTCACCGGCGATGACGGCGTTCACCTGCTCGGCGATGGGGAGGTCGAGCCCGTGGCGCGCGGCGAGGGCGAGCGCCACCGGGGCGGTGGCGGCGCCTTCGACGACGCCACCGGCCGCCGCCATGGCCTGCTCGGCCGTGTCGCCGGCGGCGAGGCGTTCCCCGAAGCGATGGTTGCGGCTGAGTGGCGAGTAGCAAGTCGCCATGAGGTCGCCGACGCCAGCGAGGCCGAGGAGGGTGCTGGCAGATGCGCCCTCGGCGATGGCCAGGCGCGTGATTTCGGCCAGGCCGCGAGTGGTGAGGGAGGCCAGGGCATTCGCGCCGAGGCCGAGGCCCGCGGCCACGCCCGCGGCGATGGCGACCACGTTCTTGAGCGCCCCGCCGAGTTCCACACCCGCGAGGTCGGTCGAGCGGTACACGCGGAAGCGGGAGGTGCTCAGGGCCCGCTGCCACATCTCCGCCTCACCCTCATCGGAGGAGGCGACGGTAGAAGCTGCAGGGAGGCCGGCCACGATCTCGCGGGCGAGGTTGGGGCCCGAGAGCGCCGAGATGCGCTCGGCGGGCCACCCGCAGCCCGCGAGCACCTGGCTCATGCGCAGTAGCGAGCCGTGCTCGATGCCCTTGGCGGCGGTGAGAACAGGAACCTCGCGTGACAGCGCGGGGTTATCGACGGTGAGGCGAAGGGCCTGCGCGGGGACGGCGACAACGATGCCGTCCGGAGAGGGCGAAGCGGCATCGATGGGCGATACGCCGACCGAAGCGGGCAACTCGAAGCCAGGCAGGCGCGCGAGCCCGCGGTCGCGGTCCACAGCCGCCGCTTCATCGGAGGTGCGGGCGAGGACCGTGACCTCGGCGCGACCCTGCGCGAGCAGGTGGGCGAGGGTCACGCCCCAGGAGGTCGCGCCGACGACGAGGAAGGCGGGCACGGGTCAGCCGCTCGCGGGCTTGTCGCCGCCCTGGCCGAGCCGGGGCTCAGTGCCGGCAATCAGGCGGCGGATGTTGGGAATGTGCATGTAGTAGAGGAACGCCACCATGCCGAGGGCGTACCAGGCGACGATGTCGTCGAGCGCGCCGGCGAGGGCACGACCGCCGGTGATGCCCACCGCCGCGACTCCTCCGACCAGCGACATGACGGACGCCATGCGCGTGATGGCGACGGCTATGACGCCCGCCCCGAGCATGGCAAGGGCGAAGAGGGGCGTGATGGCGAGGAGCGTTCCCAGGGCGGTCGCCACCCCACGACCGCCACGGAAACCCGCAAAGACAGGCCAGACGTGGCCAACCACCGCGGCTCCCCCTCCCGCCATGGCAACCCCGACGTCGTCGAAGACGAAGCGGCCGATGACAACGGGGGCGGCGCCTTTTCCTACGTCGACGAGGAGGCCGAGGGCGGCGGGGATGGGCCCGGCCGTACGGAGGATGTTGGTCATGCCCGTCTTGCCGCTGCCGAACTCGCGGATGTCCTTGCGCAGCCAGAGGTAGCCGAGCACCAGGCCCGTCGGGATCGAGCCGAGCACGTAGCCGATGGCGACGTTGCCGAGGTACTCGCCGATCATGCGGGCTCATCTTCCTCGTTCGAGCCACGGAACGCGAACCGGATAGCGGTGCCCTCGAAGTCGTGGGCCTCGCGCAGGCAGCGCTCGAGGTAGCGGCGGTAGCTGAAGTGGATCAGCTTCGGGTCGTTCACGAAGACGACGAAGGTGGGCGGGTCGACGGAGGGCTGGGTGGCGAAGCGAATCTTGAGGCGCTTGCTGTGGACGACGGGGGGCGTGTGGTCGCGAAGGGCGCGCCGGAAGATGCCGTTCAGTTCGCCCGTGGGGATGCGGCGGCGGCGCGCCTCGCGCGCCTCGACGGCGAGGCGGAGCAGGTCGGGGAGGCCCTCCGCCTCTTCCGCCGAAACGAAGGTGAAGAGGGCCCAGGGCAGGAAGCGGAAGCGGTTCCGCATGGCCCCGAGCAAGCGGGCGCGGTCCTCCTCGGGGCTCTCCCAGAGGTCGGTCTTGTTGACGGCGACGACTAGGCCCGTGGACGCCTCCTGGGCGAGCCCGGCGATGTGCGTGTCCTGCGAGGTGACGCCCTGCGAGCCGTCGACGAGGAGGACGGCGACGTCGCAACGCGCGAGGGCGGCGGTGGCGCGGAGGACGGCGTGCCGCTCGACACCCCTGCCACGCTTCCCGGGCCGCCGGATGCCGGCGGTATCGATGAGGGTGAAAGCGCCCTCGGGGGCGTCGAGGTCGGTGTCGATGGCGTCGCGGGTCGTCCCCGCGACCGCGCTGACGATGACGCGGTTCTCGCCGATGAGGGCGTTCACGAGGGTGGACTTGCCCACGTTGGGGCGGCCCACGATGGCGACGCGCACGCGGTCCCGCTCGACGAGGGGCGGGGTCTCGGGGAGGCGTCCGACGACCTCGTCGAGGAGGAGGCCGACGTTGAGGTCGTGCAGGGCGCTGACGGGGAGGGGAGGCCCGAAACCGAGGGCGCCGGCCTCGGCGGCCGCGACGACCTCGCGGGACTCGTTGTCGGCCTTGTTGGCGACGAGGATGGCCGGGGTCTCACCGCGACGGATGGCGTCGGCCACGTCGTAGTCGCTGGCGGTAAGGCCGTCCCGCGCGTCGACGCAGAAGAGCACGAGCGTGGCCTCGGCGATGGCGGCGTTGATCTGGGCGCGGATCAGGTCGGTGTAGTCACCCTCGTCTTCGACCTGGAAGCCGCCGGTGTCGAGCAGGAGGAAGGGGCGGTCGCGCCACTCCACCTCAGCCTCGAGGCGGTCACGCGTGGTGCCGGGCTCGTCCTCGATGATGGCGAGACGTTCGCCCACGATGCGGTTGAAGAGCGACGACTTGCCCACGTTGGGGCGGCCCACGATGGCCACGCGAGGAAGATGGCCGGAGGCGATCACCGGGCAGCCTCGTCCCCTTCGGCCGGGTCGCCCGCCTGGTCGCCTTCCTCTGCGCCGGGGTCTTCCTCTTCCGGTTCGAGTTCCGCGGGGTCGACGAGTTGGACCCAGAGGGGTGCGACGGAGACGACCTCGATTCCCTCTGGCGCGGTGACCTCGGGCTCGTGGCGGGAGAACCGGGGCGGGGCCTCGGCGAGGGAAACGACCGCGGTCACGTCGTCGATGCCGAGGCGGGCGAGTTCGGGCTCGGGGCCGGCGAGGCGCACCTCCACGAAGTAGATGCCGGGAGCCAGCGCCAGGCCCTCGGGCACGTCACGGAACAGGGGGACGACGCGCAGGACGCGCCACCCGTCCTGCGGCGTGATGGTGACGGTGATGAAGACCGTCTCGACCCCCGCCGTCACACCGGCCGGGAGCTCGAGCTCCCGGCTCTCGATGACCTGGGCGATGGCGCTGCTGACGTCGACATCGTCCACGACGAAGACGGTGAGGCCCTCGACGATTTCGCGCGGTCCCGTGACCTCGATTGGGGAGGGATTCACGGTGACGTCCGTGACGGAATAGCCGCGGGCGGGACGGCCGGTGGCCCCGCCAAGGACCGCGATCTGGCGCGTGAGCAATGCCTCCTGCACGGGCACGGTCACGCGGGCGCGGTTGCGCGAGAGGGTCACGGTGACGCGCGAGCCGTCGCTGGTGCGGGCGGCGAGCTCGACGTTGAAGGTCTGGGTGTTTTGCAGGCCGGCGATCGACACCGTGGCCTGGACCTGATCCACCGACTGCACAAGCCCCTCCCGCCCGGTGATCTCGACGAAGGGAGGGTCGACCTCGGGCAACCCCTGGCGGAAGCCGGAGGGCAGCTCGCCGTTGATAACGATGGTGACGGGCAGCTCGCGGCTGACCGTCGCTACCGCCACGACCTCGACGGTACCGGGCTCCGGGCGGATGACGCTGACTTCGCGCCGTTCGGTAGTGACGGTGACGGGGAGGCTGCGCACACCCTCGCCCGCGATGCCGAAGCCATCGACAACAGCCTTGAAGTCGGCGGCGCGAAGCTCACCGACGTCCTCCTCCCGCGCCTCGACGAGGACCCGGATGGGAGCGACCTCATCCACGATCAGTCCGTCGGGGACGTTGACGACCTCGACGGGGATGAGAGCCTGATCTTCGGCGGGAACGGTGGCCTCGATACGCGGATTCTCGACGTCCTCGACGAGGAACCAGATGGCAAACGCCGCGACGACGCTGAAGATCGCGAGCAGCCAGTTGCGGACGACCGCGAGGACCGCGGTGACCGCCAGCGCTCTGGCCGTGAGCAGCAAGGGACGGAAGCGGAGCCAGAGCTCATTCATTCGTCATGCGCTCAAGCTCGACATGATCGCCTTGGGGTCCGTCGGCGTTCCGCGCCATGCGGCGGTGGAGCTCCTGGGCAAGCAAACCGCCGCGCGCGACCCGCTCAAGGCGGCCGCTCTGGCAGAGGCTAATCTCGCCCGTCTCCTCAGACACGACAACAGAGAGGGCGTCGGTCTGTTCGGTAATGCCGGCAGCGGCGCGGTGGCGGGTGCCGAGCCGGCGCACGTTGCCACGCACCTCGTCCGCGAGCGGCAGCTCGCAGGAGGCGGCCACCACGCGCGCGCCGCGCACAACGGTCGCCATGTCGTGGAGCGGAGAGTTGGGGAAGAAGATGCCCTCGATCAGCTCGGCGGAGACACGCGCATCGACGGGCACGCCCGTCTCGACGACGTCCTGCAGGCCCGTCTCACGCTCGAAGACGATGAGGGCGCCGTGGCGCTCGCGGGCCATACGGGTGGCCGCCTCGGCGACCGCGTCGATGGTGTCGTCGGTTGGGTCGTGGGCGAGGAGATCCTGGATACCGGTGCGACCGAGGAGGTCGAGCCCCCGCCTGATCTCGGGCTGGAAGATGACGGCGGCGCCGACGATGAGTGCCACGAGTCCGTTGGCGAGAATCCAGTTGATGGCCGTGAGGTCGAGCGCGAGCCCAAGAATGACGAGCACGAGGATGAGACCGAGGGCGCCCCGGAGCAGGGTGATGGCGCGCGTGCGGCTGAGCAGCCGGAAGGCGGCGAAGATCGCGCCGGCGATGAGCAGGACGTCGATCGCCGCGGACCAATCGAACTGATTGAGGACTTCTCGGGCCTGCTGGAAGTCCATGGCTCATCGCTCGCAGCGCACAGGCGCCGCCCTCCCAGGCAATCATAGCGAACGCGCCGCGGGCCAGAGTTCAGGCGGCAGGCGCCTCCACCAGCCCCAGCAGGAAGGCAACGGCGGCCGCCTGGGCCCACACACGGTTCTCGGCCTGGTCGAAGATGATCGAGTTGGGCGACTCCATGGCGCCGTCGGTGATCTCCTCGCCGCGGTGGGCGGGAAGGTCGTGCATGATGAGCGCGTCGGGGGACGTGCGGGCCACAAGGTCCTCGCTCAGGCAGTAGCCCACGAAGTCGATACGGCGCTGCTCCGCCTCGCGCTCCTGGCCCATGGAGACCCAGGTATCGGTGTAGAGCGCGTCGGCTCCCGCCGCGGCCTCCTCGGGATCGGCGGTCACCAGGAAGGAGCCGCCCGTCGCGCCGGCGCGCTCGTGGGCCGCGGTGAGGACGGCTGCCGGCGGGCGATAGCCTTCGGGCGTGGCGAGGCGCACGTCCATGCCGAGCGAGGCGGCGGTCACGACGAGGCTGGAGGAGACGTTGTTGCCGTCGCCGATGAAGGCGAGGGAGTGGCCCCGGGTCTCGCCGAAGCGCTCGCGCAGGGTGAGGAGGTCGGCGAGGGCCTGGCAGGGATGCTGCTCGTCGGTGAGGGCGTTGACGACGGGGATGCCGGAGAAGCGGGCGTACTCCTCGACGATGCCCTGGCCGAAGGTGCGCACGGCGACGATGTCGACGTAGCGGGCGAGGACGCGGGCGACGTCCTTGATCGCCTCGCGCTCGCCAAGGCCCACCTCCTGGGGCGCGAGGTAGAGGGTCTCGCCGCCGAGGTGGTGCATGCCGACCTGGAAGCTCACGCGGGTTCGCAGCGAGGGCTTCTCGAAGAGGAGGGCGAGGTGCTGGCCCTCGAGCAGCTTGCGGGGACGACGCTTGAACTCCAGGGCGGTCTCCAGGAGGAAACCGATCTCGGCGGGCGTGAGGTCGGCGGATTCAAGCAGATGTCGTGTCATTCAACGAGTGTTGGGGAGGGACGGCCAACGGACAATGACCGTCCGGCGGGGTTGCGGGGCCCGTGTCGCGGGGGTTTGGTACGATCGATGGGCCGCAGGGGTGTAGCTCAGTTGGTAGAGCATCGGCCTCCAAATCCGAGTGTCGCGGGTTCGAGTCCTGCCACCCCTGCCAAACCCTCTTCCTGACTCGAGGTGGCGTGGCGGCCGGCGCGCTTGCCGCAGGCTGGCTCGCTGCCTACGATCGATGGTCTGGGCCCAGGTGGTGGAACCGGCAGACACGCTGTCTTGAGGGGGCAGTGCCCTTTGGGGCGTGTGAGTTCAAATCTCACCCTGGGCACCAGTTTTCCTCGCAGCGCCGTGGCCAAGTGGTAAGGCAGAGGTCTGCAAAACCTTTATCACCGGTTCGATTCCGGTCGGCGCCTCCAATCCCGCATCCCCCGTCCATCGGGCGTGAACGCACAGGGGCCGCTAGAATCCGGCGACTCCACGCCGAGGACCGTCCATGACCTTCGCCGAGACCATCACCAGCGCTCGCGCCGAGAACCGCACCCTGCTCTCCGAGGTGGAGGCGAAGGCGGCGCTGGGCGACGAGGGGATCTCAGTGACTGCGACCACCCTGGCGCGGACGCGCGAGGAAGCGGCGGCGCGAGCCGAGGCGATGGGC
>JAJDUR010000119.1 GCA_022826585.1 Dehalococcoidia bacterium
CATGACGCCGTCGAAGCCCATCTCCTCGGCGTAGACCTTCTCATCGAGGTAGCGGTTGTAGAGCTCCGAGCCGAGCTTCGGGTTGTACTCGCTGTTGCTGATGCCGAGGTCGGCGATATCGCGGCCGGTGGAGCCGAAATACCCGGACTCCTGGTCCTGGTAGGGCCTCTCGGTGAAGTAGCCGATGAACATGCGTTGCCCTCCGGGCCGGCGCGCTGAAGACACGGCGGCGCCTAGTTGGCGGCATCATACCGCCTTTTGTAGACGAGATGAGGCGGTCTCCGGGGGGAACCCGGGGGCGTTTCGGGCCCTAGCCTCCCGCGTGCGCGGTGATGAGGGCGGCGAGGGCCTCGGGCTCTTCGTAGTCGACGAAGTGTCCCGCTCCTTCGACGATTTCAAGGGTGGCATTGGCGAGGCCGGCGGCGTACTGGCGGGCGCAGGTGAGCGGGATGACCTGCTCCTCGCTGCCGGCCACCACGAGCGTCGGGGTCTGTACCTCGCCGAGCACGGGCGCAAGGCGGCGGTTGAACATGTAGGGCTTCCAGCTGAGGCGGGCGGTCATCTCGCGGCTGAAGTCCCAGAGCTCGCGGACCTCAGGGGCAACCTCTTCGCCGAAGATCTCCTGGAAATGGGCTTCATCGCGGAAGCCGGCGGTCATGTACTCGCCGTAGCTGACGAGCATCTGGTCGAGGATCTCGCCCTCGTCGGGCTGAAGGCCGGCGGCGCCCACGAGGACGAGGGAGCCGATGCGCTCCTGGTTCATGGCGGCGAGCTCGGCGGCGATGAAACCGCCGAAGCCGAGGCCGACGAGGGTGGGGTTGTCGGGAGCGACCTGTGCAAGGAAGCGGCTGATGAGAATCGCAACGTCGCGAGCGTCGCGGGCCCAGACGGGCCGCTCGGACTGACCGTAGCCGGGGAGGTCGGGCACGGTGACCGTGAAGTTCTCTGCGAGCGCCTCGTAGAAGGGAATCCAGCCGAGATTCCCGGTGGAGTGGTGCAGCACCACCGCGGCGGGACCGCTGCCGCCCTGCAGGTAGCGAATGCTGAGGCCTGCGACTTCGGTGGTGGACTCGGTCCAGGTCTGCTCGGCTGTCGTCATGGGAGGCTCCTTGGGCGCCGTGGGTGCGTGGGCGCGCATGATACGCGAGCAACCGCAAGCCGGAAGCGCTCGCCCGCTGGCCCACGGGGGGCAGCCTCTGTACGCTCTCGCGCATGTCTGAACCGTACCTGGTCGTCCACGTCGACAAGCGCCCGAACGTCTCCTTCGAGATCGAGCAGAGCATCATCGAAGGGGGAGGGGGGAGGTTCGCGGCGACCAGCTCGTCGAGCGAGGACGAGCTGATCGCGAACGTGAAGGACGCCGACGCGATCCTGGTGTCGTCGGCGCAGATCACGCGGCGCGTGGTGGAGTCGATGCCGAACTGCAAGCTCATCATCCGCTACGGGGTGGGGCTGGACACGCTCGACATCCCGGCAGCGACGGACCACGGCATCGTGGTGGCCCACTTCCCGGACTTCTGCCAGCCGGAGGTCGCGAACCAGACGATGCTCCTGCTGCTGGCCTGCGCGAAGAAGCTGCAGATGCTGGACCGGGCGGTGCGGGACGGGAGCTGGCGGCCGGGTCCGCTGGGGCCGATGGGACCCATTGGCGGGGAGACGCTGGGGCTGGTGGCGCTGGGCAACATCGCGCGGGCGGTGGTGCCGCGGGCGAAGGCATTCGGGCTGAACGTGATCGCCCACGACCCTTACATCGGCGAGGGCGTGTTCCGGGCGCACGGGGTGGAGCGCGTGGAGAACCTGCACGACCTGCTGGCGCGGTCGGACTACGTGTCGGTGCACACGCCGCTGAACCCGGAGACGCGCCACCTGATCAGCGAGGCCGAGCTGGCGGCGATGAAGCCGACGGCGTACCTGATCAACACGTCGCGCGGCCCCGTGGTCGACCAGGAGGCGCTGATCGCGGCGCTCGACGGGGGGCAGATCGCGGGCGCCGGACTGGACGTGTTCGAGCGCGAGCCGCTGGAAGCGGAGTCACCACTGGCGCGCATGGAGAACGTGGTGCTGATGCCGCATTCGGCCTCGTACTCGGACCAGTCGTTCGAGAGCATGCGGCGCCGGGTAGGAGAGACGGTGGTCGGCCTGATGGAGGGCCGGTGGCCGCAATTCGTGGCGAATCCACGAGTTCAGCCGCGGGCTTCGCTACCCGCGAGGGACTAGCGCGCGGCGTAGAGTAGGCGCACCTTCGGCGAGGAGGAGCGCCATGCAGGCCGCTATTTTCCACGGAGCGCACCAGCCACTCACGATCGAAGAGGTAGCCATCGACGAGCCGGGGCCTCGCGAGGTCATCGTGAAGACGGCCGCGAGCGGCGTCTGCCACAGCGACCTGCACTTCGTGGACGGGTTCTACCCGTTCGACGCGCCGGCCATCCTCGGGCACGAGGCGGCGGGGATCGTGGAGTCGGTGGGCGAGCAGGTGACGTACGTGCAGCCGGGCGATCACGTGATCTGCTGCCTCTCGGTGTTCTGCGGGATGTGCGAGCGCTGCATGACCGGTCAGCCGTACGCGTGCGACAAGGAGGCAGTGACGCGGGGGGCGGACGAGCCGCCGAAGTACACCTGGAACGGCCAGCCGGTAGCGCAGTTCGCCAACCTCTCCAGCTACGCGGAGAAGATGCTGGTGCACGAGAACGCCGTGGTCGCGATCCGCAGGGACATGCCGCTGGACGCGGCAGCGCTCATCGGCTGCGGCGTGACGACGGGGTTCGGGGCGGCGGTGAACACGGCGAAAGTGCAGCCGGGCTCGACGGTGGCGGTGTTCGGCGTGGGCGGCGTGGGGCTGGCGGCGGTGCAGGGCTCGCTGGTGGCGGGCGCGCGCATGATCATCGCCGTCGACATGGTCGAGTCGAAGCTGGCGAAGGCGCGGGAGCTGGGGGCGACGCACGTGGTCGACGCCTCCTCGGGCGACCCGGTCGAAGCGATCCGCAACCTGACCGGGGACGGGGTGGACTACGCCTTCGAGGCGATCGGGCTGAAAGTGGCGGCGGAGCAGGCGTACGAGGCGCTGCGGCGCGGGGGTACGGCAACCATCATCGGGATGATCCCGGTGGGGCAGAAAGTGGAGGTCGACGGGCGATCACTGCTGAGCGAGAAGAAGCTGACGGGCAGCTCGATGGGCTCGAACCGCTTCCGCGTCGACATGCCGCGCTACATCGACTTCTACATGCAGGGGCGGCTGAAGCTGGACGAGATGATCACCCGCCGCATGCGGCTGGAGGACGTGAACGAGGCGTTCCGCGCGATGAAGGCGGGCGAGGTCGCCCGCTCGGTCTTGATGTTCGACTAGGGCCTACGGCTCCTCGCGGGGGCGGGTGAAGCCTCCGCGGAAGCGTTCCATCAGGCCCTCCCGGGTGAACTCGGGGGACTTGGCGTAGTCGATGATGACGCGCTCGCGGTCCTCGACCATCTGGGCCGCGGCGGGGACGTCGGCGGCGATCTCGCGGGGGATGGAGATGCAGCCGTGGAGGTCGGCGTGGAGAAGGTCGCCGGGGTTCACGGTGACACCGCCGACGGTGACGGGACCGCCGACCTCGACCTGGTGCACGTAGGCGTGGGAGACGAGCACTTCTTTCGCGAGGAACTGGAAGCCGAGCTCGCGGACCTCCTCCATATCGCGCACGCCACCGCTGGTGACGACGCCAAGGCAGCCGAAGGCGCGGTGGATGTTGCCGTTGACCTCGCCCCAGAAGGAGCCGACGGGCGGGTCGTCGAGGTCCTCGATCACGACGATGCGTGGTGCGGGGATGGACTCGATGTGGTCGTACCAGTCGCCGCGCTCGACACGGACCTCGGGGTCCTGGTCGGGGGGGACGCTGGCGCGGATCTTGCAGGTGACAGCGTAGCCGACGATTGGCTCCATCTCGGGGAAGTGGCAGCGGATGTCGGGGGTCATGGCGCCGTAGTTGCGGGCGCGCACCTGGAAGGTCTCGATGGCGTTGGAGATGGCGGGTGAGGGCCAGGCGCGCAGGGCGGCGAGTTGCTCTTCGCTGAGGGGCTGCATGGGCACGGCTCCGGGTGAGGGTGCGGCAATCCTAGGGGCGAGCGGGCGGGGGCGCTACGTAGCCTGGGGACGGAGGTCCTTCGCGAACCAGGGATCCCCGCGTTCGAGGGGGACAGCGGCGGCATCGAAGCGCCGGCGGATGGGTGGGGCGATGGCCTCGGGGAGGACCACGCTGAGGGTGATGGCCCCCATCGCGGAGGCCTGGCTCGCCACGACCGCGACCAGGTCGGCGACGTAGCCGTCATCGCCGGCGAGGGCGGGCTCCACGAAGAGGTCGGCCCACGCTTCCTCCCGGTTACGCCACCTCCAGATGTTCACCAGCATGCCGGCTGGCGGGCGGCCCGGGAGGACGATGCTGCGCCCCGAGAAGGAGACGTCGGGCGGGAAGTCCGAGTCGTCGGGCGTGAGCACAGGACGCCAGAGGTACCGCCAGCGGTAGGCAGGGGACTCGCGATGGTCGAGGGCGCGAAGGTTGGACGCTTCGGTCTCGTAGTCGCCGGCAAGGGGGCGGGCTTCGAAGGTGGGCAGCTCGATGGAATCGAGGTTGGCGACCTTGAGCCAGGCGTTGCGCCAGCGCTCCGAGTAGCCGCGACGGGCAAGGACGTCCCAGCTTCCACCGGAGCCGACGGGGCGGCACCAGAAACGGTCGTAGCCGCGTTCGCGGGCGCGGGACTCACACTGGTCGAGGACCCAATGCTCGACCTCAGGGCTGGCAATGTCCTCGGCGAGCTCGAGGAGTTCAAGGTGCGCGTAGCGGCCGAACGGCTCGGGCTCGGTCGCGTACAGGACCTCGACGCTGCCCACAATGTCGTCGCCGTTACGTTCGACGACGTAGCAGTCCCAGCCGAGGTCGCGATAGGCCTGGACATGGCGAACGCAGAAGTGCTCGTGCATCCAGGGGCCGCCGGTCGCGAACCACTCCTCCGGCAAGGCATCGGGGGGAAGGGCGGCGCCTCCGTTCCGGCGGTGGAGGGCGGTGACAGCGGGAACGTCGCCAAGGGTGGCGGGTCGGAGGACGAGGCTCAGACGATGCCCCGCATGCCGCCGGTGGCCTGGGGCTGGTAGGCGGTCTGGAGCGTCTCGCGATCGAAGCCGTGCGGCTCCCTGCCGGTGGCGAAGTCGTAGAGGGCGGCCTTGAAGATGCCCTCAAGGGCGGTGACGGTGGCCCACGCCAACCCGACGAGGGGGATGCCGATGGCCAGGCCCACGAACGGGTGGATGGCCGCAAGCAGCAGGGCAATGAGGACGGCCACGATGATCGCCACGATGGTCACGAGGCCAAAACCGAACCCGGCCGTTATCTGCTGCCCCCATGTCCGGCGAAGGAGGGATGCCGAGCGCCGCAACGCCTCGAACGGGCCAACGCCTTCCTCGACGATGAAGGGGACGGCGAAGAACGACGCGAGCTCCCAGGCGGTTTCGCCAACCCACGACGCGATCTGTCCGGCGATGCCTCCCCGGTTGCGGAGGGCGCGCAGGATGAGCATGACGACGGTCACGACAACCGCCCAGGCGAGGATCTGGGGGATGCGGGCGGAGGCGGCCTTCAGGCCCGAGGCAACACTGGGATCACCACCGCGTAGCCGCTCCATGGCCGCCGCCACCAACGCCGCGTTGAAGAAGATCACGATGGACATGGAGACGAAGGCAAGCAGGAGGCCAAGAATCAGGTCGCCGGCGGAACCTTCGCCGCCCTCCTCCGCCAGGGCGAAGGAGCCGCTCAGGAGGCCCCCGGCAGCGATGGCGCCGGCCACCGCGGCGAGCGCGATGACGGACATGATGGGGAAGAAGACGAGCTCGCGGTCGAGCATGAGCACCCGCCAGCTCATCTTCATCAGCTCGAAGGTGTGTCCGATGGTTGCGAACATAGGGATTCGTTCTCCTGTAGCGGAGCGAAGGGTACGACAGGTCGGTGTTTGCCGCGTTAGCCGGGGGGGCGGCGTAGCCCGAAGCCGTTGCCGTCGGGGTCGGTGACCTCGGCGACACGCACGGGTTGGGGCGGCTCCGATGCGACCCTAGTCGCGCTCGATCCAGGTTCGGCGCACGAAGAGCGATTCGCTCACGACCGTGGTTTCCCGCTCCTTGCGAGCGAGGGCGCGGGTCGAGGCCTTGCTGGCGGCGCGCTGGGCCAGCACCTTGCCGAGGATGTTGGCGGTGATCTTGAGGGCCGTGCCGACGGCGATGGCGGTGGCGGCGCGGCGGACGGGGGTAGGGAGGGCGGGACGCCGTGGTTCGAGCGCGACGGTCTGGCGTGCGACGGGCAGGCGGCGATCACGGAGGAACATTCCGCAGCTGCGGCAGTAGTTATCGGTGGCGTCGTAGGGCTCGGCGCAGGCGGGACAGGAGAGCAGTTCCGGCGCCGGATCGGCCATGGACGCGACTATACGCCCCGGGAGAGGGCGGCTTCGACCTGTTCGGTGAGGTCGAGGGGCCGTTCGGCGGGCACGGCCAGGCGACCCTCGTGGAGGGCGCGCAGGGTCTCGATGAGGAAGGGGCGTTCGCGGCCCACCCCGCGGGCGCGAATCTCGTCGTCGTGGGGGCGCGCCTCGATCTCGGCGCGGGTGGCGTTGGGGGGGACGCAGGCGGTGGGGTCGGCGGGGATGGGGAAGCGGCAGTAGCTGAGGACGGGGCCGCGGTCGAGGTCGCCGGTGACGAGGTGGTACATGCAGCCCGACTCCTCCGAACCGGCGCCGATGAGTTCGGCGATGACCTCCTGGTAGGTGCCCCTGGGGCCGTCGGGGAGGGCGGGGTGGTCGTTGATGATGGGGAAGCGGTCGTAGAGCGCCTCGGTGGCGATGAGCATGTAGCCGAACATGACGGCGAGGTCGAACGAGTGGCGAGCGAGGCGGTCGGCGGCGGCCTCGTCGAAGGCGCGGCGCCAGGGGGGGAGGGGCTCTCCCGGGCGGGAGCGCCGCCCGCCCTGGGCCTTGCGGAACCGCACGGAGGAGAGGCTCTCGACCGGCACGTTGCGGGCATCGAGGTAGTCGAGGAGGCGGTCGGTGGCCTCGAACTCCCCCCGCTCGCGGTTGAGGAACACGACGGCGAGTTCGACCGGGAGGCCGGCGTCGATCGCGGTGCAGAGGGTTTCGAGGGCGCCGTAGGAACCGGGCCCGCGCCCGGTGGTGAGCCAGGCGACTCGGAGGGGCTCAGCCGGCGTCATCGGGGGCGGGGGTCTCGTCGTAGGGCTCCGCGTCCTCGCGGAAGGCGGCGCCCTCCTCGAGGTTCCCCTGGAGGCGCTGGACGCGGAGCTCGGCCTCGTCGAGGAGCTTGCGGAGTTGCTCGACAAGGGCGGCGCCCTCCTCGTAGGTGGTCATGGCCTCCTCGAGGGGGACGTTGCCGGACTCGAGCTTGCGGGCGCGCTCCTCGAGCTGAGCGACAAGCTCTTCGAAGGACTGCTGGTCGGCCATCAGTTCACCTCGGCCCAGAAGGCGCCATCGCCAACGGAGACGGCGATGCGGTTGCCGGCCTTCACGTCCTTCACGCGGCGGACGACGCGGCGGCGGCGGCCGAGACGCTCGACGATGGCGTAGCCGCGGGCGAGGGTCGTGGCGGGGTTGAGAGCGGTGATCTGCGCGGCTGTGCGTTCGAGGCTCGCCCGGTCGGCTGAGAGGCGAGCCGTGAGCAACTCGCCCATGCGGCCGCCCAGGGACTCGACCTGCTCGCGTGCGCGGGCCGGGCTGGGGGCAGCGTAGCGGAGGGTGGAGGTGAGGGTCTGGAGGCGCGCGGCAGCGCCCTCGATGCGTCCGCGGACGGCGAGGGTCATGGCGCGCTCAAGCGAATCGAAGCGGGCGGCCACCTCGGCGGCGTCGGGGGTGGCGCCGGCGGCGGCGGCGCTGGGCGTAGGGGCGCGGAGGTCGGCGGCGAAGTCGGCAAGCGAGGTATCGGTCTCGTGGCCGATGCCGGTGACGACGGGAACGGGGAAGGCGAAGACGGCGCGCACGACGCCCTCGTCGTTGAAGGCGGAGAGGTCGGCGGAAGCGCCGCCACCGCGCACAAGGAGGGCAAGGTCGAGGTCATCGTCGCGGGCGAGGACGCGGAGGGCGCCGACGATGCTGTCGGGGGCGCGGTCGCCCTGGACGAGGGCGGGAGAGACGACAAGCTCGGCGAGGGGCCAGCGCCGGGCGATGACATCGCGCACGTCCTGGACGGCGGCGCCCGTGGGGGAGGTGACGACGCCGATGCGGCGGGGGTACGGGGGGAGGGGGCGCTTGCGAGAGGGATCGAAGAGGCCCTCCTCCTCGAGGCGCTCGCGCAGGCGTTCGAGGCGCGCGGCCTCGATGCCGACGCCCTCGGGCCGAAAGAAGTCGCAGACGAACTGGAGCTCGCCGCGCTGGGGATACACGGTCACGCGGCCGTGGGCGAGGACGCGCTCGCCGGCGGGAACCTCCGCCCCGGGCATGTCGTCGCGGAAGAGGACGGAACGGATAGCGCCGTCGCCGTCGCGCAGGGAGAAGTAGCGGTGGCCGAGGCGGGAGCGGGTTGAATCGGCGACTTCGCCCACGACCCAGAGGTCGGAGAGCAGCTCGCTTCCCTCAAGCATGTCCTTGAGGAGGTAGACGAGCTGGGAGACGCGGATTGGGTCCACTAGTTGACTCGCTCGATGTACTCGCCTGTCTGGGTGTTCACGCGGATGACCTCGCCCTCGCTGATGAAGAGCGGCACCTGGACCACGAGGCCGGTCTCCATGGTCGCGGGCTTGGAGCCACCCTGCGCGGTGTCGCCACGGACCCCCGGGTCGGTGGCGGCGACGGTGAGTGCGACCGACCCGGGAAGCTCCACGGCGATGACTTCTTCGCCGTAGAGGGACACCTCGCAGAGGTCGTTCTCCTTGAGGAACTGGGCGGCATCGCCAACCTTGGCGGCGTCGACGGGGATCTGGTCGTAGGTCTCGGTGTTCATGAAGTAGTAGAAGTCGTCGTCGGAGTAGAGGTACTGCATGTCGCGGCGGTCGACGCGGGCCCGGTCGAAGCGGGTGCCGGCCTGGACGGTGTGCTCGATGATGGCGCCGCTGCGAACGTCGCGCAGTTTCATGCGGACCTGGGCGGAGCCGCGGGCCGTCTTGTTGTGCTCGTAGCTGAGGACGGCGTAGAGCTTGTCGTTCATCTCGATGGTGACGCCACGGCGGAATTCTGCGGTGGAGATCTGGCTCAAGTCTGGGCTCCTGCGGGAAGTGTTGAGTCGAGGTGGCTGAGCTGCCGCGCCCGACCTCCTTCGAGGGCCACGATGTCCTCGATGCGGACACCGCCCCAGCCGGGGAGGTAGATGCCGGGCTCTATGGTGAAGACCATGCCGTCTTCGAGCACGTCGGTGGAGGTGGGGCCGAGGTAGGGCGGGTAGTCGTGAACATCGAGGCCGACGCCGTGGCCAAGGCCGTGGGTGAAGAACTCGCCGTAGCCGTGCTTCTCGATGACGGATGCGGCGAGGGCGTGGGCGTCGGCGCCGGTCATGCCGGCCTCAACATGCTCGATAGCGGTCTGCTGGGCCTCGCGGACGACCTCGTAGACCTCGCGGAAGCGCTCAGGTTCGGACCCGAGGAAGAAGGTACGGCTGAGATCGCTGCAGTAGCCGGAGAGCTCGGCCCCCCAGTCGACGATGATGGGCTCGGAGGCGCCGAGGGGGCGGTCGGAGAGGTCGGCGTGGGGCATGGCGGCGCGCTCGCCGCCGGCGACGATAGGCTCGAAGGAGAGGCCGCGGGCGCCGTGCTCCTTGACGGCGGCATCGAGGGCAGCGGCAAAGGCGCGCTCGGTGACGCCGGGCTCGACCGTGGCGGTCACGTCGAGGAAGGCGCGCTCGGCGATGGCGATGGCCTCCTCAAGGAGCGCGATCTCTTCGGCGTCCTTGCGCGAGCGGAGGCGCTCGATGATGGGCGGGGCGGGGAGGAGGTCGGGGCGGTCTGCCTCGGGCATCGGGGCAACGGCTTCCTGGAGAGCCAGGAAGTCGCCGTAGCTGAGATCGGAGCGGGAGAGGCCGAGGCGCTTGCCGGCAAGACCCGAGGCGGCGATGAAGTCGGGGAGCCAGGCCGACTGGGGGCCCTTCGTGTCGAAGATGGTGAATCCCCGGGGCTCGGCCTCGCGGCGGGCCTGGGCGGTGTAGCGGGAATCGACGGCCAGGACCGCCTGCGTCGCGGAGACGGCCGCATAGCCGGTCGAGCCGGTGAAGCCGGTCAGGTAGCGACGGTTGGCGGAGTGGCGGTGGTTGACGTCGTCGACGGGGCTGGCAACGTAGAGGCCGTCGAGGTCAGCCTCGTCGAGGGCAGCGCGCAGGCGATCGAGTCGATGAGTGGGGAAGGCGGAGGCAGTCACGGGGGTCAGTGTAGCGCCCGACGATTGCGGGGGTTAGTCGCCGGCGTCCAGATGGTCGAGGAGAAGGTTGACGGCGGCGGTGTAGCCGGCACGGCCGAGGCCGGCGACCTGCCCGATGCAGGCGGCGGCGATGACGGAGCGGCGGCGGAAGGGCTCGCGAGCGTGGATGTTCGACAGGTGCACCTCGACGGCGGGGAGGGCGACGGCCTCAAGGGCGTCGTGGAGGGCGATGGAGGTGTGGGTGTAGGCGCCGGCGTTGAGGACGACGCCCCCGGCCCGACGACGATGCTCATGGAGGAAGTCGATGAGGGCGCCCTCGTGGTTGCTCTGGAAGCTGAGGACGGTAGCGCCACGGGCGTTTGCGGCGGCGGCCACGTCGGCTTCGATGTCGGGGAGGGTGTCGTGGCCGTAGATCTCGGGGCGGCGTTCGCCGAGCAGGTTCAGGTTGGGGCCGTGCACGAGGAGGAGCAGGGGGGCATCCGGTGGACTCACGACTTCTTGCCGCCCTTGCGGGCGCGGTCGAGCGCCTTCACGCCGATCTCCCGCCAGGCCTTCTCGGTAACCTCGGCCTGCCGGGCGCGGCTGACGTGGGTGTAGATCTGGGTGGTGTTGGCGGAGGTGTGACCGAGCAGATCCTGGACGATGCGGATGTCGGCGCCGCCGTCGAGGAGGTGGGTGGCGAAGGAGTGGCGGAGCAGGTGGGGGTGGACGTCCTCGGGGATGCCGGCAGCGAGGGCGTAGCGGCGGACGGCGTACTGGACGGAGCGGGCGCTGAGCCGCTTGCCGCTGCGGTTGAGGAAGAGCGCGGGCTCGGGGCCGTCGGCGAGCTCGGGGCGGCCGACATCGAGGTAGGCCTGGAGGGCGCGGACGGCGGGTTCGCCGAAGATGACGGCGCGCTCCTTGTCGCCCTTGCCGCGGACGACGGCCTGGCCGGCGACGAGGTCGAGGCCGGCGACGTCGAGGCCGACCAGCTCGGAGATGCGCAGGCCGCCGCCGTAGAGCAGTTCGAGCATGGCGCGGTCGCGCAGGCCCCGGGGGGTGCTCGTGTCGGGCGCCTCGATGAGGGCCTGGAGGTGGGGCGGCTCGATCACCTTCGGGAGGCGCTTCGGCTTCTTGGGGAGGGCGACGCCGTAGAGGAGGTCGCGGTCGGTCGCGCCCTCGCGCTGGAGGTAGCGATAGAAGCCGTGGATGGTGGTGGTCCGTCGCGTGACCGAGGCAGGCGCCATCTCTGCCTCGCGCAAGGTAGCGAGATAGCTGCGGAAGGTGGCGCGGGTGATGGCGAGCGCTTCGATGCCGGCCTCCTCGCAGAAGCGAAGGAAGTGGCCGATGTCGTTGCGG
This sequence comes from Dehalococcoidia bacterium, assembly GCA_022826585.1. Classification (GTDB taxonomy): domain Bacteria; phylum Chloroflexota; class Dehalococcoidia; order Tepidiformales; family Tepidiformaceae; genus UBA2991. The sequence goes on from JAJDUR010000119.1 coordinate 11,698, forward strand.
TAGTTGCGGATGGTGTAGGGCGAGCGTCCGCCCAGCGCCTGGAGCTCGCGCAGGTAGGCGTCCAGGTAGGCCCCGGCTGTCTTGTGGGCTGGCAGAGAGGCCATATCGACAGAATACGACAGGATTCGTAAAGGGGGACGGACTCGCTAGCTTGCGCGGCGGCGACGGGGGGAGGTACGGCGGGTGGTGCGGCGGCCCTTCTTCGAGCGAGCCTTGGCCTTCTCGGCCGCGGCCTCGCGCTCCTCGGCGGTGCGCACGGGCGAGAGCTTGTCGGGCTCGATGCTGTTGGTGGTGTAGGTGCACTCGGGGTAGTTCCAGCAGCCGTAGAAGACGCCGCGACGGGCGCGCTTGGCGACGAGCATGCCGGTTTCGGGCTCCTCGGGGCAGGCCACGCCGACGGGCTTGCCGGCGCGGAAGTCGCACTCCTTCGAGTCACGCTTCACGCAGTCGATGTACTCGCCGTACGGTCCGTGCTTCAGCTCCGTGCCGGCGTCGCAGCGGGGGCACTTCCAGTCGGTGGGCTGGGGGTCGGGCGGGGGCTGGGGGTCGCCCTCCTCGGTGAGGGGCATGGCGTTCTTGCACTCGGGGTAGCCGGAGCAGCCGAGGAACTTCCCGTTGCGGCTCCAGCGAACGACCATCTTCCGGTCATTGCACTTCGAGCAAACGATATCGGTCTCCTCGACCTGCTTACGGGCCTCCTGCTTGGCCGTCTCGAGGGCGGTGTTGAAGGGCTCCCAGAAGCCGCGCACGACCTCGCCGTAATCCCGCTCGCCGGAAGCGATCTCGTCGAGCTCTTCCTCGAGCTCGCTGGTGAAGGGCACGGCGACGTAGCGGTCCATGTGCTGGACGAGGAGGTCGTTGACCGCGAAGCCGAGCTCCTGGGGCACGAGGGCGCGGCCCTCGCGGACGACGTAGGCGCGGTTGAGCACGGTCTGGACGATGGAGGCGTAGGTGCTGGGGCGGCCGATACCCTCTTCCTCCAGCGCCTTGACGAGGGAGGCCTCGGTGAAGCGGGGCGGGGGCTCGGTGAAGTGCTGCTCGCCATCCACGGAGCGGCGATCGAGGGCGTCGCCGTCGGCGAGCTCGGGGAGGGTGGCGACGGTCTCGGGAGCATCGGCGCCACTGCGGGCGGCCTGCTCCTCGGTGGCGTCGATGCCGAGAGCGGCGAGGTGGCCGGGGAAGACGAGGCGCTGGGCGTTCGAGCGGAAGGCGCCGCGCAGCTCGCCCGCCTCGCGGGCCTCGATGTCGACGGCGACGGTGGCGTAGCGCGCATCGGCGAGCTGGCTGGCCATGAAGCGCTGCCAGATGAGGGTGTAGGCGCGGAGCTGGTCGCGGTTGAGGACGGAGCTGAGCGACTCGGGGGTACGGAAGGCGGAGGTGGGGCGGATGGCCTCGTGCGCCTCCTGGGCGCCGCGTGCGCGGGAGCGGTAGACCCGCTCCTTCTCGGGAACGTGGTCCTCGCCCCAACGTTCGGTGGCGAAGCGGCGAGCCTCGCGGCGGGCGACGGGGGAGATGCTGAGGGAGTCGGTGCGCATGTAGGTGATGAGACCGACGGGTCCCTGGCCGGGGATGGTGACGCCCTCGTAGAGCTGCTGGGCGAGGGCCATGGAGCGCTGGGCGCCGAGGCCGAGGCGGTTGTTGGCGGCCTGCTGGTAGCTGCTGGTAGTGAAGGGCGGGGCGGGGCGGCGCTTGCGCTCGCCTTTCTTGACGGATTTCACGGAGAAGTCGGAGCGGCGGAGGGTGTCGAGGAGGGCGTTGGCGGTGGCCTCGTCGGGGAGGTCGCGCTTCTCGTCGAGCTTCCTCACGCCGGGAAGGCCGGTGAGCTTCGCGCCGAACTCGTCGCCGCCCTTCGCGAGGCGGGCGTGGACGGTCCAGTACTCCTGGGGCGTGAAGGCGTCGATCTGGCGCTCGCGCTCGACGATGAGGCGGAGGGCGACGCTCTGAACGCGGCCGGCGCTGGCGCTGCGGGCGACCTTGCCCTGGACGAACCAGCTGAGCGGGTAGCCGATGAGGCGGTCGAGGACGCGGCGCGTTTCCTGGGCCTCGATCAGCTCGCGGTTGAGCTCGCCCGGGTGCTCGAAGGCAGCCTCGATGGCCGGCTTCGTGATCTCGTGGAAGACGACGCGCTGGGTCTTGTCGGCAGGGATCTTGGCCGCCTCGAGGATGTGCCAGGAGATGGCCTCGCCCTCGCGGTCGGGGTCCGTGGAGAGGAAGACGCGGTCGGCCTTGCCGGCGGCGGTCTTGATCTCCTTGACGACGTCCCGCTTGTCCTTGAGCACCTCGTAGGTCGGCTCGAACGAGCCGCCCTTCACGTCGACGCCGTAGCCGTAGCTGGGCAGGTCGCGAACGTGGCCGACGGAGGCGATGACGCGGTACTTGTCGCCGAGGATGCCCTCGATCGTGCGGGCCTTGGCGGGGGACTCGACGATGACGAGGTCCTTGCCGCCACGGGCGCGCGGCGACTTCGCGCCGCCCTTCGCAGGGGCACGCTTCGCGGCCTTCTTGCCGCCAGTGTCGGTGGCCGAGGAGGTTCGCTTCGGCATCGTGATTCGCTCACCCGGACGCGCCGGAGAGGCGCTGTCGGTTTCCGAGCGTAGAAGGGAGTACGCGAGTTTGTCGAGTCCGGGTCAGCTTCGGGAGCGGGAACGAAAGCGGGCGCGCTGCTTGGCGCGGACGGCTTCGTCGGCGGGCTGGTAGCGGGCGAGGAACTCCCCGGCGAAGGCGTCAAAGGCGCCCGCGAGCACGGCTTCGCGCATGCGCTCGCAGAGCCGCTGGATATAGCGGAGGTTGTGGATGCTGGCGAGGCGGTAGGCAAGCAATTCCTCGTTGCGGAAGAGGTGGTGGATGTAGGCGGCGGAGTAGCTCGCGCACATGGCGCAGCCGCAGTCGGGGTCGAGGGGGGAGACCTGCTCGCGATAGCGCGCGCCCTTGATGTTGATGCGTCCGTCGTCGGTGAAGAGGGAGCCGGTGCGGCCGAGGCGGGTGGGGAGAACGCAGTCGAACAGGTCGACGCCGGCAGAGACGGCGTGGACAAGGTCCTCGGGGCTGCCGACGCCCATGAGGTAGCGGGGGCGGTCGACGGGCAGCTCGGTGCAGGCCACTTCGGTGATGGCGTACTGGTCGGCCTTGGACTCGCCGACGGAGAGGCCGCCGATGGCGTAGCCGGGCGCCTCCCGGGCGGCGAGCTCGCGGGCGTGCCAGCGGCGCAGGTCCTCATCGACGCCGCCCTGGACGATGGCGAAGAGGGCGGGCTCGGGGTCGAGGGCCTGGGAGCGGTCGAACCAGCGCAGGGTGCGCTCGGCGGCCTCGCGCTGGTCGGGAGCGGGAGCGTCACCGGGGAGGACGTGGTCGAGGGGCATGGCGATGTCGACGCCCAGGGCGCTCTGCACCTCGATCGCGAGCTCGGGGGTGTAGTGGTGCTCGGAGCCATCGAGATGGGAACGGAAGCGGACCCCCTCGTCGTCCACGCGCAGGAGGCGGGCGAGGCTGAACACCTGGTAGCCGCCGCTGTCGGAGAGGATGGCGCCACTCCAGCCCATGAAGCGGTGGACGCCACCGAGCGACTCGATGAGGCGATGACCGGGGCGGAGGTAGAGGTGGTAGGCATTCACGAGCGCGATGCGGGCGCCCGTGGCGGCGACCTCGTCGGGGGTGAGGGCCTTGACGCTGGCGAGGGTGCCGACGGGCATGAAGGCGGGGGTGGGGACTTCGCCACGGTCGGTCGTGAGGGTTGCGGCGCGAGGGGAAGCGGGGCCTTCGCCCCCGCCGTCGAGCCGGAAAGAGAGCGCCATCCTCAGGCGAGGACGGCGTCGAGCGCGGCCTCGACGGCTTCGTCGGGGATATCGCGGTGGACGGCGGCCTGGCCGATGCGTTCGAGGAGCACCCAGGAGATGGCGCCGTCGCGGACCTTCTTGTCGCTGCGCATGGCGTCGACGACAGCCTGGCGGTCGACGCCCTCGGCTCGCGCGGGGAGGCCGCAAGCACGAAGAAGGTCTTGCTGGCGGTCGAGCGCGGCGGCGGGGAGGAGGCCGACCTCGCAGGCGATGCGGCCGGCGGCGTGCATGCCGATGGCGACGGCCTCGCCATGGAGGTAACCGCTGAACCCGGCGGCGGCCTCAATGCCGTGGCCGATGGTGTGACCGTAGTTGAGCAGCGTTCGCGACCCGGCCTCGCGCTCGTCGTCGGAGACGACACGGGCCTTGATGGCGGTGCTGCGGGCGATGAGGTCCTCGGTCGCGAGGTTGGTGGGGTCGCCGGCGCGGTCCTCGAGGAGGCGGACCAACTCTTCATCGAGGATGAAGCCGTGCTTCACGAGCTCGGCAAGGCCGCTGTGCAGGTGGCGGGGCGGGAGGGTGGCGAGGAGGGCGGGGTCGGTGAGGACGAGGCGGGGCTGCGCGAAGGCGCCGACGAGGTTCTTGCCGATAGCGTGATCGACGCCCGTCTTGCCGCCGACGGCGGCGTCGACCATGCCGAGGAGGGTGGTGGGGACGTGGACGAAGGGGATTCCCCGCAGGACGGTAGCGGCGGCGAAACCGCCGAGGTCGGTGACGACGCCTCCGCCGAGGCAGACGAGGAAATCTCCCCGCTCGACGCGTTCGCCGAGGAGCCAGTCGTAGACGGCCTGGACCGTCTCAAGGGTCTTGTGCTCCTCGCCGGCGGGGATGGCCATGCTCTCTGCCTTGAAGCCGGACGCACGGAGCGAGTCGAGGGCGGTGGCGGCGAAGAGGGGGCCGGAACCGGTGTCGGTCAGGACGAAGGCGCGGCCGGAGAGGCCGATGCGCTCGCAGAGCCCGCCCAAGCCGGCGAGGGCGCCCTCGCGGACGACGATGGGGTAGCTGCCGCCGGGAGTCGAGACCGTGGCGGCTACCCCGGGGATGCCGCTGTCGGCGCCGGAGCCGCCTCCTTCCCAGAGGCGCAGGATCTGCTCGCAGGCCTGCCCCGGCGTGAGGCTGTCGACCTCGATCGAGGCGTCGGAGCGGGCGTAGTCGTCGCGGCGGGTTTCGAGGAGGGATTCCAGGCGGGCCCGGGGGTCGCCGGCGAGGAGGGGGCGGGGCTCGTCGCCGGGCTGGGCCGCAAGCCGCCCGGCGGCGACCTCGGGGCTGACGGCGAGCCAGACGGTGAAGCCATCGGCGAGCAGCCGGCGGCCGGCATCGTGGGTGGGGGCGCCGCCTCCGGTGGCGACGACGACCTGGCCCGAGCGGGCGGCGCGGGCGAGGGCACGGCCTTCCAGTTCGCGGAAGGCGGCCTCGCCGTCCTCCCGGAAGATGTCGGGGATTGCGCGTCCGGCGGTGCGCTCGATCAGGGTGTCGGTGTCGGCGAAGGACCAGCCGAGGCGATCGGCGAGCAGGCGTCCGACCGTGGACTTGCCGCTCCCGGAGAGGCCGACGAGGAAGATTTGGTCAGACATGGGCTCAGCCGGAGCGAGCGCGAGGGCCGAGTCCCTCGAGGTGGTGTTCGACGCTGGCGCGCATCTCGGCGAGGCTGTCGCCGCCGAATTTCTCAAGCCAGGCGTCGGCGAGGACGATGGCGACCATCGCCTCGGCGACAACGCCGGCGGCGGGCACGACGCAGACATCGCTGCGCTCGTAGTGGGCGAGCACCTCCTCGCCGGTGTCGAGGTCGACGGAGGGGAGGGGGTGGGCGAGGGTGGGGATGGGCTTGACGGCGGCGCGGACTACGATGTCCTCGCCGGTGCTGATACCGCCCTCGATGCCACCGTGGCGGTTCGTGCCATGGGTCCAGGGGCGGTCGCCCCACTGGTCGGCGGGGAGGATTACGTCGTGGGTCTGGGAGCCGCGCTGCTCGGTTGAGTCGAAGCCGAGACCGAGGCCGACGCCCTTGAAGGCGTTGATGCTGCAGATGGCCTGGGCGATGCGGCCGTCGAGCTTGCGGTCCCACTGGACGTAGGAGCCGAGGCCGAGGGGGACGCCGGAGACGCGCACCTCGACCTGGCCGCCGAGGGTGTCGCCGTCGCCCTTGGCGGCGTCGATGGCGGCGACCATCTGCTCGGAGGCGGCGGGGTCGGCGCAGCGGACGGGGTCGGTCTCGACAGCCTCCCAGTCGACCGCGTCGCCAGCCTGGGAGCGCACGCCGCCGATGGCGAGGGTGTGGCTGCGGAAGGAGACGCCGAACTCGTCGAGGAGGCGCTTGGCGACACCGGCGACGGCGACGCGGGCGGCGGTTTCGCGGGCGCTTGCGCGCTCAAGGACGTTGCGAACGTCGTCGAAGCCGTACTTGATGGCGCCGGGGAGGTCGGCGTGGCCGGGGCGGAGGCGGGTGACGCGCTCGATCTCGGCCTCGACGGGCTCGACGGCCATCTTCTCGGTCCAGTTCACCCAGTCGCGGTTCGTGACCCAGAGGGCGATGGGAGAGCCAAGGGTGAGGCCGTGGCGAACGCCGGCGGTGATCTCGGCGCGGTCCTTCTCGATCTTCATACGGCCGCCGCGGCCGTAGCCGCCCTGGCGGCGGGACATGTCGCGGGCGATGTCGTCCTCGGTGAGGGGGAGGCCGGCGGGGAGGCCCTCGATGAGGGCGGTGAGGCCCTTGCCGTGGCTCTCACCGGAGGTGAGGAAGCGGAACCGTCCCATCAGGAGGCCTCCCCGTCGTTGGGCAAGCCGGGGATGGGGGGGAGGGCGATGGGGGCGGCGAGGCCGCCTTCGCTGGCCTCCCACGCGGTTTCGAAGCGCGCGAGGATATCGGCCGGGGGAAGGTCGTCCCAGTCGATGCCGTCGGCGTCGGCGCGGTGGGCGGTGGTCGTCAGGATGGGTTTCTGCACGGCGGCCCCGCCGTCCGCGGTGAAGGTGGAGTACACGTCCACGCGAACGCTCCCGAGGCTGAGGTTGGGAACATCGTACAACATCATCTCCACGAGCCTGGCGGCGAGGGCGAAGGCTTCGTCGAGGGCGGAGGAGACCTGCTCGCGGCGTCCCTCCACGGTACGGAACTCACCTTCGGCGGAGGACTGGACGACGGCAAGCGCGGCGGTGGCGCTGGCGAGCTCGGCGCGCTGGACGCCGGCCCAGAGGCTGGCGGGGACGTCGCGGGGCGGGCGGGCGCGGCGCCAGCCGGCCATCGCCTCGAGAATGAGGGCCTCGACGATCTCGTTGTCGCCGGAGGCGACGCGCCTGCGCCAGGCGCGGGTCTGGAACATCTCGGTGGAGATGATCCAGCCGACAAAGAGGAAGAGGGCGAGCCCGAGGACCGTGCCGACGATGATCATGGCGCTTCGCCGGCGAGCGCGGCGCGGGCAGCCTCGCGCATGGCGTCGAGGGGTGCGGGGCGGCCAGTCCAGAGCTCGAAGGCGAGGGCTCCCTGGTGGATCAGCATGGGCAGGCCGCCGAGGACGGGGAGGCCGGCCGCGCGGGCCGCCCGCAGGAGGGGGGTCTCCTCGGGGGCGTAAACGATGTCGACGATGAGCGTTCCCGGATCGGAGGAAGCCGGGTCGCAGGGAAGGGCGTCCTCGGCGCCGGAGCCGTGCATTCCGGCGGAGGTGCAGTTCACGACGCAGTCGTAGCCGGACGGGGGCGCGTCGAAGGCGACAGCGCTCGCGCGAACGGCGCCGGCGAGGGCCTCGGCGCGGGAGGCGGTGCGGTTCGAGATGAAGAGTGCAGCGGCGCCGGCTTCGCGGAGGGCGAAGGCGATCCCGCGGGCGGCTCCCCCGGCGCCGACGAGAAGGAAGCGCTTCCCCGAGGGCGCGAAGCCCGCTTCCTCGATGGCCGCGACAAAGCCGCCGCCATCGGTGTTGTGCCCGGCGAGACGGCCGTTCTCGTTGACGATGGTGTTGACGGCGCCGATCCCGGCGGCGAGGGGTGAGACGTCGTCGAGGAGGGAGAGGACGGCCTGCTTGTGGGGAATGGTGACGTTCGCGCCCAGGCAGTCCGGCTCGCGGAGGGAGGCGAGGCGGGCGGGGAGGGCGTCCAGGGGGGTTTCCCAGCGGTCGTAGGTGGCGTCGATGCCAGCGGCCTCGAGGGCGGCGCTCTGGATGGCAGGCGAGAGCGAATGAGCGACAGGGGAGCCGATGATGCCGAGGCGGGCGCTCACCGGTCGACCTTTTCGCACCTGTTGGGGTCGTCGTGTTCCGCGAAGGTGATGGCGAAGCAGTGCGAGCCGTCGTCGTTCCGGGCATCGCGCACGTAGTAGTAGAAGTCGGTTTCCTCGGGGTAGACGACCGCCTCGATGGCGGCCAGGCCGGGGCTGGCGATGGGGCCGGGGGGAAGGCCGGGGTAGCGGCGCGTGTTGTAGGGCGAGTCGCAATCGAGGTCGGCCAAGGTGAGCTCGCTGCCCGGCTTCCACCAGCCGTACGCCTCGACGCTGTCGGGATCCTGGGTCGCGACGCAGTACTGGGTGGTGGCGTCGACGCCAAGGCGGTCGAAGGCCTCGATGCGGTTGAAGAGGACCCCGGCGACGACGGGGCGCTCCTCGGGGATGACGACCTCGCGCTCGATCATGGAGGCGAGCGTGAGCACCTCGTGGGGACTCAGCCCACGGCGGGCGGCAGCCTCACGCAGGTCGGCGGAGAAGCGGAGATGCATGGTTTCGGCCATGAGATCGACGAGTTCCGCAGCGGTCGAGCCGAGCGGGACGAAGTAGGTGTCGGGGAAGAGGTACCCCTCGTGGCCCACGCCCTCGGGGAGGCCGACGGCGAGGCTGAGGGGGAGCTCAACCTCGCGGGCGGCGGCGATGAACTCCTGGGCGGGGCCGAACCCGGCCTGCTGCACGATCTCAGCCATCTCTTCGATACGCAGGCCCTCGGGGAACGTGACGCGGACGGTGGGACGGTCTTCCTCGACGACCGTGATCGTGCGAAGGATGGAGATCGTGGAGTCGCCGGGGCGGAGGGTGTAGACGCCCGCGACGAGGCGGTTCTGCAGGCCGAGGAGAGAGGCGAGGATCTTGAACTGTGAAGCGGAGCGGACAACGCCGAGCTCCTCGAGCTGGTCGGCAACGTCGTCGACGCTGCTGCCCTCGGCCAGGATGTAGCGCTGGGGGGCGCCGGAGGGGCCCGGGGTGGGGGAGGGGATGATGTCGGCGCCGAGGGTGGCGTTCGGCGTGCCGGCGAAGAGCGCGGAAGCGACGATGACGGAGGCTGCGACGAGGGCGAAGCCGAGCGCCATGAGCAGCGAGCGCCCGCTGAACAGCCAGCGGAGCATCGGCATCATGCGGGGTTGCCCGCCCGCAAATCGAGGACGGCCTGGAGAAGGAGGGCGGCGGCGGCGGAGTCGAGGGTGCCGTCGCGGTGGCGACCGGAGGGCACGTAGCGGGCCGCTTCCACGCTGGAGAGGCGCTCATCCCAGGTGGTGACGGGCACGTCGAGGCGCTCTCGCAGCCGCTCGACGAAGGCGCGGGTGGCGGCCGTCTGCGGGGAGTCTTCGCCCGAGAGGGCCAGGGGAAGGCCGACCACGACTTCGTCGATTGCCTCGCCGGCGACGAGCGGGGGGAGGGCATCGAGGAGCACCCGCGTTCCGCCCTTCAGGGCGGGTCGAGCGTGCGCGTAGAGACCGAGCTCATCGCTCACGGCCACGCCCGTGCGGCGGGAGCCCACGTCAAGGGCCATCAGGCGGGCTGGCTTCGTCATCTGGTTCGGGGGCCTCTGGCTCGAAGGCGCGGCTCCCGTACTGGACGTCGAGCCGGAACCCGAAGCGGGGGAGCCGCGGCGCCCAGCCCGGGGTGAGGTCGATCTCGACATCGTCAATACCATAGCGCGTTCCCAGCTCTGCTTCCGCCGCCTCGAGGCTGCGTCCGCCGACGGCATCTTCGATCTCGGCGGAAGACGGGCCGCGGGGGAACTCGGCGGTGAGCCGCAGCTCGGAGGTGAAGGAGCCGTCGGGGTGGTCGATCTGCCGGTCGCCCGTCTCGACAGCGAGGACGGTGCCGGGGATGAGGCCCCGGGCTTCGTCGGGACCGGCCAGCAGGGAGCGGGCAAGGGTCTCGAGCACTTCCGGCGCGACCGCGAGGGCCTCAACCGTGGTCGTTACCTCCATGAAGAGGACATCGGCGGCCGTCCCGGGCTCGGCGCTGGGTTCGCCCAGGGTGACCGCGACGGTGGCGCTGCGGACGATGATGCCGTAGCCGGGACGGGCGTTCGCGAGCAGGGAAGCGGGGGGCGAACCCTCGCCGATCTCGGCGGCGAGGGCCTCCAGGGCGCGGATGTCCGCGATGGCGACGGCGCGGCGGGGCTCGTCGGCCCCGCCAAGGGCGGGGTCGGGATTGGTCACGGTGAGGTCGGCGAGGTCGGCGCTTCGCCACTGGGTGATGACGTCGGCGGGAACATTGCCGGCCGTGCCGGGGGCACGGGCGGTCACGGGGGCGAAGGCGTTCCCGCCGGCGGGAACGGTCACAGAAATGTCGGCCTCGAAGGCGACGAAGTCGGGCACGGAGAAGATGACGGCCCCCGCTGGAACGGTGATGGAACTCGCCGTGGGATTGCCGATCCTGAGGGTGGCGGTGGCGGGCGTGACGCCCTGGATGACCTCGCCGGTGGTGGGGACGGCGAGCAGGATGGCGCGCTCGACGGAGATGGTGGTGGCGGGAACCATGCGGCGTTCGAGGTCGATCACGTCAACGCGGGCGGAGGCCCGCACGACGGCGAAGCCTTCGAGGGTCTGCGTAGGGGGATACACCCTGACGGTCGCGGATGGCCCGGCGGTGTAGAGGACGGCGGCGACGGCGAGGATGAAGAGGGCGAGCGCGACGTACTGGGCGTACCGCCCGAAGGGGGGAACGAGCAGGGTGGCGAACCCGAGGCGGACGACGACCCTTCCGCCCGATCCCCAGTGGACGTGGCGGGGATTCGAGGAGACGGGCACCCCCTGGGCTCGCGCGCGCCGCGCGAGTATCCCGGAGCGGGTGGCGATGGCGAAGCGCCGCCCGGAGGACTCCACGTGGCGGGCGACGCGGCGCATGCCGAGCTCCTCGGCCATGGCGCGGTTCCCGCTGGGGGCGTGCAGGACGACGGCGAGGGACGGAGCGGCATCGATGCGCCCGCAGATGCCGTCGATGGGCTCGTGGCGGCCGATGGGAACGACGGAGGCGAGGGCGCGTTCCGGCGGGGGCGCCGCCTGCCCGCCCGCCGGCGCGGTGGACCGCGAGGCGTCCGGGGCGGGCGGCTCGGGGGTGGAGGAAGGGTCGGGCGGCCCGGGCTCGGGGGTCTCGGACTCGGGGGAGCCGTCCATGTCGCTCATCGGTCCGAAAGGGCGGCAGTGGCCCGGCTGTGGCCCTCGGCGAGGGCGGCGTCGATGCCGCCGGGGTCGCGCGCGCCCGCTTCGGCGAGGTCGGGGCGGCCGCCTCCGCCTCCGCCGGCGGCTTTCGCCACGTCACGCACGATGTTGCCCGCGTGGACGCCCGCCTCCACGAGATCGGGGGTGGCGGCGACGACGAAGGCGGGGCGGTCGTCGATGATGGCGGCGAGGACGAGGAGGGAGGGGGCGAGGCGGGTGCGAAGGTCGTCGGCGAGCTCCTTGAGGGCCTCGCGGGAGGCGGCCTGCACGCGGGCGACGACGAGATGGGCATCGCCCACCCGCTCCGCGGCCGCGGCAAGCTCGGCGCCCTGGTCGGCGGCCTGGGCGCGCTGCAGGTCTGCGACCTGCGAGCGGAGACCCGCAAGCTCCTCCTGTATCCCCTCGATGCGGCCCTCCAGGTCGGCGGGGGGAGTCGAGAGGCGCTCGGCGATGCGCTGCAGGCGAGCGTGCTGGTCGAGGAGGTAGCGTTCGGCGGAGGCGCCGGAGAGCGCCTCGATGCGGCGCGTTCCGGCGGCGACCGCCGACTCGCGCAGGATGTGGACGAGGCCGAGCTCGCCGGTGCGGCTCACGTGGGTGCCGCCACAGAGCTCGGCGCTGAAGGGCGTGCCCTCGCCCCCAATCTCGACGACGCGAACCTCGGCGCCGTACTTGTCGCCGAAGAAGGCGAGGGCGCCGTCATCGATGGCCTGCTGGTAGGTGGTCATGCGCCACTCGACGGGGAAGTTCCGGCGGACGACGTCGTTCACGAGGCCCTCGACCTCATCGAGCGCCTCGCGAGGGGCGCTTTCGAGATGGGTGAAGTCGAAGCGCAGGCGCTCGTCGGCGACGAGGGAGCCCTGCTGGCGCACGTGCTGGCCGAGGGCCCCGCGAAGGGCGGCGTGGAGGAGGTGGGTGGCGGTGTGGTTGCGGGTGACGCCGCCACGCCAGGGCAGATCGACCTCGGCCCGGATGGCGTCGTCGAGGCGAAGCTCGCCCTCGGTGACGGCACCGGAGTGGACAATGGCGCCGCTCGCCGCCTGGGTGTCCCGCACGGCGAAGAGACCGCCAGGGGCACGGAGGAGGCCGCGATCGCCGAGCTGACCGCCGCCCTCGGGATAAAAGGGGGTGGAGTCGAGGATGACCTCGGCTTCGGCCCCCGTGGGGACGACCTGCGCGGGCTGTCCGTCCTGCAGCAGGGCGACGACGCGGGCGTCGGCATCGACGTGATGCCAGCCGACGAAGGCGCTGTGGTCGCCGCCGATGGAGGCCAGCGCGGGGCGCTCCTCGCCGCCGAGGAGGGCGGCGGCCTCGCGGGCGCTGCGGCGCTGCGCTTCGAGGGCGGTTTCGAAGCCGTCCGTGTCGACGGCGAAGTCGCGGGCGCCGGCGATCTCGCGGGTAAGCTCGATGGGGAGGCCGAAGGTGTCGTAGAGGGAGAACGCCTCCTCGCCGGGGAGGGTGCGTTGGCCGGCGCTCTCGAGACGGTCGAGGACGAGGTCGAGGCGCGAGGAGGCGGCAGTGAGGGTGCGGAGGAAGCGTTCCTCCTCGCCGCCGATGGCGCGCAGGATGAAATCGCGCGCCTCCTCGAGGTGGGGATAGGCGGGACCGAGCTTCCCGATGGAGGCCTCGACGAGGCGGTGCAGGAAGGGTTCGCCGACGCCCTCGCGTCGGGCCAGGTAGACGGCGCGGCGGAGGATGCGGCGGAGCACGTAGCCCCTGCCCTCGTTGCTGGGCACGACGCCGTCGCCCACGAGGAGGGTGGCGGCGCGGGCATGTTCGGACATGGCGCGGATAGCGCGGCCCTCGGAGGCGCTGGCGCGCCCGCCGAGGTAGTCGGCGCCGACGATGGCGGCAGCCTCCTCCAGGATGGGGAGGAAGATGTCGGTCTCGAAGATCGAGCTCTTGCCCTGCTGGATGGCGGCCACTCGCTCAAGTCCGCTACCGGTATCGATGTTCTTCTTGGGGAGGTCGGTGAGGGAGCCATCCTCGTGGCGGAAGTTCTGCATGAGGACGAGGTTCCAGTACTCGAGGAAGCGGTCGCCGTCGGCAGCGGGGTCGGCGCCCTCGACGCCGCGCTCGGGGAAGTAGTCGTAGAAGATCTCGGTGTTGGGGCCGCAGGGGCCGACGGGCCCGCTGTACCAGTAGTTCTCGGACTCGTCGTAGCGGTGAATGCGCTCGTGGGGGACGCCGGTGTCGCGCCACGCCTGGTAGGCCTCGTCGTCGTCGTCGTGGATGCTGACGTGGATGCGCTCGGGAGGAAGCTGGTAGACGCGCGTGCTCAAGTCCCAGGCCCAGGCGATGGCCTCGACCTTGAAATAGTCGCCGAAGCTGAAGTTGCCGAGCATCTCGAAGGCGGTGCAGTGGCTGAAGTCGCCCACCTCCTCGATGTCGGTGACGCGGAAGGCGCGTTGCACGGTGGTGGCGCGGCGCACGGGGGGCTCGTCCTGACCGGTGAAGTAAGGCTTGAACTGCTGCATGCCGGCGGTGGTGAACAGGGTTGTGGGATCGCCCACGGGGACGAGGGGCCAGGGGGGAAGCTGGCGGTGATCGCGCTCGGCGAAGAAGTCCACGAACGCAGCGCGAATCTCGTCGGAACTCCGTGGGGGAGAAGGCATCGCTGCCTTCGGATGCTACGAGCGGAACCCGCCGGGTGTCGAGCGAGGGAGCGGGCTTGCTCCTTGACAACGCCTTATGCCCTACTAGCATGTGCGGCGCACACCGCCACAACGCCTATGAGCGACGATCCCGATCCCCACGAACGCAAGCCTGTTCTTCCAGCCGGTCTCCCCGAGCGCGCCCGACGACGGGCACGGTCGCGCGCACGATGAGCGCGGGGCTGGGAGTGGTCGTGCTCGCGGGGGAGCACAGCGAGGCCATGGTCTCGGACGTAGCGCCGGCGCTGCACCGGGTGGCGGGGACGCCAGCGGCGCAATACGTGATCGACGCGGCCCGGCGGCTCGACCCGGCGACCGTGGTCGTGGTGGGGAACGAGGGGGGACAGGGGCAGGAAGCGCTTAGCGGCGCCGACGCGTTCCTGGCCGGACCGCGAGAACTGTTCCAGTCCCTCGGGGAGTGCGCGGCAACCCTGTTCGTGTGGGGCGATACGCCCATGCTGGACGCTTCCGCCATGTTGGCCGTCGTGAAACGGCGCGAGGAGACGAGGGCGCGGCGGGCCTACCTGACCAGCGCGGATGGGGACGACGTGGCGGTTTGCGTGGAGACCGCCTGGCTGGTAGAGCAGGACCCGAAGGGGAAGCCCTTCACGGCCTGGCTGGTCGAGCGGGCGCAATCGGACGGGAGCCCCGCAGCCACGGTCGCGGCCGGGGACGAGGCGAGCCTGAGGCTGGTGAATCGCCAGGCGCTGGCGCTGGCGGAAGGGCTCGTGCGGGAACGGATCATCTCCCGCCACCAAGAGGCGGGCGTGACGTTCCGTGACCCGTATTCGGTCTACGTGGACCGCGGCGTGCGGCTGGAGGCGGACGTGGTGGTCGAGCCGAACTGTTACCTGTACGGGGAGACGACGGTGGCGGCGGGAGCGGTCATCGGCCCGGGGGCGACCCTGCGGAACGCGAGCATCGGGGCGGAAAGCCGGGTGGAGCACTCGGTGGTGGAGGACTCGACCGTGGGGAAGGGGACGACGGTGGGGCCGTTCGCGCACGTGCGCGGGGGGGCGGTAGTGGGGGACGGCTGCGAGATTCACAACTACGCGGAGGTGAAGAACTCGGTCGTCGGGGACGGGGTGAAGATGCACCACTTCAGCTACCTGGGGGATGCCGCCGTGGGCGAGGGGGCGAACATCGGGGCGGGAGCGGTGACGGTGAACTTCGACGGGACGGAGAAGCACCGCACGCACATCGGCAACCGGGCCTTCGTGGGGTGCGACACGATGCTGATCGCGCCGGTCTCGGTAGGAGACGGCGCCTTCACGGCGGCGGGGGCGGTGGTGACGCGGGACGTTGAACCGGGCGTGCGGGTGGCCGGGGTACCAGCGCGCGCGCTCCCGGAGAAGGAGGGGGAGGGCTAGCGATGGAAACGGGCGAGATCGTCGCCATCGTGGTCATCCTCGCGGCTTCGGTCGTGCTGGCGCTGGTGGCGGGCGCGGAGACGGCGCTGGAGCGGACGAACGTGGCGCGCATCCAGTCGCTGGCGCGCCAGGGAAACGCGGCGGCGCTGCGCATCGTGGGGACCGTGGAGCGGCCACTGGAGCCTCTGGGGCCGCTGACGACGGCCCGGATACTGGCGGCGGCCGGGGTCGTTTCGGCATTTGCGTACATCGGGGCGGTGGAGCTGGGGACGGGGGGCGCGGCCTGGATCGGCATCGCCGGGGGCGCGTACGCGGCCCTCGTGCAGATGACGGTGGGCACGCTGGCGGCGCGCCGGCCGGAGTACTCGGTCCTGCAGCTTCACCGCGTGATCGTGGCGGCGCGCTGGGTCTTCGCGGCGCCCGCCTGGGCGCTGAGCGTGCCGGCGCGGGTGATGGCGGCGCCGCTGCAGGGTGTCGGTCCGGGTTCGCAGAACGAGGACATCCTGGCGCTGCTCGAGCGGGAAGAGGCAAGCGGGGGGGTCGAGGAGGAGGAGGAGCGGATGATCCGAGGGATCATCGGGCTGGAGGACAAGACGGCGCGGGAGGTGATGGTGCCGCGCATCGACATCGTCGCGACGGAGGTGAAGGCGAGCGTGAGCGAAGCGGCGAGGCTCGCCACGGAGCGCGGGTTCAGCCGGATTCCCGCCTACGGGGAGAGCATCGACGACATCGCGGGGCTGGCCTACGCGAAGGACATGCTCGACGCGATCCTCTCGGGACAGGACTCATCGCTGCGCGCGCTGCTGCGGGAAGCGGTATTCGTCCCGGAGACGAAACACGCGGACGAGCTCCTGAAGGAGATGCGAGCGAACCGGACCCACCTGGCGATCGTGGTGGACGAGTACGGCGGGACGGCGGGGCTGATCACGATCGAGGACCTGATCGAGGAGATCGTGGGGGAGATCGAGGACGAGTACGACGTGGCCGGTCCGGCGATGGAGCAGATCTCGGAGGACGAGGTGCTGCTGGACGCGAGCATGCCGGCGGAGGTACTCGAGGAGCTGTTCGACTACACGGCGGAGAGCGAGGACTTCGACACGGTGGGCGGTTTCGTGATCCACGAGCTGGGGCGGCTGCCGGCGGTGGGGGACGAGGTACAGGTGGACGGGCTGCGGTTGCGGGTGCTGAGCATGTCGGGGCGGCGGCTGCGGCGGCTGCGGGTGGCGCGGGAGGGCGCGAGCGCCTGACAGAAACGTGCTAGAGTCCCCTGGCAATGGTTGGGATGGACAGAGAGAGGGCGCAGTGGATCGCGCTGCGGCGGGCGGGCCTGGGGTCTGAGAGCTTCAGGAGCCTGATCGCGTTCTTCGGGAGCATCGCGGAGGCGTGGGAGGCGCCTGCGGGGACGGCGCGGGAGGCGGGGTTGCGGCCGCAGTACGTGCGTGGGTTCGAGCGGGCGCGGCGGGAGTTCGCGCCGGAGAGGGAGCTCGAGGCGCTGGAAGCGCACGGGGTGCGGACGCTGACCTGGGAGGACGAGGCGTACCCCTCGCTGCTGGAGGAGATCCCGCAGAGCCCGCCGGTGCTGTTCGTTCGGGGAAGCGCGGGGCCGCAGTTCGAGCAGTCGCTGGCGGTAGTGGGGACGCGGCGGGTGACGGCCTACGGGCGGGAGGTGTGCGAGCAGTTCTGCGGGGCGGTGGCGCGGGCCGGGGTGGCGATCGTGAGCGGCCTGGCGCGGGGCATCGACTCGATCGCGCACCGGGTGGCAGTGGACGAGGGGACGCCGACGGTGGCGGTGCTGGCGGGCGGGATCGACGGCATCTACCCGCGCGAGAACGCGGGGCTGGCGGAGCGGGTGATGGCGCACGGGTGCGTGATCTCGGAATACCCGCCGGGGGTGAAAACGCGGTCGGACTACTTCCCACGGCGGAACCGCATCATCTCGGGGCTGGCGCGGGCGACGCTGGTCATCGAGGCGGGGGTGACGAGCGGGGCGCTGCACACGGCGCACCATGCGCTGGAGCAGAACCGGGAGGTGTTCGCGGCGCCGGGGAGCGTGTTCTCGCAGCAAAGCACGGGGACCAACCGGCTGATCCGGGAGAGCGCGGCGAAGCTGGTGGGCTCGGCGGAGGAGCTGTGCGAGGAGCTGAACCTGCTCAGCCTGGGTACCCAACTCGCGCTGGGGGAGGCGCAGGCCGAAGCTCGAGCGCCTGCGCCGGGAGGGTCGGCGGAGCAGGAACGGGCGGCAGTGGAGACGAGTGCGGAGGAGGGGCGGGTGCTGCACTGGCTGGAGGAGGGGCCGCTGCACGTTGACGAGGTGGCGCGGCGGGCGGAGATGCCGATCCACGAGGTGACGGGGGCGCTGCTGACGCTGGAGCTGCGGGGCCTGGTGCGGCAGCAGGAGCCGCTGACGTACCTGCGGACGAGGGAGGCGGGGAGATGATCAGCGGGGTTCGCGAATTGACATGGTGATGGGGTGAGACTATTCTTATCCGTCGGGCCTTCTTGAGGGTCCTGCGGACTTTAACAACTGGATAGCGGACGAAAGAGAACGTCTGGGAACCCGTCAAGGGAATTAACTCAGGCTTCGGTCTGAGTGCTCTTACGGAGAGTTTGATCCTGGCTCAGGACAA
Source organism: Dehalococcoidia bacterium (assembly GCA_022826585.1). Lineage (GTDB taxonomy): Bacteria > Chloroflexota > Dehalococcoidia > Tepidiformales > Tepidiformaceae > UBA2991. Next base: position 29,562 of record JAJDUR010000119.1, read on the forward strand.
ACGCTGGCGGCGTGTATTAGGCATGCAAGTCGAGCGAGAAGCCGGCCTTCGGGCTGGTGGAGAGCGGCGGACGGGTGAGTAACACGTGGGTAACCTGCCCTGGAGTGGGGGATAACCCGGCGAAAGCCGGGCTAATACCGCATACGACTCCCGATGAGAGATCGGGTAGTGAAAACTCCGGTGCTCCGGGAGGGGCCCGCGGCCGATTAGCTAGTTGGTGAGGTAACGGCCCACCAAGGCGACGATCGGTAGCTGGTCTGAGAGGATGGTCAGCCACACGGGGACTGAGAACGGCCCCGACTCCTACGGGAGGCAGCAGCTAAGAATCTTGCGCAATGGGCGAAAGCCTGACGCAGCAACGCCGCGTGCGGGAGGAAGGCCTTCGGGTTGTAAACC
>JAJDUR010000062.1 GCA_022826585.1 Dehalococcoidia bacterium
GCCGGAGGACGGGCGCATCCACACGGACTTCCAGCAGACGGTGGCGGCTACGGGCCGGCTGAGCAGCACCAACCCGAACCTGCAGAACATCCCCGTGCGCACGGAGATGGGGCGCGACATCCGGCGCGCGTTCGTCCCCGAGGGGTACGACGACCCCGTGTACGTGGCGGCCGACTACTCGCAGATCGAGCTGCGCGTGCTCGCGCACATCACCGAGGACACGGGGCTCATCGACGCGTTCCTGGCGGACGCCGACATCCACCAGGCGACGGCGGCGAGCGTCTACGGAGTCGAGGCGGCGGACGTGACCCGACAGATGCGCGACACCGCGAAGATGGTCAACTTCGGCATCGCCTACGGGATGGGGTCGTTCGGGCTGAGCGACCGCACAGGGATGACGCGGGAGGAGGCTGAGGCGTTCATCGACGGCTACTACGCCAACTTCCCGGGCATCAAGGCGTGGCAGGAGCACGTGCTGTCGACAACGAAACAGCAGGGGTACGCGGAGACGCTGTTTGGGCGGCGGCGCTACCTTCCCGCCATCCACAGCACCAACTTCCAGGTGCGCAGCGCGGCCGAGCGCGAGGCGATCAATATGCCCATCCAGGGGACGGCGGCGGACATCATCAAGGTGGCGATGATCCGGATCGCGGAGGCGGCGCGGGAGCGCGAGCTGCGCAGCCGTATGATCCTGCAGGTCCACGACGAGCTGATCTTCGAGGGGCCGTCGGACGAGGGGGAGGAGGTGGCGGGGCTGCTGGCGGAGGTGATGCCGGCGAGCATCGAGCTGAAGGTGCCGCTCAAGGTGGACCTGAAGCGCGGGCGGACCTGGGCGGAGCTGTAAGGGCCTAGCCCCCGCCTATCGCGGGGACGATGGTGACCTCGTCGTTGGGGGCGATGGGCTCGGTGAGGCCGTAGCGGAAGGCGTGGCCGTTCAGGGCGATAGAGAGCTCGGGGCGCACCTGGCCACCGTCGACGGCGCGTTCGTAGAAGCCGGGGCAGCGAACGTCGATGGCACGGAGCACCTCGCCGAGCGTGGCGCCCGCGACCTCGAGGGTCGCGGCGCCAGCGCAGAGCGAGCGCAGGGGCGACGGTATGAGAACCGTCGCCACGGGGCTACTGCAGGTTGTGGAGCTCCTCCACCACGCGGCGCGGGGAGATGGGCAGCTCCGTGAAGCGATGCCCGGTGGCATCGTGGACGGCGTTGGCGATGGCCGCCAGGGGCGGCACGATCGGAACCTCGCCAACCCCGCGGACGCCGAACGGGTGCCCGGGGTTGGGAACCTCGACGATGATCGTGTCGATCATCGGGAGGTCGAGGCTGGTGGGCATGCGGTAGTCGAGGAAGGACGCGTTCTCCATGCGCCCGTCCTCGCCGTAGTAGTACTCCTCGTTGAGCGCCCAGCCGATGCCCTGGACGACGCCGCCCTGCATCTGGCCCTCGACGTAGGCGGGATGCACGGCCGTGCCCACGTCCTGGGCGATGGTGTAGCGGAGGATGTCGACCTTGCCGGTGTCGGGGTCGACCTCGACATCGACGACGTGGACGCCGAAGGCGGCGCCGGGGCTGCGGGCCACGACGCTGCCGCGACCCTGGAGGGGTCCGCCGGTCTCCATCTGCTTCCCCGCCAGCTCGGCGAAGGTCATCGCCTTCTCGCTGTCGGAGGTGTGCCGGAGCGCGCCGTCGGCGTACTCGACGTCCTCGGCCTCGCACTCCCAGAGCTGGGCCGCGCGGGCGACCATCTGCTGCTGGATGTCGAGGCCGGCCTCGTACACGGCCTGGCCGCTGGCGTAGGCGGTGCGCGAGCCGCCGGTGACGTCGTTGTGGCCGACGGAGTCGGTGTCGACGACGGTGGGGCGGACGCTGTCGTACTCGATGCCGAGGGTCTCGGCGAGCTGCATGGCCAGCGAGGCGCGGGTGCCGCCGATGTCGGTCGAGCCCTCGATAAGGTTGACCGTGCCGTCCGGGTTCACGGAGGCGACGACGGACGACTGCATTCCGGCGTTGAACCAGAAGCCGCCGGCGACGCCGCGACCACGGTTCGGCCCCTCGATCGGGGAGTTGTAGTGGTCGGAGGCCTGGGCGGCCTGAACCGTCTCCTCCTGCCCGATGCGGGGGTGGGCGACGCCGGTGATCATGCGGGTGCCCTCGTGGGCGCTGTTGTCCAGGCGGAACTGGAGCGGGTCGACCCCCGTCTCGCGGGCGAGCTCATCGATGAGCTGCTCGACGCAGAAGGAGGCGTTGGGCGCGCCGGGCGCGCGGTAGGCGGCCACCTTCGGCTTGTTCACGACGACGTCGTAGGCGTCGACCTTGAAGTTCTCCACCTCGTAGGGGGAGAGCATGCACATGGCGCCGGCCATGACGGGCGAGCCGGGGAAGGCGCCCGCTTCGAAGGCGAGGCTGACCTCGGCGGCCGTAATCTTGCCGTCCTTGACGGCGAGCTTGCCCTTCATGTGTCCGCCGCTGGTGGGGCCGGTGGCCTGGAACACGTCGGTGCGATCCATGGTGAGCTGGACGGGGCGGCCGCACTTGCGGGAGAGCAAGGCCGCGACGGGCTCCAGGTAGACGCCGATCTTCCCGCCGAAGCCGCCGCCGATCTCCATCGGGATGACGCGGATGCGGGAGACCGGCAGCTGGAGCAGCTCGGCGAGCGCCCCGCGGACGGCGAAGGCGCCCTGGGTGCTCGTCCAGACCGTGAGGGTGCCGTCGGAGTTCCAGTTGGCGGTGCCGTTGTGGGGCTCGATGTAGCCCTGGTGGACCATCTTCGTGTCGAACTCACGCTCGACGACGATGTCGGCCTCGGCGTAGGCCGCCTCGACGTCGCCACCCTCGAAGCGGTTGTGGGCGGCGACGTTGCTGGTGTTGTCGGACTCTTCGCCGGTCGGGGTCTTCGTGTGGCGGCTCTCGTCGAGCAGGGGGGCGTCCTCGCGCATGGCGTCCTGCACGTTGAGGACGGGCGGGAGCACTTCGTACTCGACCTTGATGGCTTCGAGCGCGGTGAGCGCATCGTGCACGTTGGTGGCGGCGACGCCGGCGACGGCGTGGCCGCGATAGAGGGCCTTGTCGGCGGCGAGCACGTTCTTGCTCATGTCGGAGGCGGTGGAGGCGCCTTCGCCCATGTCGAGCACCTTGTCGGCGACGACGGGCAGGTCCTTGTGGGTCACCACCGCGAGAACGCCGGACATGGCCTCGGCCGCGCTCGTATCGATGGAGAGGATGCGGGCGTGGGCGTGGGGACTGCGCAGAACCGCGCCCTGGACGAGATCGGGAAGGTGGATGTCGGCGCCGTAGAGCGCCTTGCCCGTGACCTTCTCGACGCCGTCGGGGCGGATGGGGCGGGTGCCGATGACCTTGTAGTCGGGCTTCTCGGTTGTCGTCATGCGGAGACCTCCTCCATCTCGGACGCCTTGAGGACGGCGCGAACGATCTTGTCGTAGCCGGTGCAGCGGCAGAGGTTGCCGGCCAGCCAGTGGCGGACGCGGCCTTCGTCGGCGTCGGGCTCGCTATCGAGCAGGGCCTTGGCGGCGACGATGAAGCCGGGGGTGCAGACGCCGCACTGCAGGGCCGCCTCTTCGAGGAAGCACTGCTGGAGCGGGTGGAGGGTGTCGCCGTCGGCGACGCCCTCGATGGTGACGACCTCCGAGCCCTCGGCCTCGACGCCGAGGACGCAGCAGGAGTTCACGACGCGGCCGTCCATGAGGACGCTGCAGGCGCCGCAGTTGCCGTTGTTGCAGCCTTCCTTGGTGCCGGTCAGGCCGAGCTCGTCGCGCAGGACTTCGAGCAGGCTCTGGCGGGGCTCGCAGAGGAAGTCGATCTCCTCACCGTTGAGGGTGGTCTGGATGTGGGTGCGACGGGGCATGGGCTAGGCCTCCCGGGCTCGTTCGAGCGCCCGGTCGAGGGCGCGGTAGGTGAGGACGCGAGTCAGGTGGACACGCTGGGCGATGGAGCCGCGCATGTCGGTGATGGGCGTTGCCGCCGCGGCGGCGATGTCGGCCGCCCGGGCGAACGAGTCCTCCGTCGGCGTCTCACCGACGAGGGCGTCGCCGGCGGCGGCCACGTAGAGGGGCACGGGGGCGACGGCGCCAACGGAGATGCGCGCGCCTTCGATGCGCTCGCCGGCCGCATCGAGATCGAGGCGGGCGCCGACGTTGACGACGGCGATGTCCATCTCGTTGCGGGGAATGAACCGATGGAAGAAAGCGCCCGAGTTGGCCGGCTGCGGCGGGATGTTCACCTTGATGATGAGCTCGCCGGGGCCGAGGACGTTCTGGCCGGGGCCGGTGAAGAAGTCCTCGAGGGCGAGTTCGCGCGTGCCCTCGGCGGAGCCGAGCGTGAGCGTGGCGCCGAGGGCGATGAGCGCGGGCACGGTGTCGGCGGCGGGACCGGAGTTCCCGATGTTGCCACCGAAGCAGGCGCGGCTCTGGATCTGGATGCCGCCCACGAGCGTCGCGCAATCGATGACGCAGGGCAGGCGGCGGACGATCTCGTCGTCCTCGTAGATCTCGGCGAAGGGGACGGAGGCCCCGATCTCGAGGCCGCCGTCGTCGGTCCAGGCGTAGCTGATGAGCTCGGGGATGTGCTTGACGTCGATGAGCTGGTCGACCTCTTTCCGGCCCTCGCGAAGCTGGACGATGATGTCGGTTCCGCCAGCGAGGAAGGCCGAGGTCTTGCCGTTCGAGAGTGCGGCGTACGCCTCGCCGAGCGAGGAGGGCGCCAGGTAGTCGATCTCCTTCATGAACAATCCTTCGGAAGACTGGGCGGCCTGAGGCCGCCCGTGCGGCATCGGATCATAAAGGGGAACCCCTGCTCTGTCTGCGAACGGGCGCCGGAAGCGGGCTCAGGCGGAGTCCCGTGAGTCCAGCCACGCGCGAAGGGCGGCTGGCTGGTTCGTGATGATGCCGTCGACGCCGGCATCCGCGAGGCGGGTCCAGTCGGCGGCGGCATCGGCGGTCCAGGCCCAGACGTTCAGGCCCTGCCCGTGGGCGATCTCGACGGCATGGGGCGCGACAACCGCGTGGAACACGGAGAGGGCGCCGACGCCGTGCTCGGCGCCACGCGCGGCGAGGGACTGCAGCCCGGCGCCGCCCATCGGCATGACGATGAAGGCCGCCTCTATCTCGGGGGAAAGGGTGCGAGCGCGCTCGACGAGGTCGTGATCGAACGAGTGGAGCGCGGTCCAGGACTCGGCACCGTGGCGGCGGATGACGTCGAGGGTGGCGTCGAGGAGGGGGCCGTCATCGGCGCGGTCCGGAGCAGCCTTCATTTCGCACATGACCTCGATGCGGCCGGCGACGAGGTCGAGCACCTCATCGAGGGAGGGGACGTGCTCGCCGGCGCCGGCGTCGGCGGAGGCGAGGGTGGCGAGGGAGACATCGCGGACGGGACCGGACAGGTCCGTGGTGCGGTCGAGGGTGTCGTCGTGCAGGAGGACGGGGACGCCGTCGGCGCAGAGGTGGAGGTCGATCTCCATAGCGGCGGCGCTCTCGAGGGAGGCGCGCACGCCGGCGAGGGTGTTGGCGGGGGCCTCGCCGGCGGCCGCTGCATGGGCGATGACGATGGGCGTGGTCATGGCGTCCGCGAGGATAACCCGCCGGCGTGCGAAACTCCGTGAATGCCCACAGCAACCACCACGGAAGCGGGCGGGACCGAGATGGCGTGGCAGGCGTGACCGCCGAGCCGGCCGCCGAGGAAGGGTCGCGCAACCCCTTCTCCAGCCGTGACTACCGGGCGTGGTTGACGGCGTCGGTGGTGACGGCGCTCGGGGTCGGCATCCAGATCGTAGCGGTGCCGCTCTTCATTCGAGACCGTGTCGAGCCGGATGAGCGCGCGGCGGCGATTGCCGGTGCGCTCATGATCCAGGAGCTCCCGGGCGTGCTGTTGACGGTCTTCGGCGGCGTACTCGCCGACCGCATGGAAGCCCGCCTGATCCTGGTGCGGGCGACCGCGGTGGCGGCCGTCGTTGCCAGCGTCTACCTCGTCCTCGCCGCCGCATCCGTCACGATCCTGTGGCCGGTGTTCCTTCTCTCAGCGGTGATCGGCGCAGCGGGCGCGTTCGAGAACCCGGCGCGGCAGGGAGTGCTGCCCCGGATCGTGACCCGGCCCCAACTGCAGAACGCGGTGATCATCGGAAACGTGGGCTTCCTCGCGGCCTCGGACTTCATCGGGCCGGCACTGGGCGGACTCGTCGCGGGTTTCGCAGGCCTGACAGCGGCCTTCTCCCTGGAGACGGCGTTGCTGGCCGCGGGCGCGTTGCTGTTTCTCCTGCTGCGGGGGTACCAGCCCCTGGCGGAGGAGGAGCACACCAGCATTGGCGGCGACCTGGCTGAGGGGTTCCGGTATGTGCTGCGGTCGCGGGCCATCCTTGGCCTGCTCCTGCTGTCGGCGATGCTCGGCATCTTCTTCGGCGGGCCGATCACCGTGACGATGCTGCTCATCGTCGAGGATGTGCTGCAACTGGGAGACCACTGGGTCGGGATTCTCTTCGCCACCTTCGGGGCGGGCATGATCATCAGCTCGGGGCTCATGACGTTGCGGCCCCTTCCACGGAGAGGCCTCATGGTGGCGCTCTCGCCGGTGCTGGCGGCGCCGCCGCTCATTCTCTTCGGGCTGAGCGAGACCGCGTGGTTGACGGTCGTGGCACTCCTGGCCATTGGTCCGGCCGCGGCCATCTTCATGAACCTGAGCCTGGCGCTTCTCCAGGAGAACACGCCGCAGCCGGTCATGGGCCGGGTGATGGGCATCTACTCGCTCATGTTCGCGGCCTCCATGCCCGTCGGCATCGCCCAAACGGGGCTGCTCGCAACCCTCTGGGGAGCGCAGTTCAGCATCGTCGCGAGCGCCATCGCGGGCGGCATCGTGGGGATCCTGCTCCTCGTCTGGTCTCCCGTGCGGAAGCTGGCCTGAGGCCGACCCCTAGGGCTGAGGCGTGCGAAACTCCATGAATGCCGACGGCAACCATGAGGGGGCAACTGTGACCGGAACGGCAACGCAGGCATGAGCGCCGCAGCCGCCCCCGACGAGGGACCCCGCAACCCGCTCGCCAGCCAGAACTATCGCGCCTGGCTGACGGCGACGGTGGCGATGGCGCTAGGCGTCGGGCTCCAGATCGTGACGGTGCCGCTGTTCATCCGCGACCGAGTGAGCGAGGACGAGCTCGCGCCGGTCATCGCCGGGGCGCTCATCATCCAAACGCTGCCGGGGGTGTTCCTGACGCTGCTGGGCGGAGTGGTGGCGGACCGAATGGAACCCCGGTTGCTGCTGTTCCGGGCGACAGCCGTGGCGGCGACCGTGGCCGTGGTCTACATCGTGCTCTCGGCTGCCGAGGTCACGATCCTGTGGCCGGTGTTCGCGCTCTCGGCGGTGATCGGGGCCGTGGCGGCGTTCGAGCAGCCGGCGCGCCAGGGGGTCCTTCCGCAGCTGGTCACGCGTCCGCAGCTCCAGAACGCGGTGATCCTCGGGAACGTCGGGTTCATGGCGGCGGGGCAGTTCGTGGCGCCGTCGCTGGGAGGGTTCGTCGGGGGCGACGTCGGCCTGACGGCGGCGTTCGCGCTGGAAGCGGCCCTGCTGGCGGTGGGGGCGGTCCTCTACCTGCGGATCGGACACTACCCGCCGCGGCTCGCCACCCGGCGGGACTTCCGCGCCGAACTTGCCGAGGGGCTGCAGTACGCGCGGGGCTCACGAAACATCATGGGGTTGCTGGCGCTGGCGGCGATGCCGGGAATCTTCTACGCGGGGCCGCTCACGGTGAACATGCTGCCCATGGTCGAGCAGGTGCTGGAGGTGCACGACCGCTGGCTGGGCATTCTCTTCGGGGCCTTCGGGGCGGGCATCATCATCAGCTCGATCCTCATGACATTGCGCCCGCTCCCGCGGCGGGGCCTCCTGCTGGCGCTGTCGCCCGTGGTGGGCGGGCCGCTCCTGACCCTGTTCGGGCTCAGCGAGAACCCCTGGTGGGCGGTGGGGGCGCTGCTCGCAATTGGCCCGGCGGCGGCCGTATTCGGCAACCTCTCGCTTGCCCTGCTCCAGGAGCACACCGAGGAAGCCCTGATGGGGCGCGTGATGGGGCTCTACGCCCTCATGTTCGTCGCTTCCACGCCCATCGGCTACGCCATCATGCTCGTCGTGACGCCGCTCGTGGGGCCGCAGGCGAGCATCATCGGCAGCGCTCTCGCCGGCTCGGTGATCGGCATCGTGCTGCTGATCTGGCTTCCCGTGCGGCAGCTGCGCTGAGGTTCGGCGCGGCTACAACTGGATGATGGAGCGACCCGAGATGTGGCCGGCGGCGAGGGCGTCGGTGGCCTCGTTGATCTGGTCGAGCTCGTAGCTGGCGGTCACGAGCGCATCCAGGTCGAGGTCGCCTTCCTTGTACCAGCGGATGAACATCGGGAAGTCGCGGTCGGGGCGGCAGGATCCGCCGATGCTGCCGATGTACTTCTTCTCGTTGATAAGCAGGTCGCGCGCGTCGATCTCGACGTTCGTCTGGGGGACACCGACGAGGACAGCCATGCCCCCGGTGCGGACGCCCATCACGCCGGGGCGGGCGGCGGGCAGGATCTGCTCCATGGTCTGCTTCACGCCGATGCAGTCGAAGGCATAGTCGACGCCCGCCAGGGGGCGGCCCATGAAGTCGAACTCGGTCTCGCTGGTGGTGAGCGCGCGGACCTGCTCGACGGCGTCGCCTTCGGAGGCGTTCACGCCGATGGTGGCGCCGAACTCCTTCGCGAACTCGAGCTTCTCGTCGCTCAGGTCGACGGCGATGATGGGGTCGGCGCCGACGACGGCGGCGGCGACGATGGCGGAGAGTCCGACGCCACCGACGCCGAAGACGGCAACGCTCTCGCCCTGCTTCACGCCGGCGGTGTGGTAGGCGGCGCCGGAACCGGTCATGACGGCGCAGCCGATGATGGCCGTGACGTCGGTGCGGACATCCTCCGGCATGGAGACGATGTACTGCTCGTCGGCGATGGTGTGGTCGGCCCAGGTGAAGACGCCCTGGGAGATGGCGGTGGAGCCATCCTCGAGTTCGAGGGAGATGGGGTTGGGGCGGCGGCCGAGATCGGGGCTGCGCGGCACCCAGGTGACCATGACGCGGTCGCCTTCCTTGACGTGCGTCACCTCGCTGCCGGCGGCGACGACGGTGCCGGTCGACTCATGGCCGAGGAGCTGGGCCGCCGGGCGGGGGCCGTGCATCTGGTGGAGCTGCGAATGGCAGATGCCGCTGGCGAACTGCTTCACGACCACCTGGTGGGGGCCGGGATCGGGGAGGGCGATATTGTCGATGCGGAGGGGGCCGGGCTCCGCGGGGCAGACAACGACTCGGGCGTCGGTAGGCATGAGGTCGGACTCCTTCAGCAGTAGTGGCGGCGAATCTTACCGATCCGGCCGGATCAATTCGCCCCACGGTCGCGGGAGGAGCGGAGCGGGAGCGTGGGGAACTCTTCCCGTATCATCGGCGCCCTACGACCTCCAAGGGGTGACCAGATGGCAGAAATCGACGGCGCGACCGTCATCGCGCGCAGTCTCAAGCAGCAGGGCGTCGACTACATGTTCGGCGTGGTGGGGTTCCCGGTGCAGGGCATCGCGGCAGCCGCCCAGCGCGAGGGGATCCGCTACTTCGGCTTCCACAACGAGCAGGCGGCGAGCTACGCCGCGGGCGCCGTCGGCTACCTGACCGGGCGGCCGGGCGCGTGCCTGACGGTCTGCGGGCCGGGGATGGTGCACGGCATCGCGGGGCTGGCGAATGCGTGGTCGAACACGTGGCCGATGATCCTCATCGGCGGCGCGCCGGACTCGTACCAGGACGGGCAGGGCTCGTTCCAGGAGGCGCCCCAGGTTGAGGCGGCGCGTCCCTTCACGAAGCTGTCCCGCCGTGCCGAGAGCATCGCGCGCGTTCCCTACTACGTGGAGCAGGCGGTGCGCACGAGCATGTACGGCCGCCCGGGGGCCGTCTACCTCGACTTCGCGAACGACGTCATCTCGGGGCGGGTCGAGGAATCCGAGATTGAGTTCAAGGATCGCTGTCCGGACGCGCCCCGCACCTACGCGGAGCCTGGTTCCGTTGACGCCGCCGTCGACGCACTGAAGTCGGCGGAGCGGCCGCTGGTGATCGTGGGCAAGGGCATGGCCTACGCGCGCGCCGAGGACGACGTGCGGGAGTTCATCGACAAGACGCAGCTCCCGTTCCTGGCCTCGCCGATGGGCAAGGGCGTCGTGCCCGACGACCACCCGCTGTCGGTGGCGCCGGCGCGGTCGTACGCGCTGCAGAACGCGGACCTCGTGTTCCTGATGGGGGCGCGGCTGAACTGGATCATGCACTTCGGCCTGCCGCCGCGGTTCAACAAGGACGTGCGGGTGGTGCAGATGGACATCAGCGCGGAGGAGATCGGCACGAACGTGCCGACGGAGGTCGCGCTGGTGGGCGACGGCAAGGCGATCACGAGCCAGCTGAACGTCGCGCTCGAGCAGGAACCGTGGACATACCCGCAGGAGACGACATGGTGGACGGGGCTCTCGGCGAAGGCCGAGGAGAACCGCCAGGCCGTGGCCGCGATGGAGATGGACGACTCGGAGCCGATGGGCTACTACCGCGTGCTGCGGGCCGTGCGCGAGGCCATCCCGGAGGACGCGATCATCGCGAGCGAGGGCGCGAGCACGATGGACATCGGCCGCACGGTGCTGCCGAACATCGTCCCGCGCGCGCGGCTGGACGCGGGCACGTTCGGCACGATGGGCGTGGGCGTGGCCCAGGCGATCGCGGCGGCGGCGGTGCACCCCGAGCGCAAGGTCGTGGCCGTCGAGGGCGACGCGGGCTTCGGGTTCAGCGCGATGGAGGTCGAGGTCGCGGTTCGCTACAACCTGCCGATCACGTTCATCGTGGTGAACAACAACGGCATCGGCGGCGGTCCGAGCGAGTACGACCCGGACAACATCCCGCCGGGTTCGTACATGCCGAACGCGCGCTACGAGAAGATCATCGAGGCGTTCGGGGGCAAGGGGTACTACGTCACGACCGTGGACGAGCTGGACTCGACGCTGCGGACGGCGGTGAACGACCCGACGCCCTCGATCGTGAACATCATGATCGACCCGAAGGCGCAGCGGAAACCACAGCCGTTCGGCTGGCTGACGCGCTAGCGCGGCGCACAGTGGCGACCGGCCGGCGCCCCCGGCGCACGGGGGGATGGGGTAATTCCCTGCCCCCGGCTGCTAGGCTCGGGTGATGCCACGTCGGTGGGCATGGTTCGCAGCAGTTGCGGTCGCCCTGATCGCGGCCGGGCTTGGCGCGTCGGACGAGCGAGCAGCTGCCCAGGACCCCGCCGGAACCACCAACCACATCGAGGGCACCGTCTTTGATGAGGAGGGCACACCGATTGCCGGGGAGATCATCGCAATCAGGGTGAGCAGAAGAATCGGGCCGGTGAGTGTCTACAGGGAGACCTCGCAGTCGACGCACACCGCCTCAGACGGGACGTTCACACTCTCCATGGATGCAGGGCCGGACGTGGTTGAGCACCTGTTGTTCGCCAATACACAGGGCTTCAGCGAGTGCACGGTTTCTGGCCACGGCGACGGGGAAATAGGCGGGCCGGCCATCTTCAGGCCGGATGAGGGGGACATCGAGGGCCTGCGGATCACCCTTTCCGGAACACCCTCGACTCGACTCGAAACCATCCACTGCCAGTTCGCAACCCCCCTCCTTCGGATCGAGGGCAGGATCCTGGGGCACGATGGCTGGCCGCTACGGGGCGTGCGCGTTCGCGCCAAGCTAGCCGCTGGCAGCGACTCCTGGACCGCGCCCGCCACCGGCTCATCGGGGAGATTCACGGTCGAGGTTCCCGACGGCACCTACTTGCTCAAGCCCTTCGTGGACTACGGCGACGGAGAGTGCGAGCTGGGGACCTACCGCGACGGCACGGTGGACCCGGACGACATCCCCGCCGAGCGGTTGGTCGTTGCGGACTCGCACGTAACCGGCATCACGATGAGGCTCCCGCAGCCCCTGGAGGAACTGTGCCGGAGGGTCAGCGGGGTGGTGACGGACGCGACCGGAGAGCCGTTGGGCGGCCAGTCGCTCTCCGGCCAGTGGCTCTCACTCAATAGTCAGAGGAGGCTGGGGCGATACTTCCGCGATACGCTCAGGGCGGAGGACGGGACGTTCACCCTGTACGTGGCCGAGGGAACCTACTCCGTGACGCTGGCCGCACGCGCCGGTGACAGGTGCCACCTGGATCCCGCGCTCCTTGACATCGACCGTGACGGGCCGGGCCTGTTCACGGTGGGGGACCGGGGTGTGGCGGACCTGCACGTCATCGTGACCGGAGTGCCGAACCCCCCGGACGCCCTGACGTGCTCCATTCCTCCCGCCAGCATCACGACGCGGCTCCAGCCAGGATGGAACCTCACGGGGTGGACCGACACCGAAGCGGACGTCGAGGCGCTGTTCGCAACTCTTCCCGACCTTCAGGCCACACGGGCATGGGACGCGGAGGCACAAGCGTTCCGGGCCACCTCTCGCCGAAACGGCGCCGTGTCGGGGGACCTGGGGCAGCTCTCGCCCGGCATGGGGCTCTGGCTCTTCATCGATGGAGAGGAGGACGTGGAGTGGAGACGGCCGGTCGTTCCCGAGAGTGCCCGCACGACCCTCGCGGAAGGCTGGAACCTGATTGCCTGGAGTGGCGAGGATGGGGCCGCCCCCGGAGAGGCCTTTGCGTCGCTGGGCGACGAGTTCGAGGTGGCAGCCGCCTGGGATCCAGCGACACAGCAATTCGGGCTCTTCGCGGGGGTGGATGGTGCGCAAATCAACACCCTGGGTGACCTGAATCGCGGGGAAGGGATCTGGATCTACACGTCGACGGGCAGGGATTGGCTCCAACCAGGAAGCCCCGGAACACCGACCGAATAGGCAGCCAACGCGCCCCGTCAACTCGAACAGGGCCTTCCCAGGAGAGGGACCCGCTCGCCCCACCCACCTCCCTCCCCCAGACAGCCGGTACGATGCCGCGTCGGGAGGCACGATGATGACTGCTGTTGACGCGGGGTTGCCCGACTTCTCGGCGATGACGCCGGGGAACGTGACGCGCGCGTGCGAGGACGCGATCGCGGCCTGCGACGCGGGGGTCGAGGCGATCGTGGCGACACCGGGCGAGGAGCGCACGTTCGCGAACACGCTGGGAGCGCTGGAGGCGGCCACGGACGGGGTCTCGCAGGCGTCGGGGCAGTACGCCTTCATGGCGTACGTGGCGTCGGACGACGAGCTGCGGGAGGCGGGGCGGGCCGCCGAGGAGCGCATCGAGAAGTACCTGGTCGACTTGTCGTTCCGGGAGGACCTGTACGCGGCGATCAGGGCGTACGCGGACCGGGGAGAGGCGCTGGGGCGGGACGAGCAGCGGCTGCTCGATTTCGAGCTGCGCGACTACCGGCGCAACGGCTTCGAGCTGGCGGAGGCGGAGCGGGCGCGGGTGCGCGAGCTGAGCGACGAGCTCGTGTCGCTGGGGGTGAAGTTCCAGAAGAACGTCAGCGAGTGGGACGACGGCATCCTCGTCTCGCGCGACGAGCTGTCGGGGCTGCCCGATGCGTTCATCGACTCCCTGCGGACAGAGGAGGTCGACGGGGAGACGCGCCACCGGGTGTCGCTGGACTACCCGGAGTTCTTCCCGTTCATGGGGAAGGCGCAATCGTCCGAGCTGCGGCGAGCGCTGTTCGCGAAGGAGCAGGTGAAGGGCGGCGACGCGAACGTGGCGGTGCTCGAGCGGGCGCTGGCGGCGCGCCGGGAGGCGGCGGGGCTGCTGGGGTACGACTCGTGGGCCTCGTACGCGCACGAGGTGTGTATGTCGAAGGAACGGGAGCGGGTGGCCTCGTTCCTGGCGGACCTGCGCGAGCGGCTGGCGGCCAAGGTGGAGGCGGACGTGGCGCTGATGGCGGAAGTCAACAGCGGGCCCGTGAATATCTGGGACTGGCGCTACTGCCACGACCAGCTCCTGCAGACGCGCTTCGCGGTCGACGACTTCGAGGTGGCGCAGTACTTCCCGCTGGACGCCTGCCTGGAGGGGCTGTTCGCGGTCTGCCAGAACCTGCTGGGGGTGCGCTTCGAGCCTCGCCCCGACGCGCCCGTGTGGCACGAGGACGTGCAGGCGTTCGACGTGTACGAGGCGGACGGCGACGAGGCCTTCGCACGCTTCTACATGGACCTGTTCCCGCGGCCGAACACGTACGGCCACGCAGCGGCGTTCACGCTGCGGGGCGGGCGCGTGCTCCCGGACGGGTCGTACCAGAAGCCGGTGAGCGCAATCGTCGCGAACTTCACCAAGCCGTCGGCGGAGGCGCCCTCGCTGCTGCGGCACAGCGAGGTGGAGACACTCTTCCACGAGTTCGGGCACATCCTCCACCAGACGCTGACGCGGGCGACGTACGCGCGCTTCAGCGGCACGCGCACGGAGCGCGACTTCGTGGAGGCGCCGTCGCAGATGCTGGAGCACTGGATGTGGGACCGGGAGGTGCTGGCGAGCTTCACGCGGCACTACGAGACGGGGGAGCCGCTGCCGGACTCCCTGCTGGACTCGATGCTGGCGGCGAAGACGCTGAGCTCGGGCGTGATGACGGTGCGGCAGCTCTACTTCGCGCATCTCGACCAGGCGTACCACGCGCCCGGGTTCGACGGCGACAGCACGGCTGCAACGCGGGAGCTGCACGAGATCACGTCGTTCCCCTACACGCCGGACACGCACTTCCAGTCGGGCTGGGGGCACCTGTTCGGGTACGACGCGCGCTACTACGGCTACCTCTGGTCGCACGTGTTCGGGGACGACATGTTCACGCGCTTCGAGCGGGAAGGGCTGCTGAACCCGACTCTGGGCGCGGAGTACCGGCAGACCGTGCTGGAGCGGGGCGGCTCGGTGGACGGCGACCAGCTCGTGCGGGACTTCCTCGGGCGGGAGCCGAACTCGGACGCCTTCCTGCGGGGGCTGGGGCTGGAGGTCTGACGGCGGCGCCCGAGCCACCCTCCCCCTGCCTGTAGACTCGCGCGCTACCAAGCGGGGAGCGTGTCATGCAGGAACTGAACGGCAAGGTCGCGGTGGTGACGGGCGGCGGCAGCGGCATCGGGCGGGCGATGGCCCTCGCCTTCGCGGACGAAGGGATGGACATCGCCATCGGCGACATCGAACCCGGGCCGGCGGAGGCCGTGGCGGAAGAGGTCCGGGCGAAGGGGCGGCGGGCGATCGCCGTGGCCTGCGACGTCGTGGACATTGCCTCGGTGCGGGATCTGGCAGCGAGGACGAAGGCGGAGCTGGGCGGCGCCCACGTCGTCTGCAACAACGCCGGCGTGGTGGCGAACAGCCCCACCGCGAAGATGTCGGATACGGACTGGAGCTGGGTGCTGGGGGTCGACCTGGATGGCGTGGTGAACGGCATCCAGGCGTTCCTGCCGGGCCTGGTGGAGCAGGGAGACGGACACGTCGTGAACACGTCGTCGATGGCGGGCCTGATCCCGCTGGCGGCGCCGAACATCATCTCCTACACGGCCGCCAAGTACGGCGTGATGGGCATCACCGAGACGCTGCACGGCGAGCTGGAAGGCACGGGTGTGGGCGCTTCGGTCCTCTGTCCGGGGATCGTGAACACGCGGATCGGCGAGTCGGCGCGGAACCGGCCGGACGCGGCGGCCGTTCCATCCCCGCCACCACCGCCGACGGAGCTGCCGGCGGAATTCGAGCCGCCGCGGATCATCGGCGGGGAGAGCATCGAGCCGGAGGTCGTCGCCCGGCGGGTGGTCGAGGCTGTCATGACCAACGAGCTCTACATCGTCTCCCACCCGGAGACCCGGGGACCGGTGGAGGAGCGCTTCGCCGCCATCATGGCGGCGTACGACCGCGCCGAGGAGTTGCACGGGGGCCGCTAGCCCGGGGGTGACGGGACGGCCGCCCGCCTCATCCGTGTCCTGCCTGTAGACTCGCGCGCGACCAAACAGGGAGTGAGTCATGCAGGAATTGAACGGCAAGGTCGCGGTGATCACGGGCGGCGGGAGCGGTATCGGGCGGTGCATGGCGCTCGCGTTCGCCGACGAGGGGATGGACATCGCGATCGGCGACATCGAGCAGGGGGCCGGAGAGGCGGTGGCGGAGGAGGTTCGCGCGAAGGGCCGACGGGCGATCTCGGTCGTCTGCGACGTGACCGATCTGGACTCGGTGCGGGGGCTGGCGGAGGCGGCGAAGGCCGAGCTCGGCGCGTACCACGTGGTCTGCAACAACGCAGGCGTAATCTCGGGCGGACCTACGGCAGAGATGACCCCGGCCGAGTGGGACTGGGTGCTCGACGTCGACCTGCAGGGCGTGGTGAACGGCGTCATCGCGTTCCTGCCGGGGTTGGTGGAGCAGGGCGAGGGCCACATCGTGAACACGGCCTCCATTGCCGGCCTGGTGCCGATGGCGGCCCCGGGCGTCATCAACTACACGACCGCGAAGTACGGGGTCGTCGCGATCACGGAGACCCTCCACGACGAGCTCGCCCCGACGGGGGTCGGCGCATCCGCGCTGTGCCCGGGGGTCGTGAACACGCGCATCAGCCAGTCGGCGCGCAACCGGCCGGAGGCGGCGGGCGGCCCGGTCTCGGAGGAGGACATGGGACCGCCGCTGGAGCTGCCACCGGGGATGGAGATGCCGCGCATCATCGGGGCGAACGTGCGGGAGCCGGACGAGATGGCGAAGCGGGTCGTCGCCGGGGTGAAGAACAACGACCTCTACATCGTGACGCACCCGGAGACGCGCGAGGCCGTCGAGGAGCGCTTCGCGGCCATCATGGCCGCGTTCGACAAGCTCGAGGCGACGCTGGCGGCGGAGTGAGCCCGGCGTGACGAACGTAGCCGAGCCCACGCTGGAGACGCTCACCGATCGCGCGCGTGGGCTGCTGCAGGGCGCGCTGGACATCCACGTCCACGCGGACCCGGACCCGTACGCGGAGCGCAAGACCGACTTCTCGGCGACGGTGGCGCGGGCACGGGAGGCTGGGCTGGCGGGGCTCGTGCTCAAGAGCCACGAGTACCCGACGCAGCCGCTCGCGTGGACGCTCGACCGCGAGTTCAGCGGCATCGACGTGTACGGCGGCGTGGCGCTGGACTGGGGGGTCGGCGGGCTGAACCCGGAGGCGGCCTCGATCACGCTGGGTATCGGGGGAAAGGTGGTGTGGATGCCGACGTTCGACGCCCTCCACTGGCGGGATTACCGTCCCGGCGGCTTCAACAGCCCGCAGGAACCGATCACCGTGCTGGACCAGGACGGCAAGCTGCTGCCGGTCTGCCACGACATCCTCGACGTGGTCGCGAGCCACGACGCGGTGCTCGCGAGCGGGCACCTTTCGCCGGAGGAGACGCAGGCGATCCTGGGGGAGGGGCTGGCGCGGGGGATCCGCTGTGTAATCACGCACGCGTCGTTCTGGACGCCGGTCGAGGTGCAGCAGGAGATCGTGTCGAAGGGCGGCTACATCGAGCAGTGCGCGATCGCGGTCGCGGGGGAGGACGGGGAGGAGGCGTGGCCGGACCTGCTGAGCCAGGTGCGGGAGGTGGGGCCGGAGCGCGTCATCCTGTCCTCGGACCACGGGCAGGCGTCAAACCCGGAGCCGGCGGCGGCGCTGGCGCTGTTCGGGGAGCGCTTCGTGGAGGCGGGGTTCGAGGAGGCGGAGGTGCGGCGGATGCTGGGCGAGATTCCGGAGGAGCTGCTGGGGGGATAGCCACCGGCCACTACTCCACGGGCATCGTGACGGGGCGGGTCATGTTGCCGAAGGTGGGGAGCCACGAGGAGTGTTTGCCGGGGCCGCCGGCGACGATGACGTGGATGTGCTCCGGGCCATCGGCGATGGGGGCGAGGGCGTCGCGCTCGAAGGGCGGGACGGGCACACCCTGCTGGGTGTGCTCCTGCACGACCTCAAAGAACTCGTCGGACATCTCGGCGAGGGGGTAGCGCGCGTTCTCGAAGATGTAGCGCTGGACGTCCTCGCGGGTCCAGCCCTCGGCGGCGACGGTGGCGGCGTGCTCGGGTCCGAAGACCAGCACGGGCGAGCCTCGGGCGAGGATGTTGTTACTGCCTCCCTGGGACATGGAGGCGACGATGGTGCGCATGATGCCGAGGGCGGTGTTGCTGCCGTGGTCCTGGATGTTGTGCGGACCCTCGGTGCCGAAGACCGTGACAGCGTCCTGGTCGGGCTCGAAGCCGCGGGTCGTATGGAAGGGCGCCCAGGGGCTCTCCTCCAGGTTCTCGGCGGCGCAGAAGGCGAGCTTGGCGGGGGTCGCCTGGGTTGAGCGGTCGCCGCGGCCGGGCCAGGCGCCCGCGACGGCAAGCTGGATGAGGCGGAGTGCGCGCCCGAGGGTCGCGTTGGCGGCGAAGCCGGGGCCGAAGCAGCCGCTGCCCGAGTGGATGCCAAGCTCGTCGGCGATGGGGCCGCTCACGAGCAGGAACTGGGAGACGGGATGGGTGGTCGCGTTCACGCCGGAGAGGTTGAACTCGGGGTGGGAAACCGCCCGCACGGCGGCGATGAGCACGGGCAGGTGCTCGGGCACGCAGCCGGCCATGACGGCATTGACGGCGATGGCGTGGACGGTGGCCTCGCCGCGGCGGGGCGGGAGGATGCCGATGACCTCCAGGGGGTCGCGGGGTGTGCCCGCGAGCATGGCGGCGACGCGCTCCTCCGTCGGGGGGACGATGGGGAGGCCGTCGGACCAGCCGCGAGCGGCGAACTCGCGGCTGACGCGAGCGACATCGTCGGGGAGATCGATGGTGGGACCGGCACGGCCCGTGCCGAGCTCCTCGACCTCGAGGGTCGCGGTCAGCTCGGTGAGGGAGTCGCCGCCGGTCACGCGCCGTTCCCGAGGAGGGCGGCGCGGAGGTCGGGCATGGCTTCGCGGGCCTTCTCCTGGACGGCGTCGGGCTGGATGCCGCCGAGGGGGTGGGGGATCACGATGTAGGGCAGCCCGGGGGCGCCGCGCTGCTCCGCCTCCAGCTTGAAGAGGCCTTCGAACGCATCGGTCACGACGGTGACGGTCGGGATTCCTCGCTTCTCAAGGGCTATCGAGGCGTAGACACTCCACGCCGTGCAGGACCCTCAGTCGGATGACCCAACGACAACGAAGTCGCACTCCTC
>JAJDUR010000123.1 GCA_022826585.1 Dehalococcoidia bacterium
GCTGGTCGCCCTGCGTGGGACCCGTGCTGGGCTTCATCCTGACGCTGGCCGCCACCTCCGGCGACGCGGCCACGGGCACATACCTGCTGGCCTTCTACTCCGCCGGGCTCGGCATCCCCTTCCTGCTGGCCGGCCTCGCCGTCGGCGACGCCACCCGCGCGGTGCGCAAGATGCAGCGCTTCATGCCGGCCGTTGAGGTCGCGAGCGCGGCCATGCTGATCGCGCTCGGCGCGCTCCTCCTCGCCGGCACGGTCACGAACCTGAACGAGTACTTCGACCTGGGCATCTCTGAGATCAACGAGGGGCTGTAGGCGAGGCCTTGCGCGCGAGTCTGGCGTCGCCCTAAGGTGAAACGACGAGAGGCTGAGGGACATGGCACCGAACACTTCCCGCAGCGACAGGCTCAAGAACGAGTTTGAGTTGACCGCCGTCGAGAAGACGGCGGTCGACACGATCGCGGATCTCTTCAAGGAGATGTACACCCCCGCGATCAAGAAGCTCGAGCGGACGTAAGCCCTGCCTCGGCGCCTCATTCACCTCAGGCCTCTCACCGTCGAGCGCATCGGGCAACAGCTCGCACTCCGGTTCTTCGCCAACTATGGGAGTGAGCTCCCCTCCTACCGCGCGAACCTCGTGCGTCCCGAGGCCCTGGAGTCAGCATTGGGGCTTACGGAACAGCCGTACTACCGCGGGGTGTTCGAGAAGGCTGGAGCGCTGCTCCGCTCGATGGTGAAGAACCATCCCTACGTGGATGGGAACAAGCGCATCGGTCTGGCCACGACGTTCATGTTTCTGGCCCTGAACGGCCGCGTCTTGCTCGCCTCCAACGACGAGATGGTCGACTTCGCTCGGGAGCTTGCCGGTACGCACATGAAGTGGCGGACGGTGGCTCGCTGGCTTCAGGCCCATTCCGTGAAGGCGGAGGATCTGGTGGCGAGCGGCACCGTGGCACCGCACGCCGAGGAGCTGGTCACGGATCGTGTACACAGCCTGGTGGTGGAACTGGTGCGGGACGTCGAGTCCCTCGTGGACGAGGTGCGGGCCCGGGGCGGTGGCCCTAGAGCCCCAGCCGCATGACGTGCCGCCGCGTCCCCACGCGCCCCACCTCCTCGAAGCCCGCCGCCTCGAACATCGGGACGCGCCCCAGGTAGCCGTAGCTGGGCGAGTCCGGGTCGACCGGGTAGGCCTCGAGGGTGTGCGCGCCGCGGGCGTGGGCGTGCTTGATCGCGGCGTCGAGGAGGCTCCGCGAGAGCCCCTGCCCGCGCAGCCGCCTCGGCACGAAGAAGCAGGTCAGTGCCCACACGCCCTCCCGTCCCGTGTCGACGCCCTTGCCCAGGCGCTGGAACGTCCCTACCGGCGCGATGGAGCACCAGGCGACCGGCTCCCCGTCCGCGTAGGCGAGGATGCCCACCGGCTCGTCGGCGAGGACGCGGCGCTGCATCTCCGCTTTCTTCGCGGCCTTGTCGGGCGCGTGCGATTGGCCCGGGGGCGCGCGGAAGACCATGCACCAGCAGTACCTGGGGCCGCCGCGCGCCTCGAACACCGCCTCGAAGTCGTCCCAGCGGGACGCGTCGACCTCGCGAAACTCGTACGCGGTGGCGTCCGCGGGCACGGGGTCAGGCGGCGGGGACGGGGCGGTAGCGGACCGGCATCTTCACGATGCCGCCTACGTGCAGGCTGTCCTGGCGGAAGGGAGGCCCGTCGAGCTCCATCTCCGGCAGCAGCCGCAGCAGCTCCTTGAAGATGCCCCGCAGCTCCCAGCGCGCCAGGTTCGCCCCCAGGCAGAAGTGTGCCCCGAAACCCCCGAAGGCGAGGTGGTCGTTCGGGTCGCGCGTGATGTCGAAGCGGTAGGGATCCTCCCAGGCCGCCTCGTCCCGGTTCGCCGAGGGGTACCACATCGCCACCGTCTCGCCGGCGCGGATGGTGTGGCCGCGCAGCTCGAAGTCCTCCGTGGCCACCCGCGCGAACTGGATGACCGGCGAGGTCCAGCGCAGGATCTCCTCGACGGCCGTGCGCAGCAGCTCGGGGTTGGCGACGAGCCGGTCGCGCTCCTCGGGGTGCTCCATCAGGGCCAGCACGCCGCCCGTCGTGGCGTTGCGGGTCGTCTCCAGCCCGCCCGCGACGAGCAGGTTGATGTAGGAGTTGATCTCGTCGTCCTCGAGCGTGCGGCCGTCCAGATCCGCCCGCAGGAGCACGTCCACCAGGTTGTCGCTCGGGGCGCCCGCCGCCTTGCGCCCCTCGATGAAGGCGAAGCCGTACTCCGTCGCGGCCTTGTTCGCCTTCTGCCGCTCTTCGTGCAGCTCCTCGGGGGTGAGCCCCGAGAGGGCGAGCTCGCGGTCGGACCCGAACTGGACCTCGCGGATGCCGAACAGCTCCTCCCAGTCCTCGCGGGGGAAGCCCAGCATCTCGAAGATGGCCGCCATCGGCAGCTTGACCGCCAGGTCGTGCACGAAGTCGCACTCGCCCTGCTCGGCCACGGTGTTCACGAGCTGGCGGGCGAAGCCGCTCACGTAGGCCTCCGCCAGCTCGGCGATGTGGTCCTCCAGCAGGCGCATCGCGCGCGGCGTGAAGCTGCGGTTCGTGAGGTTGCGGTAGGCGGCGTGCTCCGGGTCGTCCATGTCGATGAAGCTGAGCGTGTAGTGGCGCCGCGCCCGCTCCGGGCCGAAGCGCGCGATCAGCTCCTCCTTCCGCCGCCTCGAAAACTCCTCCTGCGTGCTCGGGAAGATGCGCAGCCGGTCGGAGCTGATGAAGATGTCGGACCGCTTCGAGATGGTGAGCGTGTCCTCGTACGTCGTCAGCGCCCAGAACGGGTCGACGTCGGGCCGGTCGTACCAGTAGACCGGCGCCTCCCGCCGGAGCAGGTCCCACTCCGCCCACGGGTACCCCCGCTCGACGTACTTCTGGGTATCGGTGATGGAGAGCGTGTCGACGCTGAGCGCGTCGCCGCCGCGAGCGGGGACGCCGCTGGTCATGACGCTTCCTCCAGGCTGATGGCTTGCCGCGGGCAGACGCGCACGGCCACTTCGACGCGGTCGCGGAGCTCCTCGGGGACGGCCTCCACGAGCACCTGGCTCTTGTCGTCGTCGTCCACCTGGAACACCTGGGGGGCCGTCTCCTCGCAGCGTGCGTGCCCTTCGCAGAGGGTGTGGTCGACCACCGGCTTCATCGCTCACTCCCGGGCCCGCTGGCGCGGCCTCCCCCCTTCTAGGCGGTTGTAAAGCCCGTGGCAAGGCCGCCGCCGAAGGTAAAGATGCGTCGCTGGGGCGAACGGCGGCCCCAGCTAGACTGATCGCGAGGAATGTGACAGATGGAAGAGATATTTGGCGAACTGGAACGCTTCGGATCTGAGTTCATCTACCCCAACCGCTGGATCATCCTGCCGATCGTCGTCGTCCTGATCGTTGGCGCGATCGCGGCCGCCTGGCGGATGCGCCTCTATCAGCCGCTCCTGGACCACAAGTACATCACCGCCGGCGTCGGCATCCCCCTGCTGGCTATCGCGATTCCCGTGGGCTGGTACCTGCTCTCTCCCCTCTGGGAGCGCAGCTTCCTCGAGGAGGCCGCCCCCGAGTTCGACCGCTCCGCTGTCGCCACCGCGGCTCCGGAAGCGACCTCGACACCACCTCCGGCCACGGCCGCCCGCGCGACCACTGCTTCAGACGCCGGGGCGTCCGCTACCGAGGCCCCCGCCACCACGGCGGCGGACGCCGCCGGCGACCCCGCGGCCGGCGCCGGCGAGTCGGATGGAGGCGCCACGCTCTACGCCCACGGCCAGTGGCAGGGCTCCGACGACTTCCACTTCGCCCGCGGCGATGCGTTCATCGTCGAGACCGAGCCGGGGGTCTACATCCTGCGCGTCGAGAACTTCTCCGTGCGCAACGGCCCCGACCTCTTCGTCTACCTCTCCCGCAACCCCGACGGCTGGGAGGAGGACGCCATCAACCTCGGCGACCTGAAGGCCACCGACGGCGCCTTCAACTACGAGATCCCATCCGACATCGACATCGAGGAGTTCAAGAGCGCGGTCGTCTGGTGCCGCCGCTTCGCCGTCCTCTTCGGCCACGCCACCCTGGAGATCGTCACGGAGTAAGGGGGCCGGGAGTCGCGAAGACCCTTCAAACGGCTGCGGGAGGCCCGGCTCCGTCAGCGTTCCCCGAGGATGATGTCCTTCAGCTCACTCAGCGTTGCGATGCGATAGGTCGCCTGCGAAAAGTCCTGCGCGCTCGTGAAGTCGTTATGGACGATGGCGCAGTCGATACCGGCCGCCACGGCCGAGTTCAGCCCCCTGGTTGAGTCCTCGACAACGAGCGCCTCTGCCCTGGTGGCGCCGAAGCGCTCCAGGCCGGTCAGGTAGGGCTCGGGGTGCGGCTTGGCGAGCTCGTAGTCTTCGCGAACAAGCACGAAATCCATGAACCGGGTGATCTGGCGCTTCTCGTGGATGACCGCGAAGTCCGCCCCCTTCGAGGTCGTCACGATGGCCATGCGGACGTACCGGGACAGCTCGGCGAGCGTGTCAACGACA
The DNA here is from genome assembly GCA_022826585.1 of Dehalococcoidia bacterium. Lineage (GTDB taxonomy): Bacteria > Chloroflexota > Dehalococcoidia > Tepidiformales > Tepidiformaceae > UBA2991. Next base: position 4,523 of record JAJDUR010000123.1, read on the forward strand.
CCGTCGATCTCAATGGCCTCTGTTCGAAGGTAGTCCTGGTAGTAGGCGTTGCGAACCTCGCGCTGCCTGCTGATGGTCTGTTCATCGATGCCGGCCGCCCTGGCTTGCGCCCAGGTGGCCTGCCCTCGCGTCATGTCCCGGAGGTACTGCGCCTTGTCCTGGGTGAACCCGATGTCGGCCAGGGCGCGCTCGCCGGCCCTGTAGTACCAGGACTCGGTGTCCACGAGAACGCCGTCATGGTCGAAGAGGATGTACTGCTTCAGTCTCTCAATCCCCTCCGGTTTGCGCGGCAACCAGGTCCGCCAGCACGAACCGCACCGGCATCACGAACAGGCAGCGGTGCGATGGTGTCATCCTCACCTGCGGGAGCTCAGCAGCCGGCTACGCCCCCACCGGGACCGGGGGTGCGAGCTGGAAGCAGCCCTGGAACGCCTTCGCCTGCTCGACCGGACCCTGGAGCTCGCCGCACTCGTTCGGATCCGCCCCGCGGAAGAAACGGAAGAAGCCGGTGGTGTCGGTGCGGAAGCGCAGGTCGGCGGGCGCCCCGCCGCGCTGCGGGATGAGCCGCCCGTCGTCGATCTGGAACGTCCAGGCGCTGCAGCCCTCGCAGTCGTCGATCTCGAGCATCAGCGAGACGTTGACGCCCTCGGCGAGCTCGGGCTGGAAGGCGAAGGTGGGGACCATCCGGACAGCAAAATCCGTCGGGACGGTGTCTCCGACGGATTGGCGGGTGAAGCGGTTCGCGTAGGTCATTCCCCACTCCACCAACGAAAGAAGGATGGGTCGTACGGCCCATCCTTTCTCGGTAAGTGTGTACTCGACGCGCGGCGGGAGGCCGCGCTCGTAGTGACGGTGAACGAGGCCCTCGCGGTCCAGCATCTTCAGCCGGTCGGCGAGGACGTTGGGCGAGAGCCCGGGACAGTTCTGCAGGATGTCTGTGTAGCGCCGCAGCCCCGTCATCAGGTCCCGCAGCACCAACAGCGTCCAGCGGTCGCCCAGTACGTCGAGCGACTGCGCGATGAGGCACGCATGCCCGTACTTGCGGGTCGAGCCGTTGCCGTTCGATCGGGCCATGGAACTGCTCATCTCCCATGGTAAGGCCCGGGGAAGGGCCTCGGGAACCACCGCTTGACGCTTTCGGCGCTCCTGCTACACTTGTACCAGAACTTCGGAAAAGATAGTAACGGAGGTTCTTCTTTAGGAGCGTAGGGCGAAAGCCCGACGACGTCAACCTTGGAGGTTTGGTCATGAACAAGCGCAGTACCACCAGAGCCGCAGCGAAGCCCCAGCACTTCCACCGCTGGCGCATCGACGAGCCCTCCGGGCCCGTCAGCCTTGGCCGTTGCTACGAGTGTGGCGCCGTGAAGGAGTTCAAGAACTGGCTTTCCGAGAGCGACTTCATCACCAACGAGGAACACCGCATGACCAGGGCGGCCTAGGCCGCTCCGGATCGAGATTCCCGGCGTTTTCCTCCTTTCCGCCGGGATAGCAAAACCGCCCGCAGCAACGCGGGCGGTTTTCGTTTGGGCGGCGTGGGGCGGGGCTACTGCTGCAGGTCGCGCAGGTGGTCGTCGCGTCCCGCCACGATCCAGAAATCGCCCTGCTGCACGGTCTCCTCGAGGTCCGGGTTGAAGGTCACGGAGTCCTCGCGCAGCCGCGCCACCAGGAACACGTTGTAACGGCTGGCGATGTCGAGATCGCCGATGGCGTGCCCGGTGGCCGAGTAGGGCGCCCGCACGCGGGCGATGCCCTGCGCCCCGCCGAGCGCCATGTAGTCGGTGATGTCGCTGCTCCCGAGCGTGTGCGCCAGCCGCTGGGCCGACTCCCGCTCCGGGTTCACCAGCACGTCCGCGCCGGCCAGCTCCAGGGCGCGCGTGTGCTCGGCCGTGCTCGCCTTGGCGACCACGTGCGTGAGGCGCAGCCGCTGCTTCAGCGTGAGCGTCACGAGCACGCTCGTGGCCACGTCGCTGCCGATGGCCACGACCACCGAGTCGTAGTTGTGCAGCGAGAGCGACTCGAGGAACTCGACCTCCTCCACGTTCCCCTCGGCGGCCAGCAGGACCGTCTCAACGATTTCGTTGACACGGGCCCCTTCGCGGTCGACGCCAAGCACGTCGACGCCGAGCAGCGCGAGCTCGCGTGCGAGTTGCTTGCCGAAGCGCCCAAGGCCGAGGATGGCAACGTTCATCGTTTCCCCTGAGCCGATGCTAGCCCCGCGCCTCCCAGCCGTCGACCGCCACGGTCAGGCGTTCAGCCGCGCGAGGCCCTCGCGAATCTTCTCGAAGGCCGTCCCCGGCGCGGGGGCGAAGCGCCCGGGCGCGCCCGCGGGGACGGGCGCTTCCCTCGCATCGTCCGCCTCCCGCCCGAGCCGCTCGCGGGCCGCCACGTAGCGATCCCGCACCTCGCCCGCGGTCGCTCCCTCGAGGTCCTCCGCCGCGAGATCGTCGTGGGCGGCCAGCAGGGTCTCGCGCAGCAGCCCGGCCAGCTCCGCCTCGCTCGCGTCCGCCTGCGGCGTTACCGCCCCGGTCTCGCCGTCGGTGGGCTCCTCCGGCGCGCTCTCGCCGCCGATCACCGGTTCCTCGCTCATCGCGTTCCTCCAGAAGTGGGTGTCGGGCGAGGCTGGCGGCCGGACCTGCGAGCGCAAAGGCCCCAGTGTCGCGGGGCCGTCCTGTTTGCGGGTGAGGGGGCGCGGCGCGATACTCGCAGGGTCGCCACCGTACCGTGGCGTCACACGGCCCCCGGCAGGTGGGGTCGGCCCCCTGCCCAGGTGGCGCAACTGGCAGCGCGGCTGATTTGTAATCAGCAGGTTAGGGGTTCGAGTCCCCTCCTGGGCTTACCAGGTGGAGGGGTGGCCGAGTGGTTAAAGGCAGCAGACTGTAAATCTGCCCCGCAGAGCGGTACGCAGGTTCGAATCCTGCCCCCTCCACCAGCTTTCCTTTCACGGACGAGGTGAACGGCGTGCCCAGGTTCCGGCAGCGTTCCCTCGCCTGGCCCGTCGTCTCGTGCCTGGCGCTTCTCGCCGGACTCACCCTGGCGGTGCCCGCCTCCGTCGTGGCGGAGGATGGGGGCGAGGCCACGTACACCTTCGCGTTCGAGCACGACGCCGAGGGCTGGACCGTCGACTTCGCCGACCTGCCCGTCGGCGCCCCGCAGGACCTCTACGAGCTGGACGGCGGCCACCGCCCGCTCCCGGAGGGACTCGAAGGCGGGGGCATCTACGTCCAGGGGCACAACCGCAGCGACGACCTCTTCATGTTCCTGAAGCGGCAGGTGGGCGGGCTGCACCCGGACACCGTCTACACCGTGTCGATCTCGCTCGACCTGGCCACCAGCATTCCCCCGGGCCTCGTTGGCATCGGCGGGGCTCCCGGCGAGAGCGTCTACGTGAAGGCCGGCGCCTCGCCGGTGGAGCCTGCGACCTCCGAGGATGGCATCGGCCATCTCCGGCTCAACATCGACAAGGGAAACCAGGCGACGGGCGGCGCGGCGGTGGTCCTGCTGGGCGACATCACGCACCCGGACGCGACCCTCGACGCCTACGTCATCAAGACGCTCACGAACGCGGATGCGCCCCTGACCATCAGGACCGACGGCGAGGGCAGGGTCTGGCTCATCGTCGGGACCGACTCCGGTTTCGAAGGGAAGACCACCCTCTACTACTCGCGAATCTCGTACACCTTCGCCCTCGTGCAGCCCCCCGACACCGGCAGCGGCCAGCGGGCGCCGCTCGCCGGCGGCCTTCCCGGGGTGGCATGGGTGGTCGTCGTGCTGGCGATGGGCGCGTTCCTGGGCGCGCTGTGGCTACGGCGCCGAGGAGGTGCAGAATGACAGCCCCGATGAGCACGCAAGACGTCGAAGCAGCGCTCGAATTGCTGGCCACGGCAGCCGCTCCGGCCGAAGAGGCGCACGCCCTCCCGTTTGCCGCCTACACGGACGAACGCCTCTTTGCGCTCGAGGTGGACCGCGTGTTCCACGGTGACTGGGTGGCGGTCTGCGCGGAGGCCGCGCTGGCGGATCCCGGGGACTACCTCGCCCTTGACATCGCGGGCGAGCCCCTGGCGCTCGTTCGCGGCGCCGACGGGCAGCTGCGGGCGCTATCGAATGTGTGTCGCCATCGCGGCACGTTGATGCTCGAACCGGGCGTCGACTGTCTCGAGAAGGGCACGATCACGTGCCCGTACCACGCCTGGAGCTACAGCGACGGAGGCGCCTTCCGCGGCGCGCCCTACACGCACGGGCTCACGATCGATTCCGAGGAGCACAGCCTGCCGGCGTTCCGCATCGAGGTCTGGATGGGCGTCGTGTTCGTGTGCCTCTCGGCCGACGCCCCGCCGCTCGCGGAGCGCCTCGCGGACATCGCCCCGCACCTGGCCGAGTTCGACATGGAGTCCTTCGCGTCGCCGGGAGCGCTCGCCGCCCCCGAGGTCTGGGAGGCCAACTGGAAGCTCATCGTCGAGAACGGCATGGAGAGCTACCACCTGTTCAAGGTGCACGAGAAGACGCTCGAGAAGGTGACCCCGACCCGGGGCGCTTACTACATCGAGGGCTCGGCGCCATGGACGCTGACCGGCGGCGAGATCGTCCAGGGCGAGGGCGGGCTCGTCGGCAAACTGCTCGGGAGCCTCTTCGGGGGCGGCACGGGCGGCGACCACTACGTCCTCGTCTCGATCCCGCCCTCGTTCGTGGGCGTCGTGACGCAGGACTCGTGGGACTGGATCATCGCCCATCCCGTGAGCCCCGCCTCGACCCGGGTGTTCCAGGGAACGCTCATGCGATCGGCGCCCGACCAGCTGACGGAGGCCATCTCCGATGGCTACGCGACCGCGTTCCTGGAAGAGGACCGCGCGATCTGCGAGCGGGCCCAGGCGGGCATGGCGGCGAAGTTCTCCCGGGGTGGGCGGCTGGTTCCGCTCGAGCGCGTGGTCGTCGACTTTCATCACTATCTGGCCTGGCGCCTGCTGGGGCAGAGCCCCCTGCCGCGACACGTCGAGGCCGGGGAGTGAGCTTCGACCGGCGGCAGCGCCGTGGGGCGGGCAGCGGCATTCGCTGGATCACGCTGGGCGCCCTGGCGGTCGTGGTTGCCGCCGTCGTCTTCAACTTCCAGTGGCTCTGGGGCCTGCTGTTCCTGTTCTGGGCCGCGCCGAGCCTCGCCACCGGCGTGACCTTCCTGGTGGAACCGATCCACCGGGACGAAAACCCCTGGCTCTACTGGATCATCGTCACCATGTGGCTGGGCCTGAGCGTGGCCCTCATCGCCATCGACCTGGCGCAGCTGGCTATCTAGCGACAGTCACCCGGAAGACCGTGGTGCGCGCGCCGGCCGCGGCGGGTGGTGGGGTGTTGGCCGCCGCGGCCGGATTCGCGCTGTTACAGCCGGTGATGGGCGAGGGGCGCCGTCACTGGCTGTAGCCTGAAGAACCGGGCGCAAGCTCCTCCGCCCGCGCCGCCAGCTGGTCCAGCAGGAAGCTGAAGTCCGCGTACGCCTGCAGCGAGCCCAGCCGCTCGTAGAGCGACCCCAGCTCGCTCCGCAGCGCCGCCAGGTCCGAGGCGATGCCGTCGACATCGACGGCCGCGTTCTCGTGCTGCGGCGAGAGCGCGCTGTAGCGGTCGGACGCCAGCGCCACGATGGCGCCGAAGCGCAGGTGCCGGTCGCCCGCGTCGAAGGGGGCGTTCGTGTCACCTGCCACCCGCGACTGCTGGGTGTAGGTGTCGCCCGAGGACGGGTCCACCCAGCGCACCTCGACATCGCCCAGGACGGCGGAGCGGCCGCCGGCCTCGCGGTGCAGGACCAGCTCGTAGAACACGGTCGTGGCCGCGCCCGAGGGGAGCTCGGCGAACTCCTTGCGGTTCTGCTCGAAGGTGTGGTCGGGCGTGATGCGGTTCTCGTAGCCGACGATCCGCCAGGAGCTGACGAGCGCCGGATCCCAGGTCACCTGCGCCCGCGCCTGGTCGGCGAAGGGCGTGGAGAGGGCCAGCCAGTTCTCGCGGCTGAAGGTCTCCTGCGCCTGCCTCGTGTCGTCGAGGTAGCGGTACCAGCCGTTGCCGTGCTGGGCGAGCTGCTCCAGCAGGAAGTCGTTGTAGTTGTTGATGCCGACGCCGATGGTGATGAGCCGCAGGGGGTTGCGGTGGTCGCCGTCGGGCGAGGAGTCGAGGATCGCGAAAGGATTGGTGGCGTCCACGTTCGCGACGCCGTCCGACATCAGGATGATGTAGTTGTAGGCGTCGGGCCGGTCGCGGCGGGCGTCGTCGGCGAGCCGCACGCCGAGGTCGAGCCCCGCCTGCACGTTCGTCGAGCCGTGAGGCTCGAGCCGGCGGATCGACCAGGCCACGTCGCGGTCGCCGGGGCGGCTGTGGCGGACGGTGTACCCGTCGATCACGCCGGTGGTGAAGTGGACGACGGCGATGCGGTCGTCTTCGCCGAGGCTCCCGCGGATCGCCTCCGCCGCCTCCCGCGCGATGGCGACGCGGTTGCCGTCCCTCATCGAGCCGGAGGCGTCCAGCACGAGCGTCACGTTCAGGGGGACGTCGTCCCGCACGTTCGGCGCCTGGAAGGCGACGCGTGCGAGGTGCCGCCCGCCCCCGAGGGGGTGGCCGACCACGTCCGTCGTGATGGCGAAGCTGTCGTCGCGCCGGGGCAGGTCGTAGCCGTAGTCGAAGGCGTTGACCCACTCCTCCGCCCGCACCGAGTCCGGCTCCACGGTGTACCCGTTCTGCGCCCAGGTGAGGGCGAGGAAGTAGGACGTGCGGTCCGTGTCCAGGCTGAATGTGGAGACGGCGTCCGTGGAGGCGTCGACGAAGGGGGTGCGCCCGTAGTTGCGGAAGGTCGCGTCCGCCGGGCCGGGCCGCTGCGGGGCGGGTTCGGTCGTGGATGCGGAGGCAGCCTGCGAGCTGCTCCCCACCGGCCGGGCGCCGCCCGAGGAGTCTTCGGCCGCGGCCTCGGTGGCGGCCGCCGCGGCCTGGTAGTGCTCGGAGGCCGCAGCCGTGGCCCGCGCCTCCTCCACGACGCGCGAGCGGTCGGGCGCCGCTGTCGCGGCAGGCGGCGCGTACGCCCCGTCGTCGTCATCGTTGCCGCTGCAGGCCACCACGGCCACGGCCAGGAGCGCGATCGCGGCGCTCACGGCGAGGGTTCGGTACATCCGCTTCGTGAATCGCATCTGGTCCTCCTCTGGCTTGTGCGGTCGATCCGCCGGCGTTGGTGATGCAGTGGGTTACCGGTCGAGGTGCGCCAGCTCTTCCTCGACCAGCGACACGACGAGGTCGTCGAGCCGCTCCACGGTGTAGTCGCTAACGCTGTGGGAGGTGGTCCCTCCCGGGCCGTAGACGATGAAGAGGAAGCGCCCCATGGTGTGCTGGGCGATCTGCCGGAAGATGTACTCGCCCTGCGCATCGAGGCCGCTGGTGGCGATGGAGAAGATCTTGATGCCGCGCCGGTGCGCTTCGACCATGTCGTCGGCGTAGCTGTAGTCGTCCTGGTAGTCGAGGTGGGGCGGGGCGTCGGCGATGAGGAACATCAGCCGGATCGCGTCGCCGCGCCGCCACTGCGGCTCGTGCACGGCCACGTGGAGCGCCTCGTTGAGGGACTCCGGGTAGTCGTTGCCGCCGTCGGCGACCACGCCCCGGATGGTCTCGAGGAACTGCGCGGGCTCCGCCTCGAAGTCGTACACGCGCGTGACGAAGTCGTCCCCGCGATCCCGGTAGGCGACCATCCCCAGGCGCAGGTCGGGCCGCGAGGGCAGGTCGCTGATGCGCGCGGAGATGGAGAGCAGCGTGGCCTTGATCTGCCCGATCTCGTCGGCCATGCTGCCGGTCGAGTCGAGCAGGAAGAGCACGTCGAGGGGCACGCCTTCCACGGCGGCCTGCTCCAGGTCGAGCACGACGTCCCAGGCTGGCTCTTCGCCCCGCGTGAACGCAAGCTCCCGGCTGGCCTCGCCCTTCGTCACGCTGAGGGTGAAGGACTCGGCCCCGGCGCCGGCCGGGAAGGCCCGGGGGAAGAAGAGGGTCTGGCCGTTCGCGTAGGTGCGCCCCTCGAAGAGGACCGTCTCGCCCGCCGATACGCGCACCTCGGCGTTCGGCACCGGATGCCCATCCGTGTCGTGGACCGTGATGACGTAGCGCTCCGAGACGTCGACGTCGTGCACCTCGCGGCCCTCGTACTGGTCGCGGTACTGGAGGTACTCGTCCCAACGTTCGTTGTCGTTCACCTCGCCCGCGGAGAGGTCCGGCTGCACGTACCCCTCCGAGGCCGAGCTCCTTTCGTGGGCCGTCGAGTCCTCCATCGCGTCTTCGGCCATGTCGTCGCTGTAATCGCCACCGACGCCTGAAGCGTCGTCGGCCATGTCGGCGTCCATGTCGTCGCTGTAGTCGCCACCGACGCCTGAGGCGTCTTCGGCCATGTCGCCGTCCCCGCCCCGGCCGTCCCCGCCCCGGCCGTCGCTGGCCTCTGCCGGCGGTGCGGCCTCTGCCGCCTCTTCCTCGGCGGCCGCAGCTTCGGTGGCGGCGGCAATGGGGGTCCCGGCTGCCGTGGGTTCCGCGGTCGGGGGTGCAGGCGGCGTGGCCGGCGTGGCCGGCGCGGGGGTGCTGGTCGCCGGATCGGATGTCTCCTCGGGGGCGGTGGTCACCGTTGCCGTCGCCGTCGTGGTGCGCGGGGCCGGCGAAGTCGCCGTGGGCGGCTCGGGCGACGGGCTGGCTACCTCCGTGGCGGTCGCCGCGGGAGTTGCGCGGTCGCCCCCCTCGTCCCCGCCGCAGGCGCCGGTCGCCAGCGCCGCCGCCAGGAGCGTCATCGCGACGATCGCGGCGAGGATCCGGGACATCAACATGGATAGCGGGGGCCTGGGTGGTCGCATGGGAGACCTCCTGGGGATGGGTGCCGGGGTGGTGGTGGCGCGCCCGAGGGCGCCCGGTCAGGTGGCGGGAGGGGTCATGGGCTGTACCCCGATGAGGGCGCCCGTTCCTCCGCTACCGCCGTCAGGTGCTTCAGCAGGAGGCTGAAGTCCTGGTAGGCCTCGGTCGAGCCGAGGCTTCCCTGCAGGGCGGCGAGCTCGTCGCCCAGGGTGTCCAGGTCGTCGCGGATGCCCGCGTAGTCGACCTCCGCGTTCTCGACCTGGGGCGAGAGGCTGCTGTAGCGGTCGGCGGCGAGGCCCACGATGGCGCCCAGCCGCAGGTAGCGGTCGGCACCGGCGAAGCCCGCGTCCGTCCGCCCCGTGACGCGGGCAGTCTGGCTCTCCGAGGCGCCCGTCTTCGGGTCCACCCAGCGAACCTCCACGCTCCCGAGCACGGCCGAGGGGCTCACGCCCTCGTGCAGCTCGAGCTCGTAGAACACCGTCGTGGCCGTCCCCGAGGGGAGCTCGGCGAACTCCTTGCGGTCCTGCTCGAAGGTGTGGTCGGGCGTGATGCGGTTCTCGTAGCCGACGATTCGCCACCGCTTCACGACCGCCGGATCCCACGTCACCTGGGCGCGCGCCTGGTCGGCGAAGGGCGTCGAGAGCGCCAGCCAGTTCTCCCGGCTGAAGGTGAGCTGCGCCTGCGTGACGGTGTCGAGGTAGCGGTACCAGCCGTTCCCGTACTGGGCCAGCTGCTCGAGCAGCACGTCGTTGTAGTTCTCGACGCCGACGCCGATGCTGATCAGCCGCAGGGGATTGCTGCTGTCGGTGTCGGGCGCCCCCTCGAGGATGGCGAACGGGTCGGTCGCGTCCACGTTCGCGACGCCGTCGGACATGAGGATGATGTAGTTGTAGGCCTCGGGCCGCTCCCGCCGGACGGCGTCGGCCAGCCGCACGCCCTGGTTGACCCCCGCTTGCACGTTGGTGCTGCTGTGGGGCCGCAGCCATTCGATCGCCCGCACCACCGACTGGTCGTCGGGCCTGCTGTGCCCGATCGCGTGGATCACGTGGTCGCTGAAGTGCACGACGGCGACGCGGTCGTCGGGGCCGAGGCTCTGGCGGATGGCTTCCGCCGCGGCGCGCGCGACGGCGACGCGGTTGCCGGTGCCCATGGAGCCCGAAGCGTCGAGCACGAGCGTCACGTTCAGGGGTCGGTCGTCGCGCAGGTCCGGGGCCTGCAGCGCCACCCGCGCGAGGTGCCAGCCGCTCTCCAGGGGATGGCGCACGAGGTCGCTGCTGATGGCGAAGCTGCCGTCGTCGCCGGGCTCGTCGTAGTCGTAGTCGAAGGAGTTGACCCACTCCTCGGCCCGGACCGAGTCCGGGTTGACGGCGTACCCGTCGCGCACCCAGGTGAGCGCGAGGAAGTACGACGTGCGATCCGTATCCAGGCTGAACGTCGAGACCGCGTCCGTCGAGGTCTCCACGACGCCCGTGCGCTCGTAGTCCTGGAACGTCGTGGCAGGGGGCTGCTCGGGCTGCGGCGGCTCCTCGACGCGTCGCTCCGAGGGAGGTCCGCTAACCGCCGGCTCGCTCATGTCGGCGTCCATGGCGTCATCCGTGCCGTCGCCGCCCCGGCCCATGTCGGCGTCGTCCATGTCGGCAGCCATTTCGTCGGCGTCGTCCATGGCCATGTCGGCATCGTCCATGTCGTCACCCATGTCGCCGTCGGCCATGTCGCCATCGCCGGCGTCGGGCTCGCCCGGGTCTGAGCTTTCGTCGGCCGGCGGCATCTCCGTCGGTGCTTCGGTCGCCGTCGCAGGCGCGGCTGTCGGGTCGGGCGTTGGGGCGGGCGTGCTCTCGGTCGCCTGGACCTGCTGTGCCCCGGTCGCCTCCTGAGCCTCTTCCCGGGCGGCCATCGTCGCCTGCGCGGTGGCAGCGGCCTCCATTGCCGGAGCTGCCGTGGGTGCGGCGGTAGCGGCTGCGGCTGCCTGTGCCGCCTCCGTGGCGACCGGCTCCGGGTCGCTGCTCTCGCTGGCCGCATGAGGCGCCGCCGGCGCGCTGTCACCGTCGCCATTGCCATCGCCTCCACCGGCCAGGGCCCAGGCCCCGATCCCCACGCCCACAACCAGCACGGCCGCCGCCGCCGCCGGAATCCAGGGCTTCCCGCCAATGGCGGCGACTCCGCCACGCAAGGAAGCGAAGCGCGGCGGCTGCTGTTCCCCCAGGCGTCCCTCCAGCCGCGCCCAGAGGTCCTCCGGGGCGCGCAGTTCCTCGGCCTCCTCGGCGAAGTGCTCGCGGAGGCGCTGTTCCATCTCCTGATCTGGCATCTCGTTACGCGCCATTGCCGGCCACCTCCATCACGCCCGACTGCTCCAGCAGCTCCCGCATCTGGCGGAGCGCCCGGTGGAGCCGCGACTTGACCGTCCCCTCGCGCACCCCGGCCGAACGCGCCACCTGCGGGACCGTCAGGTCCGCGAAGTAGCGCAGCACCACCACCTGGCGGTGCTCCGGGGTGAGCTGCGCGAGCGCCTGCCGCACTGCCTCGCGGTCCTCGCTCGCCTCGATCGATTCGGCCCCGCTCGAGGGCGCGCGCAACGGCGCGGACTCCTCCAGCGGGACGGTGGTGAGCGCCCGTTTGCGCTGCTGCGCGAGCACCGCGTTCACCAGGATGCGCATCAGCCACGGCTTCACCGGGCGTCCTCTGCGGAACGTACGGATGCCGCGCCAGGCGAGCAGGAACGCCTCCTGCACGTGCTCCTCGGCCTGGGCCGCGTTGCCCGTCATCAGGTAGGCGGTGCCGAAGAGCGGGTTCTTGTACTGCTCCACGAGGTGGCGGAAGGCGTCACGGTCGCCGTCCTGGCAGAGCAGGACGGCCTCGTCATCGGTCATGCGTCCCTCACCTTCCGCGGTTCGGCCAGGGTAGTGTTCGCGCCGCGCATCGATTCGCGCCAGTGCCATCCTGTAGAAGAGATATGCGTCTCCCCGCCGGATCGTTCCCCATCCGGCGGCGAATTCACCCGCATTCCCCCGGGCGGACCCCGCTCAGTGGTTCCGCCGCAGGTAGCGGACGAGCTCCATCATCGCCTTGCAGTCGACCTCGTTGTACCGCTCGATGCCCCCCATCACCTCGAGATCGCGCATGCTCCCGCCTGCCTCGCGGGCCCGGCGGTCGCACCACCACGCCCCCACCATCGCCCCCAGCCCGTCGACGGGGCCGTCGTCCCACTTCGTCTCGACGAGGCCGAGGTCGTGCATCGCGTTGGTGACGGCCTTCAGCCCGAAGCCGTGCGCGCCCTTCGCCACCACCGGCTCCACCTTCATCACCTTGTTCAGGAAGTCGAACCAGTTCGGGTGGGGCCAGGGCTTCTGCGTTCTCGTGTGGCGCCAGCCGGTGGCCTCGTGGCGCCGCACGGCGGCGTCGAAGGCCGTCTCCAGCGTGATCGTCTCGTGCGGCGACCAGTGGATGACCTTCGGATCGACCCCCGGCGCCAGCCGATCCCGCACGGCCGTCATGTGCTCGAACCAGTCGTCGATGATCGCCGCCTCCGATGGCTCGTCGAGCCGGTCGGTGATGAAGCACTCGAACTTCCACTCGCCCCCCTCCACGTGCCCGCAGCCGATCATGAAGATGAGCGGTTGCCCGCCCCGCTGGGGGATGCGCGAGAAGTCGTCGTCGAGGTCGCCCACGGTCTCGAAGTCCACGTAGAACTCGGCGGGGGCCTCCTCGATCCAGTCGGCCCGGGCCGCTTCGATGCGGGTGGGGCGGACACTGGGGCCGGCCTCGCGGTTCACGTCGAGCAAGGCCTGGAGGTTCGGGGCGGTCGTACGTCCCGCGACGCCGACGGCCGTCGGTGTCACGCGGGGGTCGGTCCAGCGCACGAGGCCCTCCCGGTTCGCGTCCCGCCGCTTCCCGACACCGACCCACCAGAGCTGGGTCAGGTCCTCGCCCTGCTTCACGATCTCCTTCACCGCGGTCGACCACTCGCCCGCATCGCCCTTGGCGTTGGGCCGCAACTCCTCGACCGACGGCTCGGGCAGAGCGCGCCAGCCGCCCCCCTCGCGGCGCACGCGCCGCATCCACTCCACCGCCGCCTCGACCTGGAACGAGAGTGGGCCGCCGGTCCGGGAGGCGTAGTTGTTCGCCACCGGAGCGACCAGCTCCATGCAGCTGGTGCCGCGTGACGTCTCGCCCCGCCGCGTCTGCTCCCACCCGCGGCCCAGCACGAACGCTTCCGGCGGCAGGTAGCCCTGCAGCCTCCCGAGGGTCTGGTTGTAGAGGTACACCTGCGCCTTGTAGGCGGGCGCCGAGCCGGAGTTGCCCAGTTCCCCGCCGGCCGCCAGGTGCAGCGTCGAGAACTTGATGTCGACCACGCGGTAGTGCCGGTCCCCGATGTCGAGGTCGGGAGCGGGCACGGCCGCCGGCGCCTCGCCGAACGACCGCGGGAACAGCTCCGCCAGCACGTCGCTCCGCACGAGCAGGTCCGGTCCCCCGTAGGTGCGCGTCTCCGCGTCGCGCAACGTCCCCTGGAAGATGATGGGCACGCCCTCGGTCATCGCCGCGAACGTCTCCTCCGCGACGGCGAGGTCCTGCCGCACCTCGCGCCCCGCGTCCTCCGGCACGATCGTGCGCACCTCGGCGAGCCCGCGCAGGTGCTCCACCACCGCCGCCTCGAAGGCGTTGCCCTTTCCGAAGAGGAACGTCAGGAAGTCGGTGGGTTCGTCGATAGGGTCACGTTCGTAGCCGTGCGCCTCGCCGTGCCGGTCCAGCCAGTCCAGCAGCGGGTTGTCCAGCACGTGATTCCGCGTCCGCGACGCCGAGACCCACTCGTCCCACTCCTCGTCCGTCTCCGGCACGACGAGGTTGCCGGCGAGGTCGTGTGTCAGCGCGTCGATGCCCACGGGGCGAGCGTAGCAGCGCCCACCCGTTGACGCGCGCGCTGCGCTCTGCCACGGTTCGTGGCGCCGCGCATGGCGCGGCCAGCACTACTGCCTGGAGGCCTACAGATGGCGGGCGCGCAAGACCACGAAACCGTTTCCGGCTACCCCCTCGACGAGGAGCAGCTTGAGTCGCTGCTCACCAACGCGGGCGAGTGCGCCCTCAACTGGAGCACGCAGGACGGCTGGCCCGTCGGCGTCATCCACGCCTACGTCTGGCACGAAGGGCGCTTCTGGATTACCTGCGCCGTCCACCGCCACCGCGTGGCCGCCATCCGCCGCGACCCGCGCGTCTCCGTCATCGTGAGCAGCGCCTCCTGCCCGCCCGATTCGGGCGCGCCGGGAGGCCAGGCCACGGCCAAGGGGCGCTGCATCATCCACGACGACCAGGAGACCAAGGACTGGTTCTACCCGGCCCTCGCCAACAAGGTCAGCCCCGATGCGGAGGCCGCGGCCGCCTTCGTCGAGCGCCTCGACTCGCCCCTGCGCGTCATCCTCGAGGTCATCCCCGAGAAGTGGATCCTCTTCGACGGCGGGAAGATGGCGAAGGACACGGCCGGCACGCTCACCGACGAGGAGCGCGGCCCCCTGCTCAGCGCCGACGCCGAGCGGATGCCCCGCGAGCTGGCGAAGCGCGGCCTGGCGTAGCTTCGAACGCCTCGTCGAGCTCCCTGTCCCGTTCGGCCCGGGCCTCCTCCAGCATCTGGGCTGCCGGAACGCCTGGATCGGTCGCTGGCCGGTTCGCCATGATTCGAGCGTAGCAGGTGCGTATCACCCGGTGGGTAGGCCCGGCCCGCGTCCCCGCCCCCACTCCCCCACAACGGAAATCCCGCTACTATCAATAACGCACACGCGGACTAGGCCCTCATAGCTCAGTTGGCAGAGCGCGTTCTTGGTAAGAACGAGGTCTCCAGTTCAAATCTGGATGAGGGCTCCAGGGCGCGACGCTTCCCGGTTCTTCGGGCTGCGCCGGCGCCACTTCCCGCACGGAGGATTCGCCATGGCGAAGGAGAAATTTGAGCGGACGAAGCCGCACGTAAACGTGGGGACGATCGGGCACGTGGATCACGGGAAGACGACGCTGACGGCGGCGATCACGAAGGTCCTGGGGCTGAAGGGGGAGGCGGAGTACCGGGAGTTC